>CATYZI010000038.1 GCA_958415625.1 uncultured Collinsella sp. | reverse complement strand
CTCGGCTCGGCTCGGCAGGAGCTTAGCGCCGCTTTTTCAGCGTTTCAAGTCTTATTTCATACAATTAACAACGATCCAGTTGCCGGAGACAGGGCGCAGTATGCCCTGGCTTCGGCTTTTTGCGTTTACCGGAAGGATGGTGGCTTGATATTGAAGTTCTAACCGCGACCGTCAAATCTTTCTTTTCCGGTTAAACCTTCTATCTTCTCCGGCGTGTCCGCTGTCGGAGGAAGTAAGTAGCGGATAGCATTATTTGGGAGGAATGAAGATGAAGAAAAAGCTTCTAGGCGTTCTGCTTGCGTTGTGCCTCGCGATGACACTTGTTCCGATGACAGCCTCTGCAGAAGAGAACGCGCAAAGCAGCAAAACATCAATCACAACAGTAGATGAGCTTTTGCAATTTGCAAAAGCTGTGGACAATGGCGAATACGACGATAAGACAGATGCGGTTGTATCTCTTGATGCAGATTTGGATTTAACAGGTATTGCGTGGACACCAATTGGTAGCGTATTTGCTACTGACGGAACTCTGTTGCATTACTTCAGCGGCAAATTTTATGGAAACGGGCATACGATTTCCAATTTAGATTTTTCCGAAAACTATGGAAAGACAGAGTATCCGTCTTTCGGATTATTCAGTGAGGTTTATGGCGCTGAAATTTCCGGGTTGACAATTCAAGGCAAGCTGGATGTATCTAATTCGGGGTATGTCTATTTTGGAACGGTAGCGGGTGTTGCAGCAGACAGCAAAATTTCTGACTGCGTTTCAGATGTGTCGTTCACGGATACAGACAAATATATTAACGGTACTGCGGCTATGTGCGGATATGCAATAAATAGCACGATTGAGTACTGCCAAAACAAGGGGAATTTTTCAATAACGAAGGATGTCAGCTCTTTCCAGATGGGCGGTATCGTAGGTGTTGCTGACAACAGTACCGTACAGTATTGTGCTAATACAGGCGAGATGACCTCTTGGGCACCCTGTACCGGCGGAATCGTTGGGCAGTTGTATAACAACTCAAAAATTATCAATTGTTATTCCACAGGGAAAATGATTCCTCTTGGCAACGGAACCACAGATTTCGGCGGCATCGCAGGGACAGTTGGTGCAGGTACAGAAATCACACATTGTTATTTCGCTGGTGAAGTGGATTTTACTCAATATTCTGCCACTACGCCTTATAAGCGTTTGGGTGGCATTGCAGGCGGTGTTTCTTCTGATACACCTGCTTTTGAAAACAATTATTTCGTGGAAACCGGAAATGTCCCGGCTTGCTTTAAGTACCAGAATGCTGGAACAGAAAAGACCCTTGACTCCATGAAAACGGAAGATTTCTTTAATGAAATCACTGCTGCTGGCGGTAATTATCGATTTAACCCAAATGGCACGCCTATTCTGCCGGCACCGAAATATGCAGTTTCTTTTGTTGTAACACCTGCTGAACTGACAAATGTAATCATCAAAGTGAACGGTCAGGTAGTAACAAACCCCGTCAATTTAGAGGCAGGTACTTATCAAGTCGAAATCAGCGCAGATAATTGCGAGGTTTCCAATTCCAATATTACGATTACGGCTGATACAGCAACTCATTCGCATACTATCGCAATGACTTATTTGCCTGCCGACTACACCAAAGTCGATGCAGCCATTGCCAAAGCAAATGCCCTGAACAAGAATGACTACAAGGATTTCTCCGGTGTGGAATCTGCTGTCAAGGCTGTTGTCCGTGACAAGAACATCACTGAACAGAGCGAAGTTGATGCAATGGCAAAGGCTATCGAAGATGCGATTGCTGCTCTTGAGAAAAAACCCGCCAGCACCAAAGAGAAAAAACCTGCCGGCACCAAACCGGGAACAACCGATAAGCTTCCGCAGGCTGGCGATGCAAACAGCTTTGCTTTGTGGATCGCCCTGTTGTTCGTCAGCGGCGGCACAGCAATCGTTACAACCGTTTACGGCAGAAACAAAAAGCGCAGCGTAAAGTAAAATTAAGTATTTAGTCCAAGGGGCCGTCACTTTCTTATATTCAGACAACCAGTCCGGTATGTAGCGCGTTGGACCCAAAAGGGCCGCGTGCCCGCCCGCAATATATTTGATTGATCGCGAGTTCCGCACGCAAAGAAGGCCACTTAATGTGGCCTTCTTCTTGCGCAGGACTGCCCGAGCAGGCAATCAAATATATTGCGGGCGGGCACGCGGCCCAACTTGCATTACGACAGCGCAATACCGCCGAGCCAGCCCCAGCGCACGCCAGAGCCAGTGCCGTAGAACCGAATAAACGCATCAAGTGATTTAGACGTAATGGAGCCCTCGTTACTCATAACGATGCCGCCGCCAACATAGATGCCCACATGACCGTAGAGCAGACCAGGCGCGCCGGTACCACTGTGCGACGAGTCGGCCACGATCATGCCCACCTGCAGCGCCGAACGATCGGAGCTGTAGCACCAGGCGTTAAACATGTCGCACGCGTTGCCGCCAAAGTAGCCCACGCCGGCGTTGCGGAACACATTGGTAACCCAAGCGGCGCACCAGTTCAGGCCAGGCGAAGGCGTGGAGTAGCATGCGTTGACGACAGCCTGCTGCTTGCCCGAACCGGCATTCTGCTGTGGGGTGCCGCCGGCATACGAGCCGCCACCCGAACTCGAGCCGCCCGAAGAGGAATTGTTCTTGTTTGCGGCAGCCGCGGCAGCGGCAGCCTTCCTGGCAGCCTCCTCTGCCTGGGCGGCAGCGAGAATCTCGGAATCACGCTGGGCCATGAGTTCCTTGACATCGTCGGAGAGGCCGTTCAGAACCGTCTGGACCTCCTGCTGCTTGGCCTGCATGTCCTGCATCTGGGCCGTCTGCTGGTCCTTGAGCTTCTCCAGGTCGGCCTTCTGCGACTCGAGCTCGGACTTTTGCGTGTCGAGCTCCTTTTGGATGGTCTGAATTTCCTCGATGGCGTCGCGGTCGCTCTTGTTGATCTTCTCGACGTAATGCGCGTTGGCGACGAGCTCCTCAAACGAGCCCGAAGCCAGTAGCAGCGACAGGATATTGGTGCCGCCCGACTTGTAGCTTGCCGCCACGCGATCGGAAAGGTCGTTACGCTTCTTCTTGAGCTCCGACTTCTTGGTGTCGATCTGAGCCTGCGTCTCGTCAATCTGGCCCTGAACGCCCTCGATATCGCTGAGGGTCTGGGCATTCTTGTTGGCGAGCGTCGCGTACTCATTGGCGATGCTGTCGAGCTGGGCCTGGACCTCGTCGAACTGGGCCTGGGCGGCATTCAGTTTATCGGTGGTTTCTTGGCTGGCCTCAGCCGCATGGGCGCGGGCGGGCAGGCCAAAAAGAACAGCCGCGGAAGCGGCGCCGAAAAGAGCCTTAAGGGCAGTGCGGCGCGAAAACTCCTGCGTAAAGATGGAATCGTTGTTTGGTGACATATGTACTCCGTTACATGCTTATTTATATGTCGCTCAACTCAAACATATTAACGCACATCGCGCTTGTCCCAACTATTTCCACGAACGGCTGGAAAAGCATGGTCAGCGGCTCGCAAATACGTCCCACACCAAAGGTAAGGATTATGCAAATAACACCCTATGAGTACGTTAACATCAATCCTCTGGTTTTCCTGCCCCGCGTGTTTTGGGCGCCCCCAGCTGCGCTATACTCCCCTCAAGAAGTGTTCCTGATTCGATAGGAGACTACATGTCCAAAGCACTCGACCCCAAAGACACCTGCGTCCTCGTTACCGGCGGCGCCGGCTTTATCGGCTCGCACACCGTCGTTCAGCTGCTCGAGGGCGGCTACCAGGTTGTCGTCGTCGATGACCTCTCCAACTCCAGCGCCGTTGCCATCGACCGCGTCAAGACCATCGTGGGCGACGAGGCCGCCAAGAACCTCACCTTCTACGAGGCCAACGTGCTCGACCGCGATGCGATGAACAAGATCTTCGATACCCATCAGATCGACCGCGTCATCCACTTCGCCGGCTTTAAGGCCGTTGGCGAGTCGGTGAGCAAGCCCGTCGAGTACTATCACAACAATATCGAGAACACCCTGGTGCTCATCGATGTCATGTGCAACCACGGCTGCAAGTCCATCATCTTCTCGAGCTCCTCGACCGTCTACGGCGATCCCGACAATCCGCCCGTTACCGAGGAGGATCCCAAGAAGCCCGCGACCAACCCCTATGGTTGGACCAAGTGGATGATTGAGCAGATCCTCATGGACGTCCACACCGCCGACCCCGAGTGGGACGTCGTGCTGCTCCGTTACTTCAATCCCATCGGCGCCCATCCGTCGGGCCTGATCGGCGAGGACCCCAAGGGTATCCCCAACAACCTGGTGCCTTACGTCGCCCAGGTCGCCGTCGGTAAGCTCGAGGCCGTTCAGGTCTTTGGCAACGATTACCCCACCCCCGACGGCACCGGTGTTCGCGACTACATCCACGTGTGCGACCTGGCATCTGGTCACGTGGCCGCCCTCAACTGGATGAACGGCAAGACCGGCGTCGAGATCTTTAACCTGGGCACCGGCACCGGCACCTCGGTACTCGAGGTCGTCGCCGCCTTCTCCAAGGCCTGCGGCAAGGAGCTGCCCTACGTGATCCGCGAGCGCCGCGCCGGCGACATCGCCGCCAACTGGTGCGATGCCTCCAAGGCCGAGCGCATGATGGGCTGGAAGGCTCAATACGACATCGCGGACATGTGCCGCGATAGCTGGAACTGGCAGAGCCACAACCCCAACGGCTTCGCCGACGCCGAGTAGCAAAACCTACATACCGTTCTTGCCCCGATCTCACGATGTGAGACCGGGGCTTTTTCATGACGCGTAACCATTCACCGAAATACTTCCAACTTTTTTATCTTGCCTGTACATGTTTAAACAACATGTTCTACAATAGGCGTATCGAATCAGAACACCGGGGGCGGGCTGCTCTTCCATCGGCAGGCTGACCCCACAACAAGAAGGTTGGAGCGCATTCATGGAGCGTGCAAGCGGCGTCCTCATGCCCGTCTCATCTCTGCCCGGACCATACGGAATCGGCGGCTTTGGCTGGAATGCCTACGACTTCGTCGATTTTCTTGCCTCGTGCAAACAACATTACTGGCAGATTCTCCCCCTTACGACAACGAGCTACGGTGACTCTCCGTATCAGTCGTTCTCGGCCCGTGCGGGCAACCCCAACTTCATCGACTTCGCCGAGCTTATCGAGGCCGGCTATCTGGAGCAGCGCGATATCGACGGCGTGTACCTGGGCTCCGACCCCAGCAATGTCGACTATGGCGCTATCTTTGGTGGCCGTCGTCAGATTCTCGACCGTGCCGCCGAGCGCTTTGCCGCCGACAAGCCGGCCGACTTCGACGACTTTGTCCAAACCAACGAAGACTGGCTCATCCCCTACTGCGAGTTCATGACCGTCAAGGAGGAGTGCGGTCTCAAGGCATTTTGGGAGTGGCCCGCAGAGCTCCGCACCCGCGGTGAGGCTTCTGCCAAGGTCTGCGCCGCCCATCCCGCGCGCATGCTCTACCACCAGATGACGCAGTACTTCTTCGATCGTCAGTGGAGCCGCCTCAAAGCCTATGCCAACGAGCGCGACATCCTCATCATCGGCGATCTGCCCATCTATGTCTCGCGCGACTCCGTCGAGATGTGGGCCGCGCCCGAGCTCTTTAAGATCGACGCCGCCGGTAATCCTGTGAGTGTCGCTGGCACGCCGCCCGACCAGTTCTCGGCCACCGGCCAGTACTGGGGAAATCCCATCTACGACTGGGATGCCATGGAGGCCGACGGTTTCTCCTGGTGGGAGGGCCGCATCCGCGCCGCCCTCGACATGTACGATGTCATCCGCCTGGATCACTTCCGCGGCTTCGAGGCCTATTGGGAGGTACCGTTCTCCTCACCCGATTCGTCCTACGGTTCGTGGACGCAGGGCCCCGGCCTCAAGTTCTTCAAGACGCTCGAGGAAAAGCTCGGCACGCTGCCCATCATCGCCGAAGACCTGGGCTTCCTCACCCCCGGCGTCATCGACATGCGCGACAACTCGGGCTTCCCCGGCATGAAGATCTTGCAGTTTGCCTTTGAGGGCACCAACTCGTACTACCTGCCGCACAACTACATTGCCAACACCGTCGCCTATGTGGGCACGCACGACAACGAGACGGCGCGCGGTTGGTTTGAGGGAACGGCCACCCCGCGTCAGCGCGAGCAGGCGGCCCTGTACACCCACCAGCAGGCCGGCGAGCCCATGGCCGATGCACTCAACCGCACCATCGCCGCCAGCGTGAGCGATACCTGCATCTACACCATGCAAGACCTGCTCAACCTGGGCAACGAGGCGCGCATCAACACTCCCGCCACCCTGGGCGGCAACTGGACCTGGCGCATGCTCGATGGCGCCATCACCCGCGAGCTCGAGCACAAGCTCACCGACTGGACCGAAACCTACTTCCGCATCCCGTCGGAAGCCGAAATTGAGCTTCCCCAATAGGAGCCACCGCGCCCGACCCCACCCCACCGTGCGGACGCGACCGCTTTTCCCGCGCGAGGCCGCCCCAATCCCTCGCGCGGGCTTCTTTTGAATTTCTGACATGTAGTCGACTCACCACAGGAGGAAACATGCCCCGTATCAATCTTGCGGCTCTTGCCGAGCAGTCCTTTGGAACCTCGCTCGAGCAGCTCGATGACCGTCGTATTTATAAGCTGCTGGTCAAGCTCGTGCAGAAGCGCTCTGCCGCCTGTCCGCTCAACAACGGTAAGAAAAAGCTCTACTACATCTCTGCCGAGTTTTTGATCGGCAAGCTGCTCATCAACAATATGATCGACCTCGGCATCTATGACGAGGTTAAGGGCCAGCTCGCCGCCGCCGGCCACGACCTCAATAAGATTGAGGAGTTCGAGGTCGAGCCTTCGCTCGGCAACGGCGGCCTGGGCCGTCTGGCCGCGTGCTTCTTGGATTCCATCGCCACGCTGGGCCTTACCGGCGACGGTGTGGGCCTCAACTACCACTACGGCCTGTTCCGTCAGCGCTTTGTCGACAACCAGCAGAAGGCCGTCCCCGACGAGTGGCTCGGCGAGCAGGACATCCTGATCGATGACGACCGCTCCTACACTGTTGAGTTCGGCGACTTTGCCGTCACCTCCAAGCTCGTCAACATCGATGTGCCCGGTTACGGCCAGCCCACCAAGAACCGCCTGCGCCTGTTCGACCTGGCAAGCGTCGACGACGGCCTGGTACCCGGCAGCTCCATCGACTTCGACAAGACCGAGATCGCCAAGAACCTCACCTTGTTCCTCTACCCCGACGATTCCGACGAGCAGGGCCGCCTGCTTCGCATCTACCAGGAGTACTTCATGGTGAGCAACGCCGCCCAGCTCCTGATCGACGAGGCCATCGAGCGCGGCAGCAACCTGCACGACCTGGCCGACTACGCCGTGGTTCAGATCAACGACACGCACCCCACCATGGTCATTCCCGAGCTCATCCGCCTGCTCACCACCGAGCACGACATCGAGTTTGACGAGGCTGTTACCATTGTGCGCTCCATGGTCGCCTACACCAACCACACGATCCTTGCCGAGGCGCTCGAGAAGTGGCCGCTCGCCAGCCTGCAGAAGGTCTCGCCCGCCATCGCCGACATCATCGTCAAGCTCGACGAGATCGCAAAGGCCGAGCACGATGACCCGCGCGTCGCCATCATCGACGAGCACGACACCGTCCACATGGCCCACATGGACATCCACTTTGGCTTCTCCATCAATGGCGTCGCCGCACTCCACACCAAGATCCTGGAGGACACCGAGCTTCACCCGTTCTACGAGATCTATCCCGAGAAGTTCTCCAACAAGACCAACGGCATCACCTTCCGTCGTTGGATCCAAGGCGCCAACCCCGCGCTCGCCAGCCTGCTCGACGATGTGATCGGCACCGGCTGGCGCAGCACCGGCGACCTGAGCAAGCTCGCCGAGTTCGTTGACGACAAGGATGTTCTTGAGCGCCTGGCCGCCACCAAGACCGAGGCCAAGGACATCATGCGCCAGTTCATGGCGCTCGAGCAGGGTGTAACCATTCCCTCCAACGCAATCATCGACGTCCAGGTCAAGCGTATCCACGAGTACAAGCGCCAGCAGATGCTCGCGCTCTACATCATCTGGAAGTATCTCGACATCAAAAACGGCAACAAGCCCGAGCATCCCGTCACCATCATCTTTGGCGGCAAGGCAGCGCCTGCCTACACCATCGCCCAAGACATCATCCACCTGATCCTGACGCTGTCGCAGTGGATCGCAAACGACCCCGATGTGGCCCCCTACCTGCAGGTTGTCATGATCGAGAACTACAACGTCACCGCCGCCGAGCGCGTGATTCCCGCCGCCGACATCTCCGAGCAGATCAGCCTGGCCTCCAAGGAGGCGAGCGGTACCTCCAACATGAAGTTCATGCTCAACGGTGCCCTGACCTTGTGCACGCTCGACGGCGCCAACGTCGAGATTGCCGAGCTCGTCGGCGACGAGAACATCTATACCTTTGGCGCCTCGTCCAAGCAGGTCGAGCAGCTCTACGCCGACGGCACCTATGACGCCGGCGCGCTCTACCGCAAGCCCGGCATCAAGCTGCTAGTGGACTTCATCACCAACCCCGCCTTTATGGCGACCGGCAACGCGGAGCGTCTGCAGCGTCTGCACGACGACATCAAGGGCAAGGACTGGTTTATGGCCCTGCTCGACATTGAGGAGTACATCCAGACCAAGGAGCGCGTGCTGGCCGACTACGGGGACCAGGATGTCTGGATGCGCAAGGCGCTGATCAACATCGCCAACGCCGGCACCTTCTCGTCCGACCGTACGATCTCCCAGTACAACGACGAAATCTGGCACCTGGACTAACCCATTCCCCTTACCCATCCTCTTGAAAGCGGAGTCGCGGCAACACGGCTCCGCTTTTTGTGCCCGCGTGTTGCCCGTGGCCCGCCTCGACCAAATCGTCTCAATCTGTAACACCTAACGTTCGAAATCCGCCCTTACTGTTACAGATCGAGACAAATAGATAAGCTGGCTAAAACAATCTCAATCTGTAACAGGTAGCTGCCAAAAACAGTCCTTCGTGTTACAGATCGAGATGAAAGGACAGGCAACTCGACGCCGTCTCGATCTGTAACATCTAGGCCCAATTTGGCCCTCCTCCTGTTACAGATCAAGACAAACTGACAGATGGACAACCCCAACACAAAGAAAGGCTCCCCTCTCGCCCAGTGGACGGGAGGGGAGCCTTATATGTGACCACGGCAAAAGGATGGCAAAGCCGCAGTCGCCCAAAGGGAGGGCCTGGATGCACCGGGCCTAGATAAGGTTCTTGCCAGACACCTTATCGAAGAGATGGGTCGCGTTCTTCTCGAACTTGAACCAGATGGGGTCGCCCGCCTTGAGCGCACCCTTGGCCTCAAGGTCGACAACGGGAATGATCAGGACGAACTGGCCATCGGGAGCAGTCACGTGGACGTGCTCGGTCGAACCCATGAGCTCAGTCACCTCGACGGTGCCCTGGAGCGCACCCTCCTCGTCCTTGTCGGCAAGCAGGATCTGCTCGGGGCGCACGCCGGCCGTGATCTCCTTCACGTCGCCGCCGTCCCAGTTGAGGGCAAGCTGAGCGCAAGTCTCGGGGGCGAGCGCAACGTTCATATCCTCGGTCTTGACGGTAAAGCCGTCGCCCGAGCGCACCAGCTGGGCATCGAAGAAGTTCATCTGCGGTACGCCGATGAAGCCGGCGACGAAGATGTTCGCGGGGTGGTTGAAGACCTCCTGCGGCGTGGCGATCTGCTGGACAACACCGTCCTTCATGACCACGATACGGTCACCGAGGGTCATAGCCTCGGTCTGGTCGTGGGTAACGTAGATGAACGTGCCCTTGATCTCGTGGCGCAGCTTAATGAGCTCGGCACGCATCTGGTTACGAAGCTTGGCGTCCAGGTTGGACAGCGGCTCGTCCATCAGGAAGACCTTGGGGTCACGAACGATAGCGCGGCCGATGGCGACGCGCTGGCGCTGGCCGCCCGAAAGCGCCTTGGGCTTACGGTCGAGGTACTCGGTAATACCCAAGATCTCGGCGGCGGAGCGAACCTTGCGGTCGATCTCGTCCTTGGGGACCTTCTTGAGCTCAAGCGTAAACGCCATGTTCTCGTACACCGTCATGTTGGGGTACAGAGCATAGCTCTGGAACACCATGGCGATATCGCGGTCCTTGGGAGCGACGTCGTTGACGCGCTTGCCGTCGATGAGCACATCGCCCGAGGTAATGTCCTCCAGGCCGGCAACCATGCGCATCGTCGTGGACTTACCGCAGCCAGAGGGGCCAACGAGGACGATGAACTCCTGGTCGTGAACGGTGAGGTTAAAGTCCTCTACAGCGAGCACGCCGTCCTCGGTAACCTTGAGGTTGTGCTTCTTCTCCTCGGTCTTCTTCTTTTTGCCAAAGAAGCCCTTCTTTTTGGACTCGTTGTTGGGATACACCTTCTGAACATGTTTGAGAACGATCTCGGCCATGTCTTTACCTTTCGATATGCGGCGCCACGCTGAAGGGCGCCGCAGAAACTTGCAAAACAGTTACGGCATCAGCCCTTGACGGCACCTGCCACCACGCCGTCGATGATGTACTTCTGGCAGAAGATGTACATGATGACGATGGGGACAACGACCATCATGATGCAGGCCATCATGGGGCCGAGCTCGACGTGGCCATAGCCGCCACGGAAGTACTGGATCAAGATAGGAATGGTCTTGTACTTGGTGGAGTCGAGGGTGAGGTAGGGTAGCAGATAGTCGTTCCAGACCCACATGGTCTCGAGGATGCCAACCGAAAGATAGGTGGGCTTCATGATGGGAAGGACAATCTTAAAGAACACCTGGACCGGGTTGCAGCCGTCGATCATGGCCGCCTCCTCAATCTCGAGCGGGATGTTCTTTACAAAGCCGGCGAACATAAAGACCGCCAGACCCGCGCCAAAGCCCAGATAGATAAAGCAGATGTTGAACGGCGTGTTAAAGCCGATGCGGTCCGCCAAATTGGACAGCGTGAACATCAGCATCTGGAACGGCACGACCATCGAGAACACGAACAGGTAATAGAAGAAGTTCGAGATCTTGTTATTGACGCGCACCACGTACCAGGCGCACATGGAACAGCACACCAGAATCAGCACGACCGACGTGACCGTGATGATGAGCGAATACATAAACGCCGAGGCAAAGCCCTGCTCGTTTAAGGCGTGCACATAGTTTGCAAAGCCGTTGAACGTCTCGGGCGTGAGCAGATCAAACGCCGTGGTGGTGCTGATTGCGGTCCCCTTCTTAAAGGAATTGAGCGCAATCATGAACACGGGGTAGATCCACGCGAGCGACAGAATCGTAAAGAAAATCGAGAGCGCGCGGTTGATAGCCTTATCGCGTTTCATTACTGCTGCACCTCCTTGGACCTCGTGGCCTTAAGCTGGATCATAGAAATAGCGACAACCAGGATGCAGAAGATAACTGCCTTGGCCTGACCGATGCCCTGCCATGCGATGCCAGCACGCGAATAGAACGTGTTGTAGATGTTCAGGGCGAGCATCTCGGTGGAGTGCGCCGGGGCGCCACCGGTAAGGGCGAGGTTCTGGTCGAACAGCTTAAAGCCGTTGGTGATGGACAGGAACAGGCAGATGGTGATGGTCGGCATCAGGTTGGGGATCTTAACCTTCCAAAACGTCTGCCATGCCGTAGCGCCATCGACCTTGGCGGCCTCGATGTAGTCAGACGGAATGGACTGCAGACCGGCGATGTAGATGATCATCATGTAGCCGACCTGTTGCCACAGGGTCAGGATGATAAGGCCCCAGAAGCCAGCGGCGGAGTTGAGGGCGATAAGCTGGGCACCCACGTTGGAGAGCAGGCAGTTGATCAGAATCTGCCAAATGTAACCCAGTACAATGCCGCCGATCAGGTTAGGCATAAAGAAAATCGTACGGAAGATGTTGGTGCCCTTGAGCGCCTTGCGAGTGAGCGCCTGCGCAATGGCCAGCGCGATCACGTTGATGAGCACCGTCGACAGGAAGGCAAACGCCACGGTAAAGAAGAACGACGTGGAGAACTGCGGGTCGGTCAGTGCGCGCACGTAGTTCTCGATACCGACAAAGTGCGCGTTATTGATGGTAATAAACTGGCAGAACGAGAGATAGAAACCCTGGATAAAGGGAATCACGAACCCGATCATAAACGCCAGGCACGTGGGCAGCATAAAGAGCGGCCACCAGCGCTTGAGTGCTTTGCCCATAGAAGGGTCCTTTCAATATGCAGGGGGCGGGCAAACCTACGTCTGCCCGCCCCCTGTCGCTAATCAGATAGCTTGGGCAGCAACTGCTTACTCGGAAGCAGCCTTCTCGGTCTTCCAGCCATCGACGAAGGCGTTCTTGACGCCGTCCCACTTGGTGTTGTCGGCAGCATAAGCGATGAGAGCCTGCTTGAGGTTCTTCTTCCACTCCTCAGAGGGGATGTAAACGAAGTCCCAAGCGACGGTCTTCTTGCCGTCCTTGGCCATAGCAACGGCCTGCTGCGAGAAGACGTTGGTGGTCTCCTTAGCGCTCTTGAACGGGGCGGTCAGACCCATCTTGTCAGCGATGATGCTGGTGGCGGTGTCAGAAGTGACGCACCAATACATGAAGTCCTCGGTGGCCTTCTGGGCATCCTCGGAAGCCTGGGAGCTGACGCACCAGTAGTTCTCGCCGCCGGAGCACAGGCCCTGGTTCTCCTCGCCATCGACGCCGATGTAGATCGGCAGCATGCCGAGCTGGTCGTCGGTCATACCGGCCTTGGTGAGGTCGGCGTAGGCCCAAGAGCCGTTCTGGTAGAAGACGGCCTTGCCGGTTGCGAACTCGTTGGTGGCGTCGTCACCGGTCTTGGAGGCGAGCTGCGAAGGATCGCAGGTGGAGTCGGTGATATACAGGTCGAAGATCTGCTTAAAGTTGTCGAGATACTCGCCCTTGATCTCGTCGTCCTCCTGATTGTGCTCCTTCTCGAACTCGTAGTAGAGCGGGAGGTTGGCGAGGTGCGTGGTGTAGCGCCAGCTGGAGGAGTCATCCATACCGGCGGAAGTAAAGGCACCCTCAACGCCGAGCTCGTCCTTGCGGGCCTGGATGTCATCGGCGCAAGCCTTCAGCTTGTCGAAGGAGTTGATGTCCTCGGCCTTGTAGCCGGCCTTCTCGAGGAGCTCCTTGTTGTAAATGATGCCGTAGCTCTCCTGAACCCAGTCGATACCCAGATCCTTGCCGTCGGACTGCAGCGCCAGGGAGTCGTCGATGAGCTCGCCGCGGAGCTTGGTGTCGGAAAGATCGGCGCAGTAGTCCTTCCAGTTCTTAAGGCCGGTGGGGCCGTTGACCTGGAACAGCGTCGGAGCGGAGCTCTTGGACATCTCGGACTTGAGCTTCTCCTCGTAGGTGTTGGAGGCGGCGGTCACGATCTTGACCTCGACGCCCTTCTCCTTCTTGTACGCCTTGGCGATCTCCTTCCACTCCTTGTCGACCTCGGGCTTGAACTGGAGGAAGTAGACCTCGGCAGCGTCACCAGAAGCAGAGGAGCCGGAGCCGGCAGAACCACCGCAGCCCACGAGACCCAGACCAAGAACCGCAGCCGCGGAACCAGCAAAGCCCAGGAACTGCCTTCTGCTCATTTCGTTCTTCATTACAATCCACCCTTTCACACCGTGGCGGCACCCTTTGCCGCCGCCTTCGGAGATTGGCTCGGGGACTTTGCCCCTTTTGCTGATTTGTACATTACGCTATTTGGCTAGTTGTTTGAACAAGTATTACTAGAGCGGTAGAAAAACTTCGGTGAACGGTAATTTCGACTTGATACTTGACAAGTTTTGTATAAACAATTATTTGTTATCGAATGCAGAGAAAACGCCCGATCAAGCCGATGCATCGTCGGTTTGACCGGGCGTTTTCGCTTTGAGGGCATGAGTCTCGTCAGGCTGCGAGCTAGCCGGCTATCGCTTGGAATTGACGCGGTAATGGAAGATCTCGGGGTGTGTGCGGGCATGCGTGACCTCGAACAAGATGCCGTCCGAGGTGTACGACTGGCTCTCCATAACGGCGACGCAGTTGTACTTGCCAAGGTCCAGATAGCTGCAGTCCTCATCGTTGGCGAGCTCGACACTCACCGTACGACGGCTCGCCATCACTTTGACGCCGCGCTTGTGCTCCAGATAGCCGTAGATAGAATCCGCCGCGATCTCGGGGGTCAGGCCCTTGGCGACCGACGCCAAAAAGTAGCCATGGTCCACTTGGCGCGCGCTGCCGTTGAGGCTTCGGACACGCACTACGCGAATCAGCTCCTCGCCCACCTTAAAGCCCAGGCGGCGAGAGAGTTGCTCAGTGCAAATCAAATGTTCAAAAGACTTGACCTCGGTCGATGCGACGGCATTGTTGCGTTTTGCGAACTCGCCAAACGACTCAACCTCTTCGAGTGCGCCCAGCATGTCGGTTTCGCCCTTAAGCCAAATAACGCGCACGCCCTTACCGTGTATAGGCTGCACAAACATCTGGTCGGCCAGCATGCTCAAGGCGCGTCGAACGGTATTGCGCGTGCAGCCAAACTCCGCGGTCAGCTCGGCTTCGGTTGGCAGCATCTCCTGAAACGCATAGGTCCCGTTAATGATGCGCGAACGGATCTCGCGGTAGATTCCTTCGTAAATCGCTTTTGGCATGATTTCACCTCTAATGAATATGTATGGCTAGGCACGATAGCATTTCTTAAAGTTGTTTAAACCGATTATCGGTAAAGCACGGATTATTTACCGTCGACGGTTCCCCCGAAACCCAAATCGGACCGAATCAAAACCGTCAATGCGGCAAGCAGCCAGTCCTCTACAATGAGTTCATTGTTTAAACGTTCTTGCTCGCACAGCATGTTGCATCCGGAAGGCATATTATGCTGCAGAAAATCCAACGTTTTGGCGGAGCCATGTTCGCGCCCGCCATGCTGTTTTCTATATCAGGCCTCATGGTCGGCATCTCCGCCCTCGCCACGACCGTAGACATCGTCGGCGATCTCGCCGTATACGGAACCCCTTGGTACGTTTTCTGGACCATCATCCAGCGCGGCTCGTGGACGGTCTTTAAACGTCTCCCGCTCCTTTTTGCCGTAGCGCTGCCTATCGGTCTTGCCCAAAAGCAACCGGCACGCTGCTGCCTCGAGGCGCTCGTAGCCTATTTTGCCTACTGTTTCTTTTTGAGCGAGATCATTAAGCTGAGCGGCGACAACCTTGGACTTAAGTACCCGTCGTCTTTAACCCCCGCCAGCGGCATCACCGTCATCGACGGCATCAAGACGCTCGACACCGGCATTATCGGCCCGCTGGCGGTGTCGGCAACCGTCGTCGCCATCCATGACCGCTTCTACGATGCCAAGGTTCCCGATTGGCTCGGCACCTTCTCGGGTTCCTCGCTGGTCTACCTCATCAGCTTTTTTGCCGTGTTTGCCCTTGCCGCCATCTCGGCCGCCATCGTGCCCTTCGCATACGCTGTGACCGAAACGCTGCGCCACGCACTTGCGGGCGTCGGCCCCTTCGGCGTGGGCATCTTTGTGTTTTTGGAGCGAGCGCTCGAGCCCATGGGGCTGCACCATCTGCTCTATATGCCCATCTATTACGACAATCTGGTCATTCACGACGGTATTTACGCCACGTGGACCAACCTGCTCCCCATTCTCTCCCATAGCACGCGCCCTTTAAATGAACTTGCGCCCTGGGCAGGTTTTACCGCCACCGGCTGGGGCAAGCTCTTTGGCCTTCCCGCCATCGCGGCAGCATTCTATTTCACCGCCAAACCCGAACGCCGCGCCGGCCTTAAGGTCATCCTTTTGCCCGCCATCGTCGCCTCGGTGGTCTGCGGCGTCACCGAGCCGCTCGAGTTTCTCTTTATGTTCACCTATCCCGGACTCTTTTTGCTCTACGCCGTCCTGTCCTCCTGCCTTGCCATGACCATGAACTTCTTTGGCATCGTCGGCATCTTCTCGGGCGGTCTCATGGAAATGACGGCCTTCAACTTCATCCCACTCATGCGAATGCATGCCGGCTCCTACCTTTTGGCGCTCGGTATCGGTCTTGCCTTTAGCCTCATCTTTTTTGTTAGTTTTCGAGCACTCATCTTGGTCTATGACCTTAAGACGCCGGGCCGCGAGGATCATGTCTCCAATCGCGCGGCAATCGATCGTTTAACGGGAAGCGGCTTTGCCAAAGAGCAATCTCCCAATGGCGAGGTCAGTATTCAATCCGATCAAGATCACGTCCTCGCCGAGCGGGTAATTCAGCTTTTAGGTGGCGTTGGCAATATCGTGGGCGCAACCAACTGCGCCACGCGCCTGCGCGTCGAGGTCGCAGACCCTTCCATCGTTGCAGATAATGCGTCGTTTGTCGCGGTGGGCGCCAAGGGCCTCATCATTACGGGCAAGACCGCCCAGGTGATTATTGGCATCTCCGTTCCCCGCGTTAAAGAGCATTTTGACCAGATCATGGGCCTCGAGCCGGGATTTGTGCCCACCACCTCGGCCTCCCCTGCCGCCAGCGCAGCCCATAAGCGCGGCGATATCTGCTTCTTCGATATCGACGGAACACTCGCCTGGCAAGACCCTCGAGTGGCACAAGAGCTTCCCGAGGATGAGCGAGACCTCTCCCCCTATCCCAATGAAGCGGTCTCGCAAGCCATCCGTGATTTTGTTGCCAAGGGCAATATGGCGTTTATCTGCACAGGGCGCACGCTGAGCTGCATCCATCCAAAGCTGCTCGAGCTGCCCTGGACCGGCATCGTCTGCCTCGCGGGTGGCTATGTCGAACTTGAGGGACACGTGATTCGCGATTTGGCGATGACGCCCGGCATGCTGCAGCGCCTTGCTCCCATTCTTGAGCAATCGGACGAAGTGATTCGTTTTGAGGGACTCAATGGCGTCGTTCGCATGAGTGCCGATGCGCCCGACGCCCCGGGATACGCCCGCACCGTGGGCGATGCAATTACGCAGCTGCAACATTACAGCGCCTACAAGATCTTAATGTCCACGTCGCTTGCCAACCGCATCGCTCAGGATCAAGCGTTTGAGCCGCTGCTCTGCTTTAACGAGCTCGAGCTCGAAGTGACCGAGATTTCGCCTCGCGAATGCACCAAGCGCGAGGGTATCCAGTCCGTACTCGACGCCCTCGATCCCCACCACGGAACCGTATACGGCATCGGCGACGCCAGCAATGACGTCTCGCTGATGAACGCCGTCGACGTTGGCATCGCCATGGGCAACGCACCGGACTTCCTCAAGGAAAAGGCCGACTATGTCACCGACAGCATCGACCACGACGGCGTCGTCACCGCGCTCGAACACTTTGGGCTTATCTAGCCAAGCCCCTACCGCACTTGCGGCCGCATGGACCAATCGTCTTCAACCGCCGCGCTCGACGCCCTAATGTGGCAATATGTTGTCTGCATAATGCAACGATGCAACCTATCAAAGAATGCGAGAACCCGTGTCCAGTCCGTTTACCAGCTTTTTAGCCCAGCACTTTGACCAGATTAACGACTATCTGGCCACGTTCTTTGACGGACAGGCGACTTCCGCCGATATCGAGCGCTACCTGTATACCCCGCTCTCGGCATTTACGGCCAACGCTGGCAAGCGCCACCGCCCGCTCATCTGCATGCTCGCTGCCACCGCGGTAGGCGGCAGCTTTGAGAGCGCCCGCAGCGCCGCGGCGGCCATCGAGCACTTTCAGTCGGGTGCACTCATCCACGACGACATCGCCGACAACGGGCAGATTCGTCGCGGCAAGCCCTGCATGCACCTTACCGAGGGCACCGGTCTTGCCATCAACTGCGGTGACCTGGCGCTCACCATGGTCACCAAGACGGTTCTCGACGACCCCACACTCAACGCAGACGTGAAGCTTCGCGTGCTCCACGAGCTTACCGAGATGATCGTCCGTACCATCGAGGGCCAGGCGCTCGACCTGGGCTGGGTCCGTGACGCACGCTTCGACATCTCGGTCGACGATTATCTGGACATGGCGACGCACAAGACCGCGTACTACAGCGGAGCCACGCCGCTTGCCACCGGAGCCATCATCGGCGGCGGCAGCGAAGAGCAGGTTGAGGCACTGCGCGCCTTTGGCCTGCACACGGGCCTTGCCTTCCAAATTCAAGACGACCTGCTCAACTTGATCGGCACCAAGGAGGCCGCCAACAAGGACTTCCGCACCGACATCACCGAGGGTAAGCGCACGCTCGTTGCCGTGCACGCCCTGTCTGATGAGCGCTATCACGACGAGATTGAAGCGATCCTTTCCTCGGGCACCGAGGACCCCGCGCAACTCGCACGCGCCGTGGAGATCTTCCAGGAGACCGGCTCTATCGATTACGCCCACACTTATGCGCTCGACCTGACCACCAAGGCCAAAGCGGCCATCGAGGACGTTTCGCTCGACCCGCATGCACGTGAACTGTTCCTCTCCATGGCAGATTTCTTTGTGGAGCGCCTTAACTAGCGGGGGTTATAAAACCTGTCAGCAGCGTATTTGGGTACAACTTGCTACACTGTTGAGTGCATGTTTATGCATCCCTTTGCGTTGTCTATCCGACACACGCTCAAATAGTACGAATGGTACGCCGAAAGGGGTTCGTTCATGGAACCTATTACAACGGGCATGCAGGGAGCAGCCGTCGAGGACGTCCAGTCCCGCCTTCTGCAGCTCGGCTATACAATCGATGACACCGAGGTTGCCGACAAGCGCTTTGGCACCACCACCGAGCAGGCCGTCAGCACCTTCAGGCTCGACAGCGGCCTTGCTGCCGGTCATGCCGTCGATATCCCCTGTTGGAGCGCCCTGGTCGACGCCTCGTATAAGCTGGGCGACCGCACTCTGTATCTGCGCATGCCCAATTTCCATGGCGCCGATGTGCAGGCCCTGCAGCGCGCTCTCAACGTTTTGGGCTTTGCCTGCGGCGAGGACGACGGCTACTTTGGTCCGCATACCGAGGCCGCCCTGCAGCAGTTCCAGGAAAATGTCGGCCTGTTTGCCGACGGTATGGCCTTCCAGGACACCTACGCCTACATCAACCGCCTGCACCATGTGTGGGAGGGCAAGCCCTCGGTCACCGAAGCCGAGTCCCGCATCGGTTTTGCTCGCGCCGCCAACGTGCTCGAGCGCTTCCAGATTGCCGTTATCGGCGAGGACCCCATCGCGCGCAGTGTTGCGTCGCGCATGTGGAATATCGCCACGGCAACGACCGACAACAGCGGCATGATGCTCTGCGACTCCGAGGTCCCAACCGACGTTGACCTGGTGCTCGAGATCGCAAGCGACGAGCTGCCCGCCGACGCCGCGCCACGCGCCACGATTGCCCTCGCCGAGTGCCACAACCTGGCCCAGCGCATCCGCACCGCCAATGTCGCCGCGCAGCAGAAGCCGGCTCGCATTCGCATTGAGCTCACGGGCATGACGCGCTACAACGGCACCTTCACGGCCAGCGACGCGCAGACGCTCGCCGTACGCCTACTCGACGGCGTTTGCGATGCCCTCGCAGATTAGGTAAACTAGACGAGTTGCTTTTGGGCAACACCACACATTGGGACGTAGTTCAACGGTAGAACTCCGGTTTTTGGTGCCGGCTGTTGGGGGTTCGAATCCCTCCGTCCCAGCCATTAAAACTGAGCGCCCTAAGCCTATAACGGCCCAGGGCGCTTTCTTGTGGGCAAGCGGAGGGATTCGAACCCGCAAGGGTGCGGAGCTGAGGAAACGCGAAGCGTTTTCCAGCGCAGCACGCAAGGAGCGAAGCGACGCAGCGGCGCGCGGCCGCCGCAGGCAGACGCGGTGTCGGCACTTGGGGACGTTCCTAAGTGCCGACATTATAGGAACGTCCCCAAGTGCCGGCTCGGGACTATTTTCGAGGACTCTCCGAAGGACTGTGGCCAAAAAACGGCAAATATGAGTACTGTTACCGTTGTAGCT
>CATYZI010000037.1 GCA_958415625.1 uncultured Collinsella sp. | reverse complement strand
CCTTTGCGTGCGGAACTCGCGACAAACTTAACCCGCCCCGGCCCCCGATGGCCCCAGACCGGCGGGATAGACCAGTTCAGATGGGGCTTTGATGCATGGGTGGTCTGTTGTTGTGCAAATGGGTATCATACTGTGGTTATTGCATCGACTCTGTGATGCATGTTTGTACGTTCCCGGCGGTCGGTTTGCCAGAAGCGCCCCGTCGGTTGTTCCAGACCCGTTTCGAAGAAAGGAAACCACACTAACCTATGGCAGCTAAAAAATCATCTCCCTTGAAGATCATCCCGCTCGGCGGCCTTGATGGCATCGGCAAGAACATGACGGTCTTCGAGTGCGGCGACGACATGGTGCTCGTCGACGCCGGTCTTATGTTCCCGGATGACTCCCAGCCCGGTATCGACCTGGTGCTTCCCGACTACACCTATGTTCTGGAGAACGAGGAGAAGCTCCGCGGTATCATCGTTACCCACGGCCACGAGGACCACACCGGTTCGCTTCCGTACCTGCTGCAGGACCTCAACAACAAGGTGCCTATCTTCTCGAGCAAGCTGACGCTCGGTTTTATCGAGGGCAAGCTCTCCGAGTTCCGAATCCGCGCGCCCAAGTTCCGCGAGGTCAAGGGCGGCAGCCATGTCAACCTCGGCGGCATCTCGCTCGACTTCTTCTCGATGACGCACTCCATCCCGGGCGCTCTGGGCGTGTTCATCCGCACCAATCAAGGCACCGTTATGCACACCGGCGACTTTAAGCTCGACCAGACGCCCATCGACGGCGTCACGCCCGACTATGCTGCTATCAGCCGCTTTGCCAAGCAGGGCATCGACCTGCTGCTTTCCGACTCCACCAATGCCACGGTTCCCGGCTTTACCAAGTCCGAGGCCGAGGTTGGTCCCAACCTGCTGCACGCCATCAAGAACGCCCCGGGTCGCGTGTTCGTCGCATCGTTCTCGAGCCACATCCATCGTTTGCAGCAGATCTGCGATGCCGCCCGCAAGTGCGGCCGTAAGGTCGTTGTGACCGGTCGCTCCATGCTCACGAACACCCGCGTGGCGCGCGAGCTCGGTTATCTCAACATCGATGATGCCGATATCATCGATGCCTTCGATATTGATAACCTGCCTGACGACAAGATCGTCGTCATGTGCACTGGTTCGCAGGGCGAGCCGCTGTCGGCCCTGTCCCGCATGGCCAATGGCGAGCACAAGACGCTCTCCATCCACGAGGGCGATACCGTTATCCTCTCGGCAACTCCCGTTCCTGGCAACGAGAAGGCCGTCCAGCAGGTCGTCAACAGCCTGGCCAAGCTCGGCTGCGACGTGTGGGATAAGAACCGCGCTCTCGTCCACGTCTCGGGTCACGGTAGCCAGGAGGAGCTCAAGCTCCTGATGGCCATGGCCAAGCCCACGTATTTTATGCCGGTTCACGGTGAGGCCGTGCATCTGCGCGCCCATGCCCAGCTGGCGCGCAAGATGGGCATCAAGGACGATCATATCTTTATCCTCGATAACGGCGACACGCTCGAGATGCGCGGTGGTATCGTCAAGCGCGGTACGCCCGTCGAGTCCGGTGTCGTTTACGTCGACGGCCTGCGTATCGGCGATACCGACCCCATCGTCCTGCGCGATCGCCAGAAGCTCGCCAACGACGGTATGGTCACGGCCGTTGCCATCGTCTCCCTCAAACACAAGAAGATCGAGGCCATCGAGTTCTCGGGCCGCGGCGTCTCGTTTGCCATCGACGACCAGTTCTCCGAGGATGCCTCCGCGTCCATTATGAAGACGATCGAGAAGGGTAAGTTTAGCTTTACCAGCAGCGGTTCCGATGCCATTCGCAAGGCCGTGCGCGATTCGCTCTCTAACTTTATCTGGAGCCGTACGCGCACCCGTCCGATGATCATCCCGGTCGTCATGGAGGTTTAGTTTGGCGCGCGGATCTGCACAAAACGCCAAAGGCAATAAGGCCAATAACCAACCGGCATCTGGTAAGGGTGCCGGTTCCCATCTGCGTGCCAATAAGGGCCACGAGTCCGAGTTCGATGAGTTTGAGCCCTTGGTCGAGCCTTCGGCCAATCGCGATATCGCCGGTGTGGTCATCGCCGTTTTGGCGATCGCGTCCTTCATTGCCGTGATCTCTCCGGCAACAGCGCCCGTGACGGCTGCGGTTGCCGGTTTCTACCACCTGGGCTTTGGTCTGGGCGCCTACGTGCTGCCGATCGTCATCTTGCTGTTTGCCGCCACGCTCTTTTTGGGTGAGGACTCGCCGCTCAACGTGCGCTCTGTCGCGGGCGGCGCCGTGGTCTTTATCGCCGTCGTCTCCATTCTTTCGCTGATGGTGCCGGGCACGAGCGATTCGTGCGACCTTATGTTTACGCCGCAGAACCTTTCCGTGTCGGGCGGCTACATTGGCGCCTTTATCGCAAGTGCCTTGCAAAACGCCCTGGGTAAACCTATCGCCATGGTTGTCTTGCTGGGGCTTGTCGTCGTTGGTTTGGTCATTATCGGCTTTTCGGTGGGTGGCGTTTTGCGCTCCGCACGCGATCGCGCTGCCGATTTTGCCGAGCGTCGACGTGCCGATGTCAATGCGAGCCCGTGGGGCGATGAAGAGGCCCTGTCTGTTCCCGGCGTCGCTCGTCCGCACCTGAGCATTCTGCGCCAGAAGGGGACTGACGCCCCGGTGACCACGGTCATGGGTGGCGATGTCGACCCGGTTTTGGATGACGACGAGGACGATGACCCGTTTGTCGACGTATCCGAGTCGGTTGAAGCCGAGCGGGCCAAGACCACGCTGCTGCCGCGTCGCCATGTCAAGAAGGGCAAGGCTGCGCCTAAGCTCAATACGAGTGAGCCCGACCCATCTTGGTCCGATAGCGAGATTGAGCTTACCGAGGGCGATGACGAGGACGACGAGGCTCCGATTGAGACCGCAAAGACAACTTTGCTGCCGCGTCGCCATGCAAAGCGCGGCCAGGTAACCGGCCAGCTTTCGATGGAAGACGACCCCGATAAGATTGACGAGTCCGAGCCGCCGTTTGCCGTGAATCCCGTCTCGGCCGCACCTCAGATTCCCGACTTCCTGAAGCATCCCAAGGTTGCCGATGCGCCTGCCACGAGTGCTATCGAATCGGCTGCGGCTCGTGATGGGGGAGTGGACGACGGCGCCGCAGATAACGAGGGCGAAGAAGAGGACGGCCTCAAGCTTCCGCCGCTCGAAATCCTGCATGCCAACCCGCAGTCGGCTTCCGCTGCGTCTTCGGACAAGGAGCTGGAGCAGACCGCTGAGTCACTGCAATCCACCTTGCTTGAGTTTGGCCGCAGTGCCCGCGTGGTCGGCTGGATCGCCGGCCCCACGGTGACGACCTTTAAGCTGCAGCCCGGTGAGGGCGAGCGTGTGAGCAAAATCTCGAGCCTCGAGGACGATATCGCGCTTTCGCTCGCTGCCCAGTCGGTGCGTATCTTTGCCCCGATCCCCGGCACCTCGCTCGTGGGCATCGAGATTCCCAACCGCAAGCGCCAGAACGTCAATCTGGGCGACGTGCTGCCCTATGTGAAGGGCGGTCCGCTCGAGCTCGCTATCGGCCGTGACGCCGAGGGCACGCCGGTCGTCGCCGACCTCGCCAAGATGCCTCACCTGTTGATCGCCGGTACGACTGGTTCTGGTAAGTCGGTGATGATCAACTCCATCATCACGACCTTGCTCATGCGCGCCCTTCCCGAGGACGTTCGCCTGATTATGGTCGACCCCAAGCGCGTCGAGCTTGCGGGCTATAACGGTCTGCCGCATCTCTATGTGCCCGTGGTGACCGAGCCTAAGCAGGCCGCGAGCGCTCTGCAATGGGCTGTGTCCGAGATGGAGCGTCGCCTGAAGGTTTTCGAGCGTCTCAACGTGCGTAAGATCTCGACCTACAATGAAAAGCAGGCCGCCGGCGAGTTTGAGCATTACGACAACCCGCCGCAAAAGATGCCCTACCTGGTCATCATCATCGACGAGCTTTCGGACCTGATGATGGTCGCCGGTAAGGATGTCGAGGCCTCGATCGTGCGTATTGCACAGCTGGGCCGTGCCGCCGGTATTCATCTTATCGTGGCCACGCAGCGCCCCAGCTCCAACGTGGTGACGGGCCTCATCAAGGCTAACATCACCAACCGCATCGCCTTTAACGTCGCCACGGGCATCGACTCGCGCGTCATCATCGACCAGATGGGCGCCGAGAAGCTCACCGGTTTGGGCGACATGTTGTTCTCCAAGGTCGACTGGGGCAAGCCCCGCCGTATCCAGGGCTGCTTTGTCTCGGATGATGAGATCAACGAGATTGTCGAGTTCGTCAAGTCGCAGAGTGAGCCAGACTACCACGAGGAGATCCTGTCTGCCGTGGCGCCCGCTTCCATGTCCATGGCGGGTGGCGGAGGCATTGTCCGCACCGGAGTAGCCGAGCCGCAAGACGATGATCCACTCATTTGGGAAGCCGCCCATATTGTGGTGGAATCGCAGCTTGGCTCCACATCTGGCCTGCAACGTCGTCTGAAGGTTGGCTATGCGCGTGCCGGGCGTATTATGGACATGCTGGAAGAAAAGGGTGTCGTCGGCCCGCCCGACGGTTCCAAGCCGCGCGAGGTCCTGTTGGACGAGGAGGGGCTTGCCGCGCTGGAATCTGTCGACGCCGAGATGGCACGTGAAGATCGTGAGTTTGGAGGATTCTGATGGCTGCACGCTTTGGTGACATGCTGCTCGAGCAGCGTCGCCGAATGGGCCTTTCCATTCAGCAGGTCGCCAACACCATCAAAATCAGGCCGCAGATCATCGAGTTTTTCGAGACCGGTAACTTTGCTTCGATGCCGCCGCGCGGCTATGCGCAGGGCATGATTTCGAGCTATGCTCGTTTTTTGGGCCTCAATCCGCGCGAGGTCGTCAATGCCTACTTTGACGACCTGGTGGCATACGAACGCGAGACGTCGCAGCAGGGCGGTCGTTTTCAGGACGCCGCCGGCTACGTCAATTCGCGTTCCTCTGTCGATAACGGGCGCTTCCTGATGGTTCAGGGTGGTCGCTCAACGCGTTATGGTCAGCGTCCGCAGCAGGCTGGCTATATTACCGAGACGGGGTCCAGTGAGGAAATCCGTTCTCAGCGCGATCGTTTCCGCAGTACGCCGATGCCCGACGATCGTGCGCTTCCCGCTGCCCGCGGTGTGGTGCGCGATCCCCGTGTCGGCTACGGAGATGGCGGCTATTCCGATCGTGGCTACCGTGGTGTCTCTGCCGGTCGTGCTCTCGGCGGCTATGCGGACGCCGATGCCACGCAGGTGACGCCGCGTCTTCGCTCTCAATCACAGCCGTATGGCCAGCGCTCTTCGGCTCCGCGTGCGGGCCAGCGTGGCTATCAAGGCCGCGGTGAACTTGCGCCCCGCTCGGGTCAGCGCAGCCTTCAGGGCCAGGGTGGCTATCGCGGCCGTTCCGACAGCAATCGTGGTCGTATGCCTCAGGGAGGCGGCCGCAGCAGTTCCAGTCGTGGACGCGGCGGTTCCCGTACTCCTCAAAACAACGGTCTCGATCCGCGTATCGTCTACGCCGGCATCGGTGCCGTGGCGTTGCTGCTGATCGTGCTCATCGTGGTACTTCTGCGCGGCTGCGCATCTTCGACGCCCGAGACCACGCCCGAGACGCCCGCTGTTACCAAGACGACGACCAAGAAGTCTTCTAAGAAGACTGAAACGGTCGACGAGGACGAAGACACCGATGAGGCGACGGATGAGTCGACCGATTCGGACGCCACCAAGACGACGGCTAAAAAGGAAGAAAACGAGGTAACGAAGGTCAAGGTCTCCGTTGCCAAGGGAAAGACCGCCTGGATTGAGGTCAAGGTCGATGGCAAGTCGGTCTATGGCGCCCAGGCGACTGGCCCCTTTGAGCAGGAGTACACGCCTGAGTCCTCGATCGAGATCACCACGTCCAAGCCTTCCGATGTCACCGTTACCAAGAACGGCGAAAAGGTCCGTTACGATACCAAGACCTCGGGCGTGGCGCGTGTGACGATCACCGTTCCCAAGAAGGAGACGACTGGTTCCGAGAATGGTGAAAGTTCTGATGGTACCGACACCACCGATGGTACCGACACCACCGACGGCACCGATGCCCAGTCCACGGATGGCGCCGATACCGCAACTGACGGCCAGACGCCCACCGATTCTACCGACTATTCGTACGATAGCTACTAAGCCGCTCGTACGCGAAAGGAAACATCATGGCTAAAGATTCCAGCTTCGACGTCGTGTCCGAGGTCAACATGCAAGAGGTCGACAACGCCTTCCAGCAAACCACGCGCGAGATTTCCCAGCGCTATGACCTGAAGGATTCCGGCGCCACGATCGAGCTTTCGAAGGGCGACAAGCTCTTTACGATCAACGCCCCGGCCGACTTTGTCTCCAAGCAGATTATCGACGTGCTGAGCTCCAAGCTCATCAAGCGCGGCATCGACCTCAAGGCTGTCTCGTGGGATGCTCCGCAGGCGGCATCGGGCGGCACCGTGCGCGTGCTCGGCCATATCGTCGAGGGTATCGACCAGGCGACCGCCAAGAAGATCAACAAGGACATCAAGGACCAAAAGCTCAAGGTCAAGGTGACTATCGAGGCCGACAAGCTGCGTGTTTCCTCTGCTTCGAAGGACGCGTTGCAGACCGTGATCCAGTTCCTGCGCGACCAGGACTACGGCCAGCCGCTGCAGTTCACCAACTACCGCTAATATCATTCGAAAGGACTGCTCTTCAACATGGATACACCGTTGGGCTCCGTGCTCTACATCACCCTCGGGTGCGCTAAGAACGAGGTTGACACCGACCGCATGCGTTCTCTTTTGACCGCCGCGGGCTACGAGGAGGCATTCGACCCACAGGATGCCGATATCGCCATCGTCAATACATGCTCGTTCCTCGCCTCCGCAACGTCCGAGAGCATCGAGACCACGCTCGAGCTCGCCAACGAGGTTCAGGACGGCGTTCGTTCTTGCCCCATCGTCATGTGCGGCTGTGTGCCGTCGCGCTATGGCGACGATCTGCCCGATGAGCTGCCCGAGGTCGCTGCCTTTGTGAAGGCCGACGAGGAGGATGGCATCGTGGCGGTCATCGATGGCGTGCTGGGCGTCGAGCGCGAGATTGCCGCCTATATTCCGCAGGTCAAGCGCACCGTCGAGGGCGCTGTCGCCTACGTCAAGATCTCCGATGGCTGCAACCGCTTCTGTAGCTTCTGCATGATCCCGTATATCCGCGGTCGTTATCACTCGCGCAATGCCGAGAGCATTATTTCCGAGGTGCGCGACTTGGTTGCCGGTGGCGTGCGAGAGATCGTGCTGATCGGCCAGGACACGGGCATCTGGGGCACCGACTTTGCGGATGGTGACGTCGCCGAGGGCTCGCCGCGCAATCTGGCGCAGCTGCTGCGCGCCGTAGCCGAGGCCGTGCGTCCGCAGAACGTCTGGGTCCGTGTTCTCTACCTGCAGCCTGAGGGCATGTCCGACGAGCTTATCGAGACGATTCGCGATACCCCCGAGGTGCTGCCCTATATCGATATCCCCGTGCAGCACTGCGACGCGCGCATCCTCAAGGCTATGCGCCGTTCTGGTTCGCGCCAGGAGCTCGAGGACCTGTTCCGCGATCTGCGTGAGCGCATCCCCGGCATCGTGATCCGTTCCACGGCCATGGTCGGCTTCCCGACCGAGACCGACGACGAGTTCCGCGACCTTATCGACTTTATGGACACCGTCGGCTTCGACTACACGAGCGTCTTTGCCTACTCGCAGGAGGAGGGCAGCCTGGCCGCCAAGATGGAGGGCCAGGTCGACGAAGAGGTCAAGCTCGAGCGCGCCCAGGAGGCCATGGACCTGGCCGAGTCGCTCGGTTTTGCTGCAACTGCCGCACATGTGGGCGAGCGCGCCCAGGTGATTGTCGACGGTATCGAAGAGACCGAGGACGGCGCCGAGCTGATCGGACATGCCTGGTTCCAGGCGCCTGATTCCGATGGCGCGGTGCATCTGGATGCCAGCGAGGCATCTGTGGGCGATATTCTGACGGTCGAGTTTACCGATAGCTTCTGCTATGAGCTTATCGGCCATGTTGTGGAGTAGGAGAGCGTCGTGGCAAACGAGAGCAATAAGGAACTGACGAGTGTTTGGACGCCCGCCAACATCGTGACGTGCGTTCGCATCGTCTTTATCCCGGTGTTCATGATTGTGTCGGCGCTTTCTCACACGAGTGTTGCCGGTACAGATTGGAGCACCTTCGACGGCCCGCTCGCCGCCGCTGCCTTCATTCTGTACGTCATCCTGTCGTGCACCGATAAGGTTGACGGCTACCTGGCGCGCTCGCGCAACGAGATTACCGACTTCGGTAAATTCTTGGACCCCATCGCCGACAAGCTGCTCGTATTCTCGGCCCTGCTGCTATTCTTGGACTTTGGTGCCGTGTCGGTTTGGTCCGTGTTCATCATCTTGTTCCGCGAGCTGCTGGTAAGCGCCCTGCGCATGGTTGCGAGTGCCGCCGGCGTGGTCGTTGCCGCCGATAAGCTTGGCAAGTACAAGACGGCGACCACGATGGTCTCCATCTGCGGTTACCTGTGCGTCTTTGCGATGGCCGGCTTGCACCTTGGCCCGCTGGCGCTGACGCTCGGCATCTACTCGGTGTCGCGCTTCCTGTACGCCGTTGCCGTTGTCCTGACCGTTATCTCGGGCGCCCAGTACTTCTGGAACTGCCGCAAGATCGTCTTTTCGGTCTAGGTTCTGGTGGGTATGACGGACTCTTTTGAGCAGATTTCCGCACATAACGAGGAGCTGGCGCGTCATATTGTCGAGCGCGCGAGCGCTCGGGGCGTGACGGTTTCGACGGCTGAGTCGCTGACAGCAGGTATGATCGCCTCGACGATTGCCGATATCCCGGGCGCCTCGGCGGTGCTGCGTGGCGGTGCGGTGACCTACTGCGATGAGATCAAGCATCGCGTTTTGGGTGTTGATCAGGAGACGCTCGACCGCTATACCGCGGTGTCGCATCAGACCGCGCGCGAGATGGCGGCGCGTTCGCTGGAGCTGTACCAGAGCGATATTGCAGTGAGCGCAACGGGTTATGCCGGCCCCGGCGGCGGCACTGAGGACGATCCGGCTGGCACTTTCTATATTGGCTGGGCGTATCGCGCGGCTGATGGGGAAGTGCCGGTCGTGGACTCTGTGCGCTGCCACTATGAGGGCGACCGTTCGTGTGTTCGTGCCCATGCGGTCGCGGAGGCATTGGGACGCATTGCCCTTGTGCTTAACTCTATGGAATAGACGTGTTTTAAGGGGCCTTCGGGCCCCTTAATTGTGGAGATAGGGACCCCTGACGAATTTAGCGTTTGCGCTGGTCATAGGTGTATTTTTGCCTTTCTTGTTCTTATTTGCCCCTTTGTGGTCAAGCATTTGGTCAGTGTTAGGTCGGCGTTTGGTTGGGTTTTGGAAAGACTGCCTGCATATGATTTATCTGAACGGTTGACCACGAACAGCCGTTCGTTTATTATCGATGCAGGTTGTTAAGAGGAGGGCTTTTCATGGCCAAGAATTCAGGTCCCGTACGTACCGTTCATGCTCGCACGACGGGTAAAGAGCGCGATGAGATGATCGCCACCACCAAGGCCGAGATCGAGAAGAAATTCGGCCAGGGTTCCATCATGAGGTACGGCGACGGTGGCCCCGAGCTCGAGGTCGAGGCCATCCCTACGGGCGCTCTGGCACTCGATGCCGCTCTGGGTATCGGCGGTGTGCCGCGCGGCCGCATCGTCGAGATTTACGGTCCTGAGTCCTCCGGTAAGACGACGCTTTCGCTTGAGATCCTGGCCGAGGCCCAGGCAATGGGTGGCGTGGTGGCATTTATCGATGCCGAGCACGCGCTCGATCCCACGTATGCCGCGCGCATTGGCGTGGATATCGACGAGGTACTGATTTCCCAGCCTGATACGGGTGAGCAGGCGCTCGAGATTGTTGACATGCTCGTGCGTTCCGGCGCCATCGATGCCATCGTCGTCGACTCCGTCGCCGCGCTGACCCCGCGTGCCGAGATCGAGGGAGAGATCGGCGATACCACGGTCGGTTTGCAAGCTCGCCTGATGAGTCAGGCGCTCCGCAAGCTCGCCGGCTCGCTGTCCAAGTCCAACACGACATGCATCTTCATTAACCAGCTGCGAGAGAAGATCGGCGTCATGTTCGGCAACCCCGAGACCACGACGGGCGGCCGCGCCCTTAAGTTCTTCTCTTCGGTGCGTATCGACATTCGCCGCATCGACAGCATTAAGCTTAAGGATGAGGTTATCGGTAACCGCGTGCGCGCCAAGGTCGTTAAGAACAAGGTGGCAGCTCCGTTCCGTTCTGCTGAGTTCGACATCATGTACGGTACGGGCATCTCTAAGGAGGGCTCGATTCTGGACATGGCTGTCGAGTGCGGCATCTGCAAGAAGATGGGCTCCTGGTTTGCCTATGGCGAGGACAAGCTCGGCAACGGTCGCGAGGCCGCCAAGGCGTTCCTGCGCGAACACCCTGATTGCGCCGACGAGATTGAGCATAAGGTCCGCCTTGCCTGCGGGCTTGAGTTTGACGACGATGCTCCATCCGAGGTCGAGCTGACCGATCAGCCTGCGCCTGAGGAGTTTGACGAGCTTTACGCCATCGATGGTTCCGCCATGCTCGATGATGACGACGAGTAGCGGTTGCGCTCATGTCGTATACGGTGACCGAGGCCACGGTCGTCTTTCCCGATAAGAAGGCGGCCTCCTCGTTCTCGAGCGGGTATGCGTCCAAAAAGCCTTGCGCACATATCGATTGTGAGCTTGAGGGCGGTTTTGAGCGGTCCATTTGGATTCCCGTGCGGGTCGCGCGCCTGTATGTCAAAAACCGCCCCGATCTTCCCTGTGATTGGGACAACTTTCGTGAGGCGGTGCAGCTCGTCGAGCGTAAATGTGCACTTACCATGGTGACCGAGATGTTATCGCGCCGCGACCATGCGACGGGCGAGGTCCGTGACAAGCTGGCTCGCTACGGCTTTCACCAGACCGCAATCGATTTCGCCGTCGAGCGCGCCACCGAGTATCGCTTTTTAGACGAGAACCGCTTTTGCTCGTACTTTATCGAGGAGCGCAAGCGGCGCGGTTGGGGACAGCGCAAAATCGAGACCGAGCTCAAGCGCCGTCATGTCGTGCTCGATGACATTCCCGGTTATCCCGAGGATTATTTTGCCGTCGAAGACGATTTGGCGCGTGCGTCAGCCCTGCTCGCCAAGCGGCGTGTTCCAGAGACGCGCGGATTCGAAAAACTGGTTCGGTTTTTGATGGGCAAGGGCTTCTCGTATCATATCGCCGCCGATGCCGTTAAGGCACGTCTCGATGCCGAACGCGAGGAATGTGCGGTTTAGGCGTATGCGTTTTGTGGCCCTGCCGCTCACCGTGTTTTAGCCGCCGTGTTGGGGGCATTTATTTGACAGTTGTTGTGGTTCAACGTACGATAAACAGCGTCATTTGCTTTGTGATATGTGCTCATCTGTGATGAGTTTGTTTATATGTTTATCTGTATCCGACCCGCATAAGCTGCGCCCATATTACTCAAATGTCGCGAGCCGTTCGTAAGGACGGTTCGCTTTGTTGTGTAACGAATCCATAAAAAGGAGTGAGCATGCCTATCATCGCAGCGCTCGTTGGCATCGTTTTGGGTGCCATCGCCGCCATTGCCTACATGCGCACCGCCAAGCAGGGTAGTCTTCACGAGGCCGACGAAAAAATCCAGTCGGCACACGCACAGGCTGAGTCCCTGATCGGTGATGCTAAGCGTCAGGCCGAGACCCTCAAAAAAGAGGCTCTGCTCGAGGCTAAAGAGGAGATCATCAAGAACAAGCAGGCCGCCGAGGCCGAGGACAAGCAGCGTAAGAACGAGATTCGTACGCTCGAGAACCGCGTGATGCAGCGCGAGGAATCCCTTGATCGCCGCAACGACGCTCTCGACAAGCGCGAGCATCAGCTGTCCAGCCAGGCCGGTCAGGTCGAGAAGCGCTCCCGTGAGCTCGAGGAGCTCTGTGCAAAGCAGACCTCCGAGCTCGAGCGTATCGCCGACCTTACCCGCGAGGACGCCCACAAGGAGCTCCTCGATAAGGTTCGCGGCGAGGTCACCCACGAGGCCGCCACGATCATTCGCGAGTCCGAGCAGCAGGTTCGCGCCGAGTGCCACAAGACCGCCCAGGAGATTCTGTCTCTGGCGATTCAGCGCTGCGCTGCCGACCACACTGCCGAGGTTACCGTTACCTCCGTGCACATTCCCTCTGATGACCTCAAGGGCCGTATCATCGGTCGCGAGGGTCGCAACATCCGGACCTTCGAGCAGGTTTCCGGCGTCAACCTCGTGATCGACGACACGCCCGAGACCGTCGTTCTTTCGAGCTTCGACCCGGTCCGTCGTGAGACCGCCCGTGTCGCCCTCGAGAACCTCATCGCCGACGGCCGCATTCACCCTGCCCGTATCGAGGAGATGTATCACAAGGCCGCCGACCTGGTTCAGCAGCGCGTGCGCGAGGCTGGCGAGCAGGCTGCCTTCGATACCGGCATCCACGATCTGCACCCCGAGATCGTCAAGACCCTTGGTGCCCTGCGCTACCGTACCTCGTTTGGTCAGAACGTGCTTCAGCATTCCCTCGAGGTCTCTGATCTGTGCGGCGTGATGGCTTCCGAGCTTGGCCTGGACGTTGTGACCGCCAAGCGCGCCGGCCTGCTTCATGACCTGGGCAAGGCAATCGACCACGACGTCGAGGGCCCGCATGCCGTCATCGGCGCCGAGCTTGCCCGCCGTTATGGCGAGAAGCCCGTTATCGTCCACGCTATTGAGGCTCACCATGCCGATGTCGACCCCAACACGGTGCTCGATGTCCTGGTGCAGGCCGCCGATGCTGTCTCTGCCTCTCGCCCCGGTGCCCGTCGCGAGTCTGCCGAGAACTACATCAAGCGTCTTGAGAAGCTCGAGGAGATCGCCAACTCCCATGACGGCGTCGAACGTACCTATGCCATGCAGGCCGGTCGCGAGGTCCACGTCATGGTCCAGCCGGACAAGATCTCCGATGCCCAGTCCACGGTCCTGGCTCACGATATCGCCCATCAGATCGAGGAAGAGATGGAGTATCCCGGTCAGGTGCGCGTCGTCGTGATTCGCGAGAGCCGCGCTGTCGATATCGCTAAATAACATGAGCGACGCGAACGAGCTCATCTCATTTATCGCGTCGATGTCGGGGGAGGGCAACCTTCGCGTCGAGGAGAACCTTGGCGAGGGGTATGTCCGCCTCCGCGTTTCGGAGGCCGAGCGGCGCCAGGCTAAGCACGACATTCAGCATGTCGAGGACATCGTCATCGAAATGCTCCGTAATGCTCGCGATGCCGGCGCCGACAAGGTCTATCTCGCCACGACCAAGGAAGATGGCGTCCGCACGCTTGTCTTTCTGGATAACGGTTCTGGCGTTCCGCAGGATATGCAAGAGCGAATCTTTGATGCCCGCGTTACCTCCAAGCTCGAGAGCATGAAGATGGACCGTTGGGGCGTTCACGGTCGTGGCATGGCATTGTTTTCGATTAAGCAGAACACCGACGAGGCCCGTGTGGTCACGTCCGGCGTCGATCTTGGTTCAGCCTTCAAGGTGAGCGTTGCGGCCGACCGCCTCAGTGAGCGTGCCGATCAGTCCAGCTGGCCCCAGGCCGTCAAGGATGAGGACGGACGTTATGTCTGCGCTCGCGGTCCACATAATATTATTCGCGCTGCTTGTGAGTTTGCGCTCGAGGAGTTGCGTGGTTGCGATGTCTATCTCGGTTCTCCGTCTGAGATTGCCGCGACCCTTTATGCTCAAGCGTCAAGTCGGCTCGATACGTCTCGTCTCCTGTTCATTGATGACGAGAGCGAGCTTCCGGTTGTCGATCGTTTAGGCCTTGCTTCTGATGCCGAGGACTTTATCCGTATTTGTTCGGGTTTGGGTCTTGAGATGTCCGAGCGCACGGCCCATCGCATTTTGGCAGGGCAGATTAAGCCCGTTCGCGGTGTGACCGCGCGTCTGCTGCGCGAGCGTGATTCGTCCTCGCATGCGCCGGCTCCTGTCGATCTCGCGAAGGATCGTCGCGGGCTACGTATTGCCAAGGATGACATGGCACAGTTTTCGCGCGCTGTGGAACGCGACTTTAATGACCTTGCCACCCGGTACTATTTCAACCTTTGCGGCGACCCAAAGATCCGTGTTTCGCGTGATCGAATCACCGTGACCTTTGATCTTGCCAAAGAGGAATAGTGCCTTTACCGAGTCCACTCGGTACGATACAGTTATTGCAGTTAAAACGTACTTTTAAATGCAGGAGTTTCTTCATGGATTGCCTGAAGGTATCAAGCAAATCATCGCCCGCGTCCGTTGCCGGCGCCATCGCCGGCATGGTCAAGGATGGTGTACCCGTCAACATCCAGTGTGTCGGCGCCGGTGCCGTCAACCAGGCTATTAAGGCCGTTGCTATCGCGCGCGGTTTTTTGATTCCAACCGGTTTTGATATTTCCTGCGCGCCCGTGTTCTCCGACATCCTCATTAACGGGGAGTCGCGCACGGCCATCCGCCTTTCTATCTACGTTCACCAGATCAATCGAGCTGCTATGGATAACGTCGTCATGGATGATGTTAAGCCTGTGGCATAGCTTCTGCTTGCCTTGTTTCGCTCCCCATCGTTAGGACTTATGCACATGGACCAGCGTTCCGTACGCGATATTCTTGCCGGTAAAACCTACTTTATCCGCACATTTGGCTGCCAGATGAATCAGCACGACTCCGAGCGTGTGAGCGGTCTGCTTGATTCGTATGGCTGCCTCATGGCGCTCGATCCCGCGCATGCCGATATCGTTGTCTTCATGACGTGCTGCGTGCGCGAGGCCGCCGATACTCGCCTGTACGGTCAGTGCAATTCCTGCAAAAGCCTGCCGCCTTCGCCTTCGGGCAAGCGCGTGGTTGCCGTTGGCGGTTGCATCGCGCAGCGCGATGGCGAGGGCCTGCTCACCAACGTCGATAACGTCAATGTCATCTTTGGCACGCATTCCATTGCACATGTGGCCGAGCTCATTGCCGAGGCGTTTCTTGATGGTAAGCGTCATATCCGCACCAATGAGCATGAGGATACGGATGCCATGAGCATGCCGTGGCATCGCGAGACTCAGTATCACGCCTGGGTGCCCATCATGACGGGCTGCAATAATTTCTGCACCTATTGCATCGTGCCGTACGTGCGCGGTCGCGAAAAGAGCCGCCCCTTCGAGGAGATTGTCGACGAGGTGACCGGTTTGGTGCGCCAGGGCGTGCGTGAGATTACGCTGCTGGGCCAAAACGTTAACTCATATGGTCGCGATCTGTTTGGCAAGCCGCGTTTTGCCGATCTGCTGCGTGCCGTGGGCGATACGGGCGTGGAGCGCATCTTCTTTACGTCTTCGCATCCCAAGGACCTGTTGCCCGAGACCATCGACGCCATGGCCGAGACGCCTGCCGTTATGCCGCAGCTGCACTTGGCCGTCCAGTCAGGTTCGACGCGGATTCTCAAAGAGATGAATCGCCGTTATACACGCGAGTACTATCTGGGCCTTGTCGATCGCATTCGCAACCGCATGCCCGATATCGCGCTCTCGACCGACATTATCGTTGGCTTCCCGGGTGAGACTGAAGAAGACTTTGAGCAGACGCTCTCACTTGCCGAGACGGTCCGCTATGCTCAGGCCTATACCTTCATCTATTCCAAGCGCGCCGGTACCCCGGCCGCCGAGATTGACGATCCTACGCCGCATGAGGTTATTCTCGAGCGTTTCAACCGTCTGGTTAAGGTTATCGAGACCACGGCACACGAGTATAACCAGGGTGAGCTTCATACTGTGGTTCCGGCGCTCATTGAGGGAACGAGTAAAAAGAACGACGCGGTCCTGCTGGGCAAGAGTCCCAAGAATCAGACCGTGCATGCGCCTATCCCCGAGGGTTACAGCATCGATCAGCTTGTTGGTAAGATCGTTGATGTTGACGTTGACGTTGCCAAGACCTGGTATTTGTCCGGCTCCGTTGTGGGCGAGCCGCGCTAATGGTTTCTCCCGGGGCAGGTCTTTCCGCCGTTGCGATTGTCGGTCCGACGGCGGTTGGTAAGAGTGATGTTGCCGACCGTTTGGCAGTTCGTCTTTCGTCCGAAGTGCTGTCGTGCGATGCGATGCAAATCTATCGTGGCATGGACATCGGTACCGCAAAGATGGCGCCCGATGAGTGCACGGCGCCGCTGCGTCTCGTCGACATTGTAGAGCCGGGTGTGGCATATTCTGCTGCGCTTTATCAGGCTGACGCTCGCGCGCATGTTGAACGTCTCCTTGGTTCGGGTTGCCTGCCGGTTTTTTGCGGAGGTACGGGGCTGTATCTCAAGGCCGCCCTCGATGAGATGGACTTTCCCTCGGGTGAACTTGAGGACGATCGCCGTGCGGGCTATCAGGAGCTTGCCGAGCGTATTGGCGAGGAAGAACTGCATGCCTTGCTTGCCGAGCGCGATCCAGAATCGGCTGCTGTTATTCATCCCCATAACGTGCGCCGTGTGATTCGTGCGCTCGAGATGCATGATGATGGCGTCTCCTATGCGCAGCAAAAGTCGCAGTTTAGTGTTCCGCGCGAGCATTATCATGCCCTATGGTTTGGTCTGACGCGTAATCGCGAGGTGCTCTACGAGCGCATTAATCTGCGCGTCGATCTGATGTTTGAGCAGGGTCTTGTCGATGAGGTCCGCGGTCTTATGGACCAGGGGCTGGGTGATGCCCTGACGTCGATGCAGGCAATTGGCTATAAAGAGATCATCGATGCTTTCAATGGCGTGATGAGCATGGATGAGGCTCGCGAACTCATTAAGATGCGTTCGCGTCGTTATGCCAAGCGTCAGCTTTCGTGGTTTAAGCGCGATGACCGTATCGTGTGGTTTGATATGGATGAATGTACGATCGATGAGGTCGTTGAGGATATCCTGCATCGTATTGAGGCTGCCTAATGGCCCGTTTCCCCCTTGTTCCCACGGCACCCGAGCCCGAGTGTGCCATTTTAGTTGGTGTTGAGTGGCGCGACAATGCATGGCCGCTCGATCGCTCGCTTGATGAGCTGGAGCGTCTTGCCCACACAGCTGGTGCCCAGAGCGTGGCACGCTTGTCGCAGCGTTTGGTAAAGCCGTATCCTAAATCGTTTATCGGTTCCGGTAAGGTTGAAGAGCTGTGCGGCCTGGTGCATCGCATGGATGCCGATGTCGTTATTTTTGACGACGACCTGACCCCCTCGCAGCAATCCTATTTGGAGAAAGCCGTGGGCGAGCCGGTAAAGATTATCGATCGTACAGCACTGATCCTGGATATCTTTGGCCTGCATGCTCAGACGCGTGAGGGACGCCTGCAGGTACAGCTGGCACAGCTTCAATATTTGTTGCCTCGCTTGCGTGGCATGTGGAGCCATCTCGCCAAGGAGCAGACGCGCGGCGGCATCGGCTCACGTTTTGGTCAGGGCGAAAGTCAGCTCGAGGTCGACCGTCGCCTCATTCGTAATAAGATCGCTGCGCTTCGTCGTGAGCTCAAGCAGGTTGAACAGCGTCGCGATGTTCAATCCAAGAGCCGCATTGAGTCACCGGCGTTTCGCGTCGCGTTAGCCGGTTATACCAATGCCGGTAAATCGACGTTGCTTAATCGTCTGACCGGCTCTACGGTACTTTCGCAGGACAAGCTGTTTGCTACGCTCGACCCTACGACGCGTTCGTATCGCCTGCCCGGCGGTCGCGGCATGACGATTACCGATACCGTCGGCTTTATTCAAAAGCTGCCGCATGGTCTGGTCGATGCCTTTAAATCGACGCTGTCCGAGGTGTTGGGTGCCGATCTAATTCTCAAAGTCGTAGATGCGTCTGACGAGGACTATGAGCGGCAGCTGGAGGCTGTCGACCGCGTGCTTGATGAGATCGGCGCCGGAGAGCGTTTAACGCTGACCGTATTCAATAAAATCGATCTTCTCGATAGCGTCGATCGATTGAGTTTCCGTCGTCGTTATCCCGAAGCCGTTCTGTTCTCGGCCCAGACGGGTGAGGGACTCGACGATCTCGTCGACCGTATTGCTCGCGAGGCAGCTGCCACCGATGTGTTGCTCTCCGCTGATATTCCGTATCGCGAGGGCGCTCTCATCACGCTGGTGCATGAGCAGGGAACCCTTCTGCATGAGGAATATCTCGAGGACGGCGTTCGCATTGTGGCGAAACTGCCGGCTCGTATTGCACCGCGGCTTGAGCGTTATCGTACCGAGTAGATGAGCTTCAAAATGCCCAGAATGATGGGCTGATGCAGTAGATAAAAGGGGAGTGCATGGCGTCCAAGGCTGGCGAGCGCCGGCAGGGGGTTGGCGTAGGCCCAGCTAGGGACGGTCTTATCGATTCCCTGCGCTATGTGTGCGGCGAAGTATCCTGCAAGATACATAAAGATAAACGGGATGATGGGGTAGTAATCACCTGAGATAAACCCAGGGCTCGGAAATCCCAGCCACGCCAGGTAGGGGACAGGGTAGATCGTTTTGGGGATGCTCCAGGTGATTGCGAACAACATAAGGCATAGGGGCATGCCCCATCTCGCCGTTATCTTCTTAAGGACGGGATCGGTCAACGCTACGATGCCGGTGCATGCGGCCATGCAGTAGATGATGCCAAAATTAACCGAATCGTCGACTGAGACAAGTGTTGTTGCCAACCAGACAACGAGTGCTGCTAAGGCGTATTTGGCGGCACGTTTGATATTGTTGCGCGAAAGGGTGCACATCCAACCGGCGATAAACAAAAATACCCAGCTGATGCTGGCGCGCCAGATGTCTTGAAAGACTGACTGGGTAAACCAGGGCATATCCCAGCCGTACAGGTAGGCGAGATCATAGCAAGCGTGAAATCCTGCCATAGAAATCATCGTAAACCCGCGGACGGTATCAAAGATGGTGATGCGTTTTTGCATTACGAGAACCGGCGCATTAAACCGACAACTTTACCCAAAATAACGGGGTTCGTCGCATAGATGGGCTCCATAGCGTCGTTCTCGGGCTGCAAGCGCACACGTCCCTGCTCCTTGTAGAACGTCTTGACGGTCGCCGAACCATCAATCATGGCCACGACAATTTCGCCGTTCATGGCACTTTTTTGTTCACGGACGATGATGTAATCGCCATTGAAGATGCCGACATTGATCATTGAGCTCCCATGCACCTCAAGGATAAAGGAACCCTGATCAGTGGCGATTTCGGTCGGGATAGTAAACGTGTCTTCGATATTCTGCTCGGCCAGAATGGGAATCCCAGCCGCGACGCGACCAACGAGCGGCAGCGAGACCGTTCCGCGAGGTGCGGTGGGCTCGTCAGATTTAGAAATTGAGACAGAGGAACCATCCTCGTTAAAGAGTTCCAGGGCGCGCGGTTTGGTGGCATCGCGCTTGAGTAGCCCGCGCGCTTCAAGGGCAGAGAGATGGGCGTGCACGGTGCTGGGGGAGGAAAGGCCCACGGCAGAAGCCATCTCGCGCACGCTGGGCGGATAACCCTTCTCCTGCTGATATTCCTTGATGAAGTCGTAAATTTGCTGCTGACGCTTGGTAATTTTGCGAGCCATCAGGGCATCCTCTCTACCCATGTCAAACAAATGTTCGAATTCTGCTTGACAGGAACAACTGTTCGAAGATAATAATAACCGAACATTCGTTCTCGCGCTAGACATTTTTGTCCGCGCGGCTTGATAAAACTGTTCTCAGCAAAACACGCGAGAGGAGAACATGATGAACGTAACGAATATGGTCCAGGGAAACCTCGCCCTTAAGCTCGAGACGCCTGCAGAACCCACTTTTACGGTTGTTCAGGGTGGCCGCTCCGGCTTTCAGTCTTTGACCGTAAAGCCTGCGCGCAATCAGCAGGCTGTAGTCGCGCCGGCCCGCGTTGCCCTGAAGGTTCCGACGATTGTCGCCGTCGCCGTTGCGCTTACGCTCTTCTTTGTCCTCGCTATGTCGGTCTTTAGCACTCGTCACGCCGCGTATGCCGAGTCCGTTTCCAACATTACCTACGAGACCATTCGCGTTCAGCCTGGCGATTCTCTTTGGTCGATTGCCGAAGAATATCCAATCGAAGGCCTTTCCACGCAAGAGACTTCCGACATGATCCGTAGCGTCAATCATCTGGAGCATGGTTCGCTCGCCGCCGGTGCGCATCTTAAGGTTCCTGCTCGTTCGTAATCATTATCGCGCTGCGCATGGTACCCTTGTTATCGTTTAAGAGGAGGTACCATGCGCTGTCCCAAATGCGGCAAGGCACATACCCGCGTCGTTGATTCCCGTATGCAGGAGTCAAATAACACCATTAAGCGCCGTCGCGAATGTTGCTCGTGTAACTACCGCTTTACAACGTTTGAGCGATGCGAGGACCCTATCGAGGTCATTAAGTCAGATGGAACTAAGCAGCGGTTCGATCGCAATAAGCTGCTCGTCGGCTTGATGCGCGCCACCATCAAGCGCGATATCGACACTAAGAAGCTCAATGAGATTATCGATGACATCGAGGTCGAGCTGCGCTCTCGCACACTGACGGCCGTCACGTCCCATGAGTTGGGTGACATGGTGCTCAAGCGCTTGGCCAAGATTGACAAGGTGGCGTACATCCGCTTTGCCTCGGTCTACCGCGATTTCAAAGACGTCGATGAGTTTCTGCAAGAGCTCGACAAGCTAAGGTGATTCCATGCCCAACATTACCGTCAACATAAAGCGTCTCGATCCCACCGTCGAGCTTCCCAAATACGCCCATCCCACTGATGCCGGCTTGGATTTGCGCTCCAACGAGGACTGCGTCCTGAAGCCCTTCGAACGCCGTCTGGTCTCTACTGGGCTGGCCATCGCCCTGCCCGACGGCTACGCCGGCTTCGTCCAGCCCCGCAGCGGCTTGGCCATCAAGCAGGGCCTGTCTATAGTCAACACGCCGGGCCTCATTGACGCCCACTACCGAGGAGAACTCAAGGTTATCCTTATCAACCTGGATCCCACCAACGACATCCAAATCAACAAAGGCGACCGCATCGCCCAGCTCGTCATCCAAGAAGTCCCCACGGTCAACCTCGTAGAAGTAGACGAACTAGACGAAACCGACCGAGGCAAAGGAGGCTTCGGCTCCAGCGGCATCGCCTAGGGGCGCTCGTATCCCTCCCGCCCGCCTCACACACATATCATTCCATG
>CATYZI010000036.1 GCA_958415625.1 uncultured Collinsella sp. | reverse complement strand
CCCCCTCCGCGAACCTAATCGACTCGATCCAGGACCAGTGCGCCCGGGTCCAGTTCCCCTTCCTGTGGATTGGCTACACTGATGTGGACAGTTCCGGGAGGGGCGCGAGAGACGGGAGGGCCGTATATGAGGGACCCCAGGCACCCGAGGCATTTCACCGACGAGTTCAAGAGGCAGATAGTCGACCTCTACAACGCCGGAAAGCCCAAGCGCGAGATCATGGACGAGTACGACCTCGGCAAGAGCACCGTGGAGAGGTGGATCAAGTCGATAAACGCGACCGGCTCGCCGCGCGCCGCGGACAACCGCACGCCCGAGCAGAACCGGATCCTGGAGCTCGAGCGCGAGAACCGCAGGCTCCGGATGGAGGTCGACGTCTTAAAACAAGCGGCGCTGATATACGCTCGAAAGTGAGGGCCATAGCGGCCAACGAGGGCCGCTACCCCATACCAGCGCAGTGCAGGCTCCTCGGCGTCGCGAGGTCGACGTACTACTCCATGCGCTCGCGGGCCGACCGGCCCGACGCGCCGGACCCCGCCGCGCCGGCCGTGGTCGCGGCCCACGCCGCCAGCAAGGGCCGGTACGGCTCGCGCAAGATAAAGGCGTCGCTCGAGAGGTCGGGCGTCACCGTCAGCCGGCGCCGGGTCTGCCGCATCATGAGGGAGAACGGCCTGGTCAGCGCATACGGCAGGAAGAGGTTCAAGGTGCACCCCGGGGCGGTCAACGAGGCCGACGTGCCCAACGTCGTCGCGCGCGGCTTCGGCGGCAGGGCGCCGCGCACCCATATATGCAGCGACCTGACCTACGTGCGCGTCGGGGCCTCGTGGAACTACGTCTGCCTGCTCGTCGACCTCTACAACAGAGAGATCGTCGGTCACTCCGCCGGGCCCAGGAAGGACGCCCGGCTGGTCAAGTCGGCGTTCGCGACGGTCTCCTTCCCCATCTCGGACATCGAGGTATTCCACACGGACCGCGGCAGCGAGTTCGACAACGCCGAGATCGACCTGATGCTCGAGACCTTCGGCATAGAGAGGTCGCTGTCGGCCAAGGGCTGCCCCTACGACAACGCCGTCGACGAGTCGACCAACAGGATACTGAAGGCCGAGCTCGTCCACCGCGAGACGTTCGGCACGACGCGCGAGCTACGGGCCAAGCTCTCGGACTACGTGAACTGGTACAACAACTTCAGGATCCACTCGACGCTGGGCTACATGTCGCCGGTCGAGTTCAGGGAAGCGGGGCTGTCCCTCCCGGAATCGTCCAAATAGGTGTTGCCAATCCACTGCGGCCGGTGGGCGTTCTCTCGTCGAAGACGAGCCCGTGCCTGAGCAGGAACTTGGAGAGCCGCTGCTTCGAGCGCGAGAGGTCGTCCCTCGCGTCCTCGAGCGCCCTGGTCAGGTCGCGGGCGGCCTCGCACTCGTCGTCGGGGACCCACACCTCGACCACGTTGCCGACCGACAGCATGCGGGCGAGGAACTCGGCGTCGTTGCGGTCGTTCTTCCTGCGCCTGTCCGCGCTGGGCTTGATCATCTTCGAGACGGCGCCGACCACGCAGTCGACCCCGAGGCCGGAAAGCCTCTTCTGCAGGTCGAACCCCGTGACCCCGGACTCGTACACGCACCTGGCCTTTGGGTCCACGGACCGCACCCACTCCGCGACTGCCCCGGCGTCGTAGCCGAAGGTCGCGCAGCGCACCTCCCCGGTCATGACGTCGAGGGAGACTGCCTTTATCGAGCGGGCGTGGACGTCGAGGCCGACGAAGGTGGTAGTATCGAGCATGGGAGCCCCTTCCATGAATGCGGCGTGGCCGCCACGGCTGGATTAGACACTCACCATTGTCGGCCTGATCCGCGGACTTTCATGCCGGGGGCTCCCAATGTTTTTATGTCCTGCTCATATCGTCTCTGCCGGCAGTCGGGGACACTCCTTGCGCCAGCGTTGCATCGAATGCTCGGGAAAATACGAGCCGGTATTTGGCCGAATAGTGGGTCGCGGTTTCCGGATGGGGTGGGTTGCGGAAAGCGCGACCCGGAATATTGCTCTGAAACGGGATGCCGTTTCCCGACAAGGCTCAACCGGAAAGCGCATCCCATTCTGAGGCGGCAAAACGGGATGCGCTTTCCGCGCGACAGAATCTATGCAGCCGTGTTGAGCGACAGCCCCGCTACTCGCCCAGGATTAGCGCCGCGAGCTCGTCCTGGGTGTCCACCACGTAGTCGGCGCCAGCGGCTTCCAGCTCTGCGCGGCCGCGGAAGCCCCAGGTGACACCCGCGCTCTTGAGGCCGGCGTTGTGACCGGTCAGGATATCGACATTGGAATCGCCTACATAGAGTGTGGTTGCCGGGTCGGCGCCTAGCTCTTTCATCACGTGCAGCGTAACAGGTGCCTCGGGCTTGGGAGGAAACGCATCGACGCGGCCCTGCACCAGCGCAAAGCGCTCGGAACCAAAGTATTTCTCGATAAGCGGAACCGCCGAGACGTGGTCCTTGTTAGTGAGCACGGCAAGCTGCACACCCGCGGTGCGCAGGCGGTCGAGCATCTCGATCGTACCGGCGTACGGTGCGGTGTGGTCTTCCTTGTGCTCGCCGTAATAAGCCCTAAACTCGGCAAGCGTCTGCTCAAACATACGGCCGTCGCCCGCATACTCGGCGGGCATAAAGCGCTCGACCAGCTTGAGCATGCCGTTTCCCACCTTGTAGCGGTACTCGTCTACGGCAAACGTGGGCCAGCCGTGCATCTCGCAGGTATGGTTGCCGGCGGCTGCCAGGTCCTCGAGCGTGTTGAGGATGGTGCCGTCTAAATCAAAAATCACATGGGAAAAAGCTGCTGCCATGGGTGCTCCCGCCGTTTGGGTTATAGGACGCACCCATGATAACGGGCTGGCGTGTCGGGCATGTTTGAAATCTGAACAACTTTGACTGCCGTGTATCGGGCCGCGCTGCCCGACCATCTCTGTCGTTAGCAAATTCTCGGCAGCTGCTCTCCTACGAGCATGTCGAGGATGCGGGTCGAGCCCCAACCGGTACGTACGCGCACGGCGGGGCGGGCGTCCTCGGCAAGCGGCAGCACGCGACCGATAATGGCGGCATTCTCGCCGTAGCGCGCGGCGCGCATGGCGGCCAGCACGGCATCGGCCCGCTCGGCCGGCACCACGGCAACCATCTTGCCCTCGTTTGCCACCTGCAGAACGTCGTAGCCGAGCATCTCGCAGGCGGCCTGCACGTCGGGGCGCACGGGCACGGCATCCTCGTCGATCTCCATGGCAACACCGCTGGCCTGGGCAAACTCGTTAAGCGTCGAGGCCAGGCCACCGCGCGTGGGGTCGCGGAAGCAGCGTGTGTCGGGTGCTGCGGCAAGCACATCGGCAATCAGGTGGTTGAGCGGCGCGGCATCGCTTTCGATGGCGCTCGAAAACGCCAAGCCCTCGCGTTGGCTCATGATGGCGATGCCGTGGTCGCCGAGTGTGCCCGACACCAGGATGACGTCGCCGGGCCGGCAGTTGGCACCGCTGAGCGTCACGCCTGCGGGCACCTCGCCTACGCCAGCGGTATTGATGTAGACGCCGTCGGCACCGCCACGCTCGACCACCTTGGTGTCGCCGGTGATAATCTTCACGCCTGCCTCATGTGCCGTTTCGGCCATGGTCTGCACAATCTGGCGCAGCTTGTCCATGGGATAGCCCTCTTCGAGGATAAAGCCGCATGAGAGGTAGCGCACGTTAGCGCCCGAGGTCGCGACGTCGTTGACGGTTCCGCACACGGCGAGTCGGCCGATATTGCCGCCGGGGAAGAACTGCGGCGAGACTACAAAGCTGTCGGTCGACATGGCGATGCGCCCGCTCGCGGGCAGCGCAGCGACGCCGGCATCGTTGCCCTCGAGCAGTTCGGGCGACCCAAAGGCATCCAAAAAGACCTCATCGATGATGCGTTTCATCATCTGGCCGCCAGAGCCGTGGCCCAACAGGACAGTGCTATCGGTGGCAGTACGGGACATATCGAAAACTCCAATCGTGGGGGGTCGGCAATAGCTGAGTGTGGCAGAATCGATGTTAAGTAAAAGTCAGCGAGCGCCATTCAGGCGAAGTGAGTTGCCTTGAAAGAGGAGGCTGCTGGGCTTTTGCCCGCAGCCGACGATTGAAAGGCAAATCGCTCGCCTGAATGGCGCGCAGCGTCGACCGGCCCGCCGTTCGTTAGAGCGGCGGAACCCATTAGCCTCGGTAGCGGAAATATGCTGCACAGCTGCCCTCGGAACTCACCATGCAGGGGCCGATGGGATGCTCGGGTGTACAAGCGCGGCCGAACAGAGGGCAGTCGCTCGGCGTAATGGCCCCGCGCAGCACGTCGCCGCAGCGGCACCCACGCGGCTCGACCGTCGTCTCAACGGGCACGTCAAAGCGAGTGCGGGCATCAAAGCGCGAGAACTCGGGGCGGATGGAAAGGCCCGAGTTGGCAATCGGCCCCAGCCCGCGCCACGTGGTGTCGCATGGCTCAAACACCTGCTCGACCAGCTGGCGCGCCACGGGGTTGCCGTCTGCGTTGACGCCACGGCGGTAGGCGTTGTCGATTGCGGGCTGCCCCTCAACAACCATCTGGACCAGCATGCAGATACCTTGCAGGATATCGACCGGCTCAAACCCGGTGACTACGCCGGGGGTCTCGAACTCATCGACCAAAAACCCAAAGGGTGCCAGGCCCGTGATGGTAGCGACGTGTCCCGGAAGGATAAAGCCGTCGATAGTGGTCTCGGGATCGTTGGCGATGGCGCGCAGCGCCGGCGGCGTGGTCTTGTGGGCGCAATAGACCGAGAAGTTCTGGAGTCCGCGTGCATCGGCCTCCAAAATGGCGGCGGCGATGGTGGGCGTCGTGGTCTCAAAGCCGACGCCCATAAAGATGACCGGGCGATCGGGGTTGTGTTCGGCGATATCGAGTGCATCGAGCGGGGAGTACACAATGCGAATATCGCGCCCCGCCGCCTTTTGCGCGGCGAGCGAGGTAGACGACCCGGGCACGCGCATCATGTCGCCAAAGGTGGTGATGATGGCGCCGTCCATCTTGGCGAGCGCGATTGCATGGTCGATATCGCGGTTGGCGGTAACACAGACGGGGCAACCCGGACCGCTCAGCAGTTTGAGCCCGGCAGGCATAATGGAGCGAAAGCCATAGCGACCGATGCTCACGGTATGCGTACCGCAGACTTCCATAAGGTTGATGCTGCGGTTGCCGACAAGCTCATGAATACGATCGATGAGCTCGCGAGCCAGCTTGGGGTCGCGAAATGCCGAAAAGTCGATACCGGAGCGAACCGGCTGCGCCGCCGCCACTAGTATGCCTCGGCCGGGTTAGTGGCGAGCTGGTCCTCTTCGGCCAGCTCGGTCATGGTATTGACGAGCTCGAGTGTCTCTTGGGCTTCCTGCTCGTCGACAATCTGAATGCCAAAGCCGGCGTGCACGAGAATATAGTCGCCTACCTGTGCCGTCGGCACGAGGCGCAGCGAAACGGGGCGCTCGATGCCCATCATGTCGACGGTCGCCTTAAGGTCGTCGTCGCGTTTGACCACTTTACCGGGAACGGCAAGGCACATAATGTTCCCCTTTTATACGTTTTGCGCTGGATAGGCGCCTAATTACCCATCAGTTGATGGTAGCGCTCGCGGGAGTCACGAGCAAACGCGTTACACCTGTGAGACGGCGGCGCGCAGGCTGGCAAAACAGCCTATCGCGATGCTGTCTGCGCGAGGCGAGCGCGAGCGATGGCGGCCTGACCGTAGGCGATGCAGCCGTCGTTGACGGGCACGGCGTGGGAGACAGGGACAGTAAGGCCTGCGCTTTTGAGCTCGCGGGTGAGGAGCTGAAGCAGGAGTCGGTTCATGAACACGCCGCCCGAGAGCACGACGGTGTCGATGCCTTCACGGACGCAGATCTCGCTTGCGATGCGGGCCGACGCGCGTGCGATGGCGACATGGAAGTCGAGCGCGAGCTTGCCGGCCGGCGCGCCGGCCTCAATTCCCTCCAAAAGCGCCTCAAAAAATGGTCTTTGGTCCAAAACGAGGGAGCTATCCGAGGCCGCCTGGACAGTTAGTTCAGATGCGTATTTTTGTGATGGGCTCTGGGTGGCAAAAGCTGTCTGCGAACACCCCAAATGGGTCGATTTTGGGCCTGCACCGGGCATGCTTGCCGCAAACGGGGTGTCTGGAGAGCCCTTTTTGGCCAAATTCGAGCCAAAAATGCCGGATAGGGGGTCTGTAGTTAATACGTATCTGAACAAACTGTCCAGCGATGTTGAGACGGATGCGGATACACCCGCCTGATTGCCAGTGAAATGGCTGTTTTCGTTGCCAAAAGCGCGCCAAGCGGCGGCCTCGAGCTCGATGGCGGGTTCACCCTCGTAGGTTGCAGTGCCGCAGATGCCCAAGATTGCCGCCGCGGCGTCAAGCAAACGGCCCATGCTGCTCGTGCGCGGGCTGTTGATGTTCCGCTCGATCATCGTGGTCGTCACGCTACGTGTTTGCTCGTCAATGCTATCCAAAAGCGGGGCGGCGCCCGGATGTTCGAGCAGGCCGAGTTCGCTGAGCAGGGCAAAGGCGTTGCGTCGGGTGTCGCGCACGGACGCGGCCCCGCCAGGGAGCGCCCAGGCACGCAGGTGTGCGGCGCGCTCAAAATCGGCAAGGCCGGCGACAAGAAATTCGCCGCCCCAAATGGTCCCGTCGGTGCCGGCGCCTGTGCCATCGAAGGCGATACCCAGAACGCGTGCATCGGACGCAAACTGGCCCGCAGCGATAGCCTCGGCCATCACGCTCGCAATGTGCGCATGATGGTGCTGGACTTCGATAAGCGGCAGGTCCTGTTCCCGCGCCTGCTCGCGCGCCCATTGGCTCGATAGGTAGCTGGGGTGCAAGTCGCATGCCAGCGCGGCAGGCACCAGGTCAAAAAGGTCTTCCAGGCGCGCACACGCGGCGTTCCACGCATCGAAAGTCGCGCCGTTTTCGACATCTCCAATATGCTGCGACACAAAACAAGCCGCAGGACCGTCCGAGTCCTCGCGTGTGAGTGCAATCGTGGCTTTTTGCTGCGGGCCGCAGGCGAGTACGCAAGGCGCGGCGCTGGCGAGTGCCGGCAACGGCAACGGCTGCGGGGCGTACCCGCGAGCGCGGCGCACGGGCATAACGGCACCGTCGACCACACGTACTACGGAGTCGTCGTAGCGCGAGAGGATCGCGCGGTCATTGCCGAGCAGCGCGTCGGCGATGCCGGTGGCAACGAGGTGCTCCCAAGCAAGATCGTCGTCGGTCTCGATAGGCTCTTCGCTCAAGTTACCGCTGGTCATGACAAGTGCGTGCATGCCATGGGTTTCTGCCGCGGCAAGCAACAGATGCTGAAGCGGGGTATAGGGGAGCATGACGCCGAGTTCGGGCAGATCGTGTGCAACGGACGGTGCGAGTTCGAGAGCATCGGAGAAATCTCCCTCGCCAGCACCACGCCGGCGCAGCAGCACGATGGGGCGGATGCTGCCTGCCAGCAAGTCGCGCTCGGCATCATCGACATGGCACAGGCGCTCGGCGCCGCCAAGGTCGCGCACCATAACAGCAAGCGGTTTGTTGCTGCGGCGCTTGCGACGGCGCAGCTCGGTCACCGCCTGCTCATTGGCGGCGTCGCATGCCAGATGGAATCCTCCCAGGCCCTTGATGGCAACAATGCCACCGGCCGCAAGTAATTCAACACAGCGCTCGATAATGGCGTCGCTGGCCTCGCGCGTGTCGCCGACAGCCGGCATCGCTCCCGAGTTTTCGAGCTCCATACCGCCCACCGCCTCGCGCCAGGTAATATGCGGCCCGCAGTCAAAACAGGCATCAGGCTGCGCATGAAAGCGCCGGTCAAGTGGGTCGGCATACTCCACTGCGCACTCGGGACACATGGGAAAGCAGTCCATGGACGTGGCCACTCGGTCATAGGGCAGCGACCGGATGATGGTAAAGCGCGGCCCACAGTTGGTGCAGTTGATAAAGGGGTAGTGATAGCGTCGGTCGGCGGGGTCGAACAGCTCGCGTAGGCAGTCGTCGCAGGTAGCGATATCGGGCGAGATGAGCGTCGTATGCGCAGTCTGATCCTGTGACGCCACGATGCGAAAGCCCTGCTCGTCGGCGGCATCCCAAGTGCCTGGTTCCAAATCCGCAACGTCAATACGCTCCACGCGGGCTGCCGCAGGCGCGTGGTCCGACAGCGCGGCAACAAAGCCATCGACGGCCGCGCCCGAAGCGTGCGCCTCGACATGCACGCCGTCGCCCGCATTGAGTACCCAGCCGCAAATGCCGTACGCCATGGCCTCGCGATACACAAACGGCCGCATGCCAACGCCCTGCACAATGCCCGTCACATGAATATGCACATGCCGCATGCGGCTCTCCCTCGTCAAAACCGACCAAAAAGGGACAGGTTTATTTTGGTAGGTAAAACTTCTAAACCTGCCAAAACAAACCTGTCCCTTTTTGGCAGGTGCGCTACAGTTCTAGACTTTGCCCGGTGGCTGCACACGTGAGCTCGCCGTGCTTAACGCCGCGAAGGCCCAGCAGGCGGTCGGCCAGCTCGTAAACGCGCTTGCCGCGACCCTTGAGCGCCAGAATCTCCAAGCAGTTGTGGTGATCCAGGTGCACGTGCATGGTCGAGACGATCTCGTCGGTGTAGTCGTGTTGCACCTCGTCCAGGCGGCGCGTCAGGTCGCCGGTGTGATGGTCGTAAATCATGGTGAGCGATCCGATGACCTGCTCGTCGGGCGTGCGCATCTGCTCCTTGGCGATCGAGGCGCGAATCAGGTCGCGCACGGCCTCGGAGCGGTTGGCAACGTCACCGCGGCGCGCGATCTGCTCGTCAAAGCGACGAAGCAGGTCATCGGGCGCGGTGACCGAAAAGCGGACCAGCTCGGAGCTGGAGCCACTGCATCGACAGCTCGCCTCGGCACCCGCGCCGTGAACATGTGCGTGCTCGCAGTCGTGCTCGTGCTCGTGCTCGGCCACGTTACACCAGCTTCACAGAGCCGACGGAGTTGTGGTCGGCCTCGATGGCGTCCTCGTAGCCCTCGAGCGCGTCATGCGCCTCGTGCAGCGCGGTCATGGCAGCCTCGAGCTTGGCGCCGATGCGCTCCATGTCAAAGTTCTCGGTCGCATGCAGCAGCTGATGGCTCCACTCGTGAGCGAGCTCAATGGTGTCGTCGACCTGCTTGACGCTCATGGCAAGCTGGCTCATGTTCATTCCAACGTCATGCATGGGAATCTCCTTCTGTACGGGGCAATCCAGTGGTTCAGATTCTACTACGCCCGCCCTGAGCGCCGCCGCATAAGAAAACGGGTGCGAGTCCGTCTGACCCGCACCCGTTCACTGGGGGCTGTTTGTGTCTACCATACTATCCGTGGTCGTGCGCCCTGCACCTGGCGCTCCGGCGAGCGGTGCAAAACCGCTCATGGACGGCAGATACGTAACAAGCGTATTACAGATGTTTCTCCAGCAGTGCCTGAAGCCGCGCCTTGGGCAGCGCGCCGACCGAGCGGTCGACCTCTTCGCCGTTCTTAAAGACGATCAGCGTGGGGATGCTCATGACGCCATACTTCATGGCCAGGTCCTGGTTGTCATCGACGTTGCACTTGGCCACGGCCAGCTTGCCGGACAGCTCGTCGGCGACCTCGTCCACGATGGGTGAGAGCGACCGGCAGGGCCCGCACCAGGGCGCCCAAAAATCAACCAGCACGGGCAGGTTGTCGTTAACGATGGAATCGAAGTTCTCGGGGGTAATCTGCTTAATGTCAGCCATGGTGACCTCCATAATGCGACGCGGCTCGGCCGCGTAAAACTCAGTACGACCGTGCTTATACCCAGCGGCCCGCAAAGCAACCACTCGCGGGCGGCTCTTTTATATAATGGTGGGCACGCAAACGATTGGAGAGCGCATGCCCACGTCACAAAGCCAGAAAAAAGAAGCCATCGCCCAGGCCACCGAGCAGGAGCTCGCGTCGCTTGCGGCGCGTGGCGTGCGCATCGCGGGCAATGCGTGCTCGCCGATCGTGCTGGTCAAAGGCGATTTGGATGAGGCCGAGCGCTCGGGTGGCGAGCTTGCCGCCGGCGCGGATGGTGCCGCGCTGCGCAAGGCGCTCGGGGCCATCGGTTATGCGCCCGAGGATTTCTGCGCGCTGGCAAGCGTTGCCGGCGCGGGCGACGGGACGGTCGCGGTGGGCGAGGCCCTGCCGTGTGAGCTGTTCCGCGAGGCGCTGGAGGCCCTGGACCCCGAAGCGGTGCTGCTGCTTGACAACAGCGCGGCCGATGTCATGCGCGAAACCTACGCCGATATGCTCGTGGCGATTGATGACTTCGACACCGCCATGCTCAAGCCCGGCCTGGTCGCCCATGTGCAGGGCCGCCGCGTGCTCGCGCTCGATGGCTTTGAGGCGGCGCTGACCGACAAAGCGGCCAAGCAGCGCATGTGGGCCTACATCAAGCAGCTGACCCCGGCGGCCGCTCCGCTGTAGCGGATTAGCGCCGGCGAGTGATTGCCTGGCGGGCAAGATACGCCGCAAGATTGGCGCCGCACTTCTACATCACGGCGCGCAGCTCAAACCGATCGCCGTTAATGCGGAACTGGCAGTTGCCGTTCATGCGCTCGACGGCAAGTTTGATGCTCTTGGTGCCAAAGCCGTGGCCCGCATGCTGGGTCACGGGCATGCCGTCGACCATGCGCGGCGCGCGGTCAAACGTGTTGGAGACTAACAGTAACAGCTGGCCGTCCTCAAGTCGCAGGTCAAGGTCGACGAATCGCTTTCCTTGGGGTGCGGCGCTTGCGGCGGTGATAGCGTTTTCCAAGGCATTTGAGAGCACGCTAAACAGGTCGGCGTCACCTACATGGATGGTTTCGGGTACGGCGGCGCGCAAGTTGGCGGTAATGCCGTTTCTATTGATATCCGAGTTAAATGATGAAAGCGCAATGTTTACGGTCTCGTTGGCGCAGAAGCGGCGTACGGCGGTGCGGTCGCCGGCTTCGCAGAGCTCGTCGATGCGTTTGAGCGCCTCGTCGGTGTGGCCCTCCTCAATTAAAGCGGCCAGGCCGCGTAGGAAGTGGCGCATATCGTGGCGAAGAATCGACAGCTCGCGCCCAGATTGACGCCAAGCCTCGAGTTCTTTGATGGCGGCGCTGTCGCGGGTTTCGAGCATCCAGCGCTCTCGCTCGGCGGTTTCCTTTTCTTCGTATTCGCGCAGGTAAACGGCAAGAAACATAAGATAGAAGGCACAGAGCGCAAATGCCAAAAACTCAACCGTCACCACCGAGCCCGAGTGGAACAGCGTGGTGTAGACGTTGGTGGCGTAGTCAAAGATGTAATAGACGAGCGGCAGGATTAAAAGGATACCCAGCTCGGTGGGGCTTTTAATCGCCAGGCGGGGTCCAATGTCGCCGGCCCAATGCAGCAGGACGGCAAAGACGCCGAGCGTGGTAGCGATGCGTGCCAGATAGTACGCGATCTGAGAATCGGTTGCGGCAAATGCGGCGATGCCCATCCAATTGCTGAACTGGCAGCTCAGATAGGCGCTGGTGACGCCCAACGTCGCGAGCAGCGGACTCAAGTGGTAGCGCGCGCATAGGTAGACGGTAAGCGGCAGGTGTACGACGAGCGGATAGACCTGACGGGCAAAAAGCTCTCCGCCAACGACGTTGGCGATCGAGAAGGCAGCACCGGTTGCGGCTCCGACTCCCACCAACTCGAGTGCATGGCGTCGATTGATTTCGATACCGCACAGCGCCGCCGAAGCAAAGACGCCAAAGAGTAGCGTTGTGGCGTGGTGGATTGCCCAAAGGACCATTTCGACCGAGGAGATCATCAGCGCCTCCCGCCCTCGAAGCGCACCGCAAAGTAGGCGTCTTGGAACCCCTGCTTGCTGCTGCGCGACAGCGGAATGCACACGCCGGAGCGCATGACGATGTCCGTGCGATCGAAGTGGTCGATGTTGCGCAAGTTGACCTGGTAGCTACGGTGGCATTTAAAGAAGGTGGCATTTTGCGCCAAACGGTCCTCGACGCTGCGGAACGACTCGAGTGCCTCGATATCGCGTCCGTCGCGCAGGTGGAAGACCACGTGCTTGTTGCGCGCCTCGGCATATTCGATGTCGGACAGGCGCAGGGCGTGGTAGCCAAAGGACGTTTTGATCACGAGCTCGTCGGTTGCCGCCGGGCGCATGCTCGAAAGTTCGTCGAGTAACTGCGCCAGGCGTTCGTAAGTCACGGGCTTGAGCAGATAGTCGAAGGCGCGGACCTCGTAGGACTCCAGTGCAAACTCGGGCGACGAGGTAAGGAACACCAGGCGCACGGCGGTGTCGGCCTGGCGCAATTCGCGTGCGGTGTCCATGCCGTTGACGAGCGGCATGATCATGTCGAGCAGGATGATGTCGGCGCGCGACGCGGCATGGCGCGCCAGCAGGTCCTCGCCGCGCGTAACGAGCGCAACATCGACCGCCGTGCCCTTCTCGGTCGACCAACGGTCGATCATCCGGTGCAGTCTATCTAGAAAAGCGACGTCATCGTCGCAGGCAATAATCTTGAGCATTCGGGCCCCCTTAGTAGTTCGATTTTGCCACATTGGGCGCGTGCCGCTCGCGGGGGAGCGCCCGTTCGTGCCTCATGGTGCGCAACTCGCGCCGAGCGGTATTGCGGTGGCGAAAGATGCCTCCTGCGCTATCGAGAGCTCGGCTATCCTCAGCTTGCCAGTTCGAAAATGGACCTGCCGCATGATTGAATCTTTATTTCAACTTTACACATAGGTTTACAGCTGTCTTGTCAGCTGTAAACCTAGGTGTCATACTAAAGCCCCAAGATTCGCCAAAAGAGAGGGGCCTTGATGGCACAGAGCGCGAACATGGATGCATCGGAGCTTGCACGCGACATTGCGGCCGGCCTGGCATCGGCAACGACGGCAACGGAGCGCGCGGCATTGGTGCCCGCAGAGCTCGTCGAGGCCATTCAGCAACTTAAAACCCAGCGCGACGCGGTGATCCTGGCACACTATTACGTGGCGCCCGAGGTCCAGGCTGTGGCCGATTACGTCGGCGACAGCTTCTACCTGGCTAAGCTCGCCAAAAGCCTGCCGCAGCAGACCATCGTGCTGTGCGGCGTGGAGTTTATGGGCGAGAGCGCCAAGCTGCTCAACCCCACCAAGACCGTGCTGCTGCCCGAGCCGGGCGCGGACTGCCCCATGGCTCATATGGTCAAGCGCGAGACGGTCGACGCGGCGCGCGCCGAGTACGGCGACGACCTGGCCGTGGTCTGCTACGTCAACTCCACGGTCGAGATCAAGAGCTGGAGCGACGTGTGCGTCACCAGCTCCAACGCCGTCAAGATCGTGTCCGAGCTGCCGCAGCAGCATATCCTGTTCATTCCCGACCAAAACCTCGGCCGCTTCGTAGCCGAGCAGGTGCCGCAAAAGCACGTCATTCTCAACAACGGCTACTGCCCGCGCCATCACATCATCACCGTCGAGCAGATCGTCGACGCGACGGAGGCCCACCCCGACGCGCTCGTGCTGGCGCATCCTGAGTGCAAGGCCGACGTCTTGGCCGAGGCCGACTACATCGGCTCCACCGCCGGCATCATCAAGTACGCCGAGGAGTCCGACGCGAGCGAGTTCATTATCGTGACGGTCCGCGGCGTGCTTTACGAGCTCGAGCGCCGCTGCCAGGGCACCGGCAAGAAGTTCTACTTCCCCGCGGTGCAGCCCACCTGCGTCAACATGGATCTCATCACGCTCGAAAAGCTCGTGCGCTGCCTGGAGACGGGCGAGGGCGAGGTGCAGATTGGCGTGTCGGACGAGGCCGCCGATCAGGCCAAGCTCACGCTCGACCGCATGCTCGAGTACGCAGCGCGCTAGAACAATGCGGCATGAGGGACGGTCCCTTATGCCACATTACAAGGGAGAGGATTCCTGTGGAAACCAAGCAATACCCCGATATGGAGTGCGACGTCGTTATTGCCGGCTGCGGCGTAGCGGGCCTGTATGCGGCTCTCAACCTGCCGACGAGCATGCGCGTGATCATGCTCTCCAAGGGCGCTGTCGACGAGTGCGATTCGATGCTCGCGCAGGGCGGCATTTGCGTGCTGCCCGAGGGCTCGGACTACGATGCCTTCTTTGAGGACACCATGCACGCCGGCCACTACGAGAACCGCCGCGAGAGCGTCGACATCATGATCCGCTCGAGCCGCTCGGTCATCAACGACCTGCTGGCGATGGGCGTGGACTTTGAGCGCAAGGCCGACGGCAGCCTCGACTTTACCCGCGAGGGCGCGCACAGCCGTCCGCGCATCGCCTTCCATGCCGATATCACCGGCAAGGAGATCACGACCAAGCTGCTTCAGGCCGTTCGCAAACTGGATAACGTGCAGATTTTGGAGCACGTGGCCATGACCGACATCCTGACGGGCGAGCGTGACGGCGCCACGGTGTGTGCCGGTGTCGTCGCCGTTCCCGTGGACGAGGACAACTCGGTTCGTCCCGCCGACGAGTTGGTAAATGCCGCCGAGGGCGCGCATGCCGGCGAGCCGTTTAAGATTCATGCCCGTCACACGCTGTGGGCAACGGGCGGCATCGGCGGCGTATACGACCACTCGACCAACTATCCACAGCTCACGGGCGATGCCTGCTACATTGCTCAGGAGCATGGCATTAAGATGGAGCACCTGGACTACGTGCAGATCCACCCCACGGGACTGTTCTCGCCGCAGCCAGGCCGCACCTTTCTGATCAGCGAGAGCTGCCGCGGCGAGGGCGCAATTTTGCTCAACGCCGCCGGCGAGCGCTTTACCGACGAGCTTCAGCCGCGCGATGTGGTCGCCGCCGCTATTCGCGAGCAGATGAAGCAGGACGGCACCGAGCACGAGTGGCTGAGCTTCGCCCCCGTCGAGCGCGATGTGGTGACCGGGCACTTTGCCAACATCCGCGCGCGCTGCCTGGAGGACGGCCGCGACATCTTGGACGAGCCCATCCCCGTTACGCCCACGCAGCACTACTTTATGGGCGGCGTGTGGGTCGACAAGGACGGCCGCACTTCGATGCCCGAGCTCTACGCTGCGGGCGAGACGGCCTGCAACGGCGTTCACGGCAAGAACCGTCTTGCATCAAACAGCCTGCTCGAAGCACTGGTCTGGGGTCGTCGCGCCGCGTGGTACATGCGTACCGGCGAGTCGCTGGCCGTGGAGCAGGCGGGCGATCCCGCGCTCGATGGCTGTCATCGTGCTCTGAGCGCCGACACCCTGGCAATCGATGATTTGGCCCGTGCCGTCGGCACGCAGGCCGTGGAGGAGTAGACCATGAATCCCATTACCATGAAGCTCGTCGTCGATGATCTGATTCTGCAGGCCCTGCGCGAGGACATTACGTTTGAGGACGTGAGCACGGCGAGCGTGTGCCCCACGGCGCGTCCCGCCACGGTGGAGCTTATCGCCAAGGCCGATGGCATCATCGCGGGCTTGGATGTGTTCGCTCGCACCTTTGAGCTGCTGGATTCGCAAAGCTCGGTGCTGTTTGATGTTGCCGACGGTGACGAGGTGCACGCCGGCGACCACGTGGGCCAGGTGCGCGGCGATGCGCGCGTGCTGCTTTCGGGCGAGCGCGTGGCGCTCAACTACCTGCAGCGCATGAGCGGTATCGCTACCTATACACATCAGATGGCTGCGATGCTCGAGGGCACCAAGACCGTGCTCGTCGATACGCGCAAGACCACGCCGGGCATGCGTGTCTTCGAGAAAGCCGCGGTCGAGATCGGCGGCGGCAGCAACCACCGTTACAACCTGTCGACGGCCGTCATGCTCAAGGACAACCATATCGATGCCGCCGGCGGCGTGACGCGTGCGATTGAGATGGCGCGCGCCCATGCATCGTTTACCACGACGGTCGAGATCGAGTGCGAGAACCTGGACATGGTGCGCGAGGCTGTGGAGGCCGGCGCTGACATCATCATGTTCGACAACATGACCCACGACGACATGGCTGCCGCGATTGAGCTTATCGCCGGCCGCGCCAAGACCGAGTGCTCGGGCAACGTGGACGCCAGCAATATCCGCGCGCTCGCCGACCTGGGCGTTGACTTTATTAGCTCGGGGGCGCTGACGCACTCCGCGCCGATCCTCGACCTCTCGCTTAAGCACCTGCGTCTGCTGGACGGTAAATAATGAACGCCCGTGAGCGTCGCCGTGCCATCATGGGCGTGCTCGAGCGAGCCAAGGGCCCCGTCTCCGGCAGCGCACTTGCTCGTGAGGTGGGTGTGAGCCGCCAGATTGTCGTGCAAGACATCGCCCTGCTGCGCGCCGATGGGCACGATATCGTGGCGACCAACCGCGGCTACGTGCTGCAGGAAGCCGCGAGCAGTCCGGCTGTGCCCACGCGTCTTGTTAAGGTGCGCCACAGTGTGGAGCAGGCGGGCGACGAGCTCACGAGTATCGTCGACGCGGGTGGCGCCGTGCTCAATGTGATCGTCAACCATCGTGTGTACGGCAAGATCACGGCCGACCTGGACATCCGCAACCGCCGCGATGTCGAGCGCTACCTAGAGGGCATCGCCAGCGGCAAGAGCTTCCCGCTGCTGACGGTGACCAGCGGCTACCACTTCCATCGCATTGCGGCGGAAGACGAGCAGACCCTCGACGAGATCGAGGCCATGCTCAAGGAGAAAGGCTACTTGGCAGACCTCATGCCCTACGAAGACGACCTATCGTAGCCGACGCTGCAAATGCCCCTAAGCGGCAACCTACGGCGGTGCCAAATTAGTTATCCGCACAAACAAAAAAGGAGGCCTCCGCGGCGATGCGGAGGCCTCCTTTTTGTGCACGGTGTACTTTTGAGTGTGCAGGTGGGGGAGTTGTTACTCCTCGACGATCTCGGTGATCGCGCCAGCGGGGCAAGCGTCCTGGCAAGCGCCACAGGCGACGCAGGAGTCCTCGTCAGCGACGGTAGCGACGTCCTGGAGCTCCAGAACGCCAGCGGGGCAGGAGTCGACGCAAACGCCACAAGCGATGCACTCGTCGGCATCAATTACGGGATGAGCCATGGTAGTTTCCTCTCTGTTGACCGACGCTACAGGCGATGCGCGTCGGTTTGATTCGGGCAAAAACATACCACGGGAGCGACCGTTTGCAATACCCTCTGACCGGCATCTTCATACCGTTCGCCGAGTATGCCACGGCTTACTAAAAAACATGCAGGTGAGGCCGTTGAGCTGCGCAAATGTTAGCTACAGGTGACTTGAAATATAGGGCGATTGAGCGTGTTTGCGGAAACCGCATCCCGTAATCCACGTCCAAAACGGGACACGGTTTCCGGTTGGACCGCCCGGCGGAAAGGGCATCCCGTTATTTGGCCGAAAAACGGGATACAGTTTCCGGTTGGACCGCCCAGCGGAAACTGTGTCCCAGAATTCGCGCTCAGACCGGGATACCCTTTCCGCAAGGCAGCCCCAGACACCTTCGGACCCAAACCTCAGTCAACTCTACATAGATCTCAATAGATCTGCCGAGAACTCAAACAGTGCATCTACCTGCACATTTGAGAACCTAAACTCTCAGAGATAAGAAATCTTATATGAATTGACTTAGATTTTGTATATTCCAGCCCATAAGGGGATACACTACATCCTGAAAGACAAGCCGAAGCGCCGCGCGACAGACCGTCGAGGCGACGCGAACGCAAAAGAGAGAGGGAATTTCTAATGAGTAAGATTCTTGGTATCGACCTTGGTACTACTAACTCCGCAATGGCCGTTCTCGAGGGCGGTTCTCCGACCATTATCGTGAACGCCGAGGGCGACCGCACCACCCCGTCCGTCGTGGGCTTCCGTGCCGACGGCGACCGCGTCGTGGGCAAGGCCGCTAAGAACCAGGCGGTCACCAACCCCAAGAACACCGTGTTCTCCATCAAGCGCTTCATGGGCCGCAAGTACTCCGAGTGCACCTCCGAGATCAAGACCGTGCCGTATGAGGTCAAGGAGGGCCAGGGCGGCCGTGCCGTCGTCGACATCGAGGGCAAGGATTACACCGCCGAGCAGGTGAGCGCCATGACGCTCGCAAAGATGAAGGCCGACGCCGAGAAGTATCTGGGCGAGACCGTCACCGACGCCGTCATCACCGTCCCGGCCTACTTCAACGACGCCCAGCGTCAGGCCACCAAGGACGCCGGTAAGATCGCCGGCCTCAACGTCAAGCGTATCGTCAACGAGCCGACTGCTGCTGCTCTTGCCTATGGCCTGGACAAGCAGGGCACCGACCAGCGCATCCTGGTCTTCGACCTGGGCGGCGGCACCTTCGACGTCTCCATCCTCGACCTCGCCGACGGCGTGTTTGAGGTTCTGTCCACCTCGGGCGACAACCACCTGGGCGGCGACGACTGGGATCAGCGCGTCATCGATTGGATGGCCGATAAGTTCCAGCAGGAGAACGGTGTCGACCTGCGTCAGGACCCCATGGCCCTGCAGCGTCTGAAGGAGGCCGCCGAGAACGCCAAGAAGGAGCTCTCCGCCGCCCAGCAGACCACCATCAACCTGCCGTTCATTACCATGAACCAGTCCGGCCCGCTGCACCTCAACTACACGCTGACCCGCGCCGAGTTCGAGAAGATCACCCGCGACCTGCTCGAGCGCTGCAAGCAGCCTGTCACCAACGCCCTGCGCGACGCTAAGCTCAAGCTCTCCGATCTGACCGAGGTCATCCTCGTCGGCGGCTCCACCCGTATGCCCGCCGTCCAGGAGCTCGTCAAGACCATGACCGGCAAGCAGCCCAACATGTCCGTGAACCCCGACGAGGTCGTTGCCGACGGCGCTGCCGTCCAGGGCGGCGTGCTCACCGGCGACGTCGAGGGCATCCTGCTGCTCGACGTTACCCCGCTGTCGCTGGGCGTCGAGACTATGGGCGGCATCATGACCAAGATGATCGACCGCAACACCACGATCCCGACCTCCAAGACCGAGGTCTACTCCACCGCTGCCGACAACCAGACCAGCGTCGAGATCAACGTGCTCCAGGGCGAGCGCGAGCTTGCCCGCGACAACAAGTCGCTCGGTAAGTTCCAGCTGACCGGTATCCCGGCTGCCCGCCGCGGTGTGCCGCAGATCGAGGTCACCTTCGACATCGACGCCAACGGCATCGTCAAGGTCTCCGCTAAGGACAAGGGCACCGGCAAGGAGCAGCAGATCACCATTTCCGGCTCCACCGCTCTGTCCGACGACGAAGTCGATCGTATGGTCAAGGACGCCGAGGCTCATGCCGAGGAGGACAAGAAACAGAAGGAAGAGGTCGAGGTCCGCAACCAGACCGACAGCCTGTGCTACTCCACCGAGCAGACCCTCAACGAGCTCGGTGACAAGGTTTCCGCCGACGTGAAGTCCAAGGCCGAGGCCGCTATCGCCGACGCCAAGAAGGCGCTCGAGGGCTCTGACGTCGAGGCCATCAAGGCCGCTGGCGAGTCCCTGCAGTCCGTGGCCTATGAGCTGGCTCAGGTTGTCTACGCCGACGCTCAGCAGCAGACCGACGGTGCCGCCGGTGCCCAGCCTGCCGACGATGACGTTGTCGACGCCGACTACGAGGTTGTGGACGACGAGGACAAGTAATCATGTCCGCCCGTAAAGCTCGCACGGAGGCGGCCGCCACTGGCGCCGCCCCCGTTGACTCTGAGGAGAAGGACGTGAAGATTCCCGTAGAGGCCGTCGACGATACCGAGGCCAACGAGGCCGAGGCCGCCGAGGCTGCCGAGAACCAGGTAGAGGATTCCAACAAGGAGGCGACGATGACCGAGGACGAGATGGTGGAAGCCGCTATCCGCGCCGGTGAGGAAGCCGCCGACAACGACTTTAAGCTCAAGTTCGAGCAGGCCCAAAAGGAGCTTACCGACGTGCGCAGCGAGCTCGATGCTGCGGCAGAGGCCCAGAAGGCCGCCGAGGACAAGGCGAAGGACGCCACCGAGCGCACTGCCCGTCTACAGGCCGACTGGGAGAACTTCCGTCGCCGCACCGCCAACGAGCGCATCGCCGAGCGCGAGCGCGCGACCGAGAAGCTCGTCACTGCGCTGCTGCCGGTGGTTGACGATATCGAGCGTGCAATCGACCATGCCCGTAGCCAGGAGCTTTCCGACGATTTTAAGCAGTTCGTCGATGGCGTTGACGCTGTGCATGCCAAGCTGCTCGATGTGTTTGCGCACGAGGGCGTTGAGCCCATCGACCCCAAGGGCGAGGCGTTCGATCCACTCGAGCACCAGGCCGTGGGGCGTGTCGAGGACGCATCGCAGTACGACGAGACCGTCAACGACGTGTACCAGAAGGGCTACCGCATGGCGGACCGCATCCTGCGCTCCGCGATGGTGACGGTGACCTACGGTGGCGAGAAGCGCCCCGCACCGGAGCCCGAAGCGGCGCCCGAGGATGCCACGGCCGATACGGCCGAGGGCACCGAGGAGTAATTGAGAAGGGCCCCGGGGCAACACCCGGGGCCCTTTCTGGCCAAGTGCCATATGACAGCATGAGTCGCCGTCCGCAGGGACGGCGGATATAACAGGAGAGGAGCTACGATGGCTGCAGGCAAAACCTTCTATGACATCCTGGGCGTATCCAAGAGCGCCTCCGACAAAGAGATCAAGAGCGCGTTTCGCAAGCTCGCGCAAAAATATCACCCCGATGCCGGCGGCGACGAGGCCAAGTTTAAGGAGATTAGCGAGGCCTACGAGACGCTTTCGGACGAGAAGAAGCGCAAAGAGTACGACCAGATGCTCATGTTCGGCGGCATGCCGGGCGCGGGCGGCGCGTATGGCGGTAGCTACGGCGCCGGTGCCGGCGCGAGCGGCTGGGGCGATATCTTCGACAGCATCTTTAGCGGCAACGGCGCCTGGGGCAGCGATTGGGGCTCGGGCTTTGCCGGGGCCGCGGGCGCTGCCGGTGCGGGCGCGGGCCGCAACCGCGCACGCAAGGGCGGCGACCTGTCGCTGACCGTCGATGTGACGGCCGAGGACGCGTTTCGCGGCGTGACGCACAAGGTTACCTACCGCATTCCCTCGACGGGCGAGCAGCAGACCATTACGGTCTCGGTGCCTGCGGGTGCGGTCGACGGCGGCAAACTGCGCTACAAGCGTCGTGGCGAGTACGGCGTTGCCGGCGGCGAGCGCGGCGACCTGGTCGTGACCACGCACGTGGAGGAGCATCCGCTGTTTAAACGCAAGGGTGCCGACGTGACCATGGAGGTGCCGATCTCGGTCTACGAGGCGGCGCTCGGCTGCACGGTTGATGTGCCCACGCCCGGCGGCGCGACGGTTCGTCTGAAGGTGCCCGCTGGCACCCAGACGGGCAAGAAGTTCCGCTTTAAGGAAATGGGGGCGCCCGACGTTAAGCACCGTGGCCGCACGGGTGCGCTGCTCGTCGAGATCAAGGTGCAGGTTCCCTCGAACCTGTCCGACGATGAGCGCGATGCCATGACCAAGCTGCGCGAGGCCGACACGCGCGATTATCGCGAGAAGGTCAACCGTTACAAGGCGACGTTCTAGTTCGGTTGCGTGGCCCACGGGCTGGCCGCAGGCTTATGATGGAGATGTGCGAGACGGAAAGGGGTCAGGTAGCATGGCCGAGGACAATAGGAACAAACCGCTGTACATGATCAGCGTGGCGGCCGAGCTGACCGGCATGCATCCGCAGACTCTGCGCGTCTACGAGTCCAAGGGCCTGGTGAACCCCCAGCGCTCGGGCGGTAACACGCGTCTGTATTCGCGTGCCGATATCGAGCGCCTGGAGCTCATCAACCAACTGACCGACGAGGGCATCAACCTCGCCGGCGTGGTCCGCATCCTCGATATGAAGGAGCGTGCCGAGGAGCGTGAGCGCGAGAACGAAAAGCTTCGCGCCCGCGTACGCCAGCTCGAGGAAGAGCTGCACGAGTACAAGATGCAGAAGAAGATCACCGCCCTGGCCCCGCGCGACGGCTCAGTCAACCCCGAACAGGTCATGCGCAAGCTTTTGGGCGCCGGCGGGGATTTGTAGTTACGCGGTTTTACCAAACCGCGTAACCAGTTGACGCTGCAAGCCCGTCAGAGCGGCAATCTGCCTTTCAACTTCGGCGGCATGATCAAAAGATCAATGCCGCCTTGTTTCAAGGCACCTTGCTCGCTCTGGCGGGCTTTCGCTCATATGACCCAATCCGCTGTCAAGAGCCACAATTGCCCCGCCGACCGCTTGCAATCGGTCGGCGGGGCCTGCCGT
>CATYZI010000035.1 GCA_958415625.1 uncultured Collinsella sp. | reverse complement strand
AGCTGCGGGAACGGCCTATTAGCTCAATGTGTTCGGCTGAGATCGGAAATCAACCTTCCTGCTTGGGCCTTCAGAGGCCTTAAACAGGAACTATTCCACCGCAACTGATGAGGGAACGTGATTAGGCGACAGGCTTTGCGCGGCGTATGGTTGGGAATAGCACCGTGATGGCGAGGATGACGCCCACGACAGTGATCGTGCCGCCTGCGTAGCCGATCCAGGCGATGCCAGGGCCCGACACCACGGCGCCGCCGATCGCCGTACCGGTGCCGATACCCAAATTGAACAGGCCCGAGAAGATCGACATGGCGACGGCCGACGAATCCGCCGGCGTGTACTTGATGAGCTCGGCCTGAAATGCCACGTTAAAGGCCGTGGCGCAGCAGCCCCATAGTGCGCAGACGGCAAGCACTGCCACGAGCGACGATGCGACCGGACCCATGAGCAACAGAGCCACCGGCACGCCGGAGAGCGTGATAGCCAAGAACGGGAACCGGTGCCCGTCGAACAGGCGGCCGAACAGCCAGCTTCCGAGCAGACCAGAGCAGCCGAACGCCGTCAGCGTCATGGTAATAGCGCTTGCGTCGACGTGCGCAACCTGTGCCAGGAACGGCTCGATATAGCTGTAACCCGCATAATAGCCGGTTGCCATGAACACCGTGACCGCATAAAGCGCGATGAGGAACGGGTTCTTGAGCAGCTCGGGCAGTTGCTTAAGCGTAAAGCGCTCGCCCGCCGGCATGGCCGGGAACACGGCGGCCTGGTACACCACCGCAGCGGCAGAGAGGGCCCCAACCACGGCAAACGTCATACGCCAGCCCACGGCCAGGCCAATGGCGCGGCCGAGGGGCAGGCCGAAGATCTGCGCGATGGACGAGCCCGTGGCGATCATGCTGATGGCGAGCGCCCCGTGGCGCGTGTCAACCAGGCGCGACGCCATGATCGAGGCGACCGACCAGAACACGGCATGCGCGCAGGCGACCACCAGGCGTGCGCAGACCAAGATGGGGTAGGTCGGCGCCACGGCGGACAGGAACTGGCCCAGCGAGAACACGGCAAGCACGCCGAGCAGCATCCGCTTGAACTCAAAGCGCGAAGCGAACACCATGAGCGGCAACGACAGCAGCATGACGCCCCAGGCATAGACCGAGATCATGATGCCAGCTTGGGCTTCGGTGAGCGAAAACGATGCGGCGATGTCGGTCAGCAGGCCGATGGGCATGAACTCCGACGTGTTGAACACGAACGCGCAGCAGGTGAGCCCGATGAGCGGGAGCCACTGCTTGAGTGAGATGCCATCTTGTCTTGCCTGACTCATATATAACGTCTCCAATCATTTTGAGCGGAGGCGATTATATAGCAACGGCCCCGCATCCGTCAGCAACAGATGCGGGGCCGCAATCAACTCGATATGCAGAGGTTACGCCGTCACTAATAGTTAAGCCAACCCCAGCAATATACCCGCCGAATGCACGACAAATGCCACGATCCAGGCGACCGTCACTTGAAACGCGAACACGGCAACGGCATAACGCGCGCCCAGCTCGCTCTTAACGGCGCCGATAGCCGCCACACAGGGCGGGTACAGCAGCGTAAAGACCAAAAACACATAGGCAGTAAACGGCGAAAACATGGTCGACAGTGCCGCGGGTGACGTTGCACCCAAAAGCACCGTGAGGGTCGAGATGACGCTCTCCTTGGCGATAAGTCCGGTGACGAGCGCCGTGGATGCACGCCAGTCGCCAAACCCAAGCGGTGCCAGCGCCGGCGCGATAATGCTACCCAGACCGGCAAGTAGACTCTGCGACTGATCGGCGACCACATTAAAGCGAATGTCGAACGTCTGAAGGAACCAGATGACCACGGTAGCGGCAAAGATAATGGTAAAGGCCTTGGTAATAAAGTCTTTGGCCTTATCCCATGCCAGCATCACCGTCGTCTTGACGCTCGGCAGGCGGTAATTGGGAAGCTCCATGATAAACGGCACCGGGTCGCCCTTAAATGCCGTGCGGTTGAGCACCAGGGCAGCAATGCAGCCGACCACGATACCAATCAGATAGAGCGAAACCATGGCGGGAACTGTCGCCTGCGGGAAGAATGCTCCGCACAGCAGACCGTAGACCGGCAACTTGGCCGAACAGCTCATAAACGGCGTGAGCATGACCGTCATCTTGCGGTCGTGCTCGGATGGGAGCGTACGGGTCGACATGATAGCCGGCACGGTGCAGCCAAAACCGACGAGCATGGGCACGAAGCTGCGGCCCGACAGGCCAAAGCGACGCAGCACCTTATCCATGACAAAGGCAACGCGCGCCATGTATCCGGAGTCTTCCAGAATGGAGAGGAACAAGAAGAGCACGACGATAATCGGCAGGAAGGTCAGCACGCTGCCCACGCCCGTAAGCACGCCGTCGACAGCCAGCGAGCGCACTACGTCGTTGGTGCCGAACGCCTTGAGACCCGCATCGGCCGAGGCGATGATGGCAGCGATGCCGTCCTCCATAAGTCCCTGCAACGCCGCGCCGATCACGCCAAACGTCAGCCAAAAGACGAGACCCATGATCACCAGGAACGCCGGAATGGCCGTGTAGCGACCCGTCAGGATGCGGTCGATCTTGACGGAACGCACGTGCTCGCGGCTCTCGTGCGGCTTGACAACGCAGCGCCCACACACGTCGCCGATAAAACCGAAGCGCATGTCAGCCAGTGCAGACAGACGGTCGGTACCGGCCTCACCCTCCATCTGGGTAATGATGTGCTCGATGGCGTCAAGTTCGTTACGGTCCAGATGAAGCGCCTCGGTCACCAGCTCGTCGCCCTCAACCAGCTTGGTCGCCGCAAAACGCACCGGGATATGCGCCGTCGCGGCATGGTCCTCGATAAGGTTGGCGATGCCGTGAATGCAGCGATGCAGCGCGCCGCCGTCTGGGCCATCGGGCGCGCAGAAGTCCAGGCGACCGGGGCGCTCGCGGAACCGCGCCACGTGCAAGGCATGATCCACCAACTCGCCAATACCCTCGTTGCGGGCAGCGCTAATGGGAACAACAGGCACGCCCAGCAGGCTCTCGAGCAGGTTGACGTCTACGGCGCCGCCATTGGCAGTCACCTCGTCCATCATGTTGAGCGCGATGACCATGGGGCGGTCGAGCTCCATGAGCTGCAGCGTCAGGTACAGGTTACGCTCGATGTTGGTGGCGTCGATGATATCGATGATGGCGTCGGGGTTTTCGTCCAAGATGAACTGACGGCTCACGACCTCTTCGCCCGTGTACGGCGACAACGAGTAAATACCGGGCAAGTCGGTAACGCTCGCCTCGGGGTGGTTACGGATAGTGCCGTCCTTGCGGTCGACCGTCACGCCGGGAAAGTTACCGACATGCTGGTTGGAGCCCGTCAACTGGTTGAATAACGTGGTCTTGCCGCAGTTTTGGTTGCCGGCGAGGGCAAAGTGCAGCGGCGCGCCCTCGGGCACGGCCGTCTTTGCCGCACGGGGCGAATACGTCCCCTCGCCGAGTGCCGGATGCTCCGTCGTGCCGATTGCAGCGTTAGCGCGCGGACCCATGTCGGTATCGTGAATGCCCTCGAGCTCAATGCGGGCGGCATCGTCCTTACGTAGCGTCAGCTCATAGCCGCGCAGGCGAATCTCGAGCGGGTCGCCCATGGGGGCGTACTTCATCATGGTGACTTCGGTGCCCGGCGTTAGACCCATGTCCAAAATATGCTGTCGGAGTGCCTGATCGTCCGATGCCACCGATGCGACAACGGCGTCCTTTCCGATCTCGAGTGTATCGAGCTTCACGTCCGTGTTCCTCCCCCGGCGCCCACAGGGCGTTGCATTTTGTTTACCTTGGCTAACCGTTTGCCATGGCTAACCAATTGTAACCATGCATCATAGCGCGAACACGCAACGACGTTCAATCAACAGATTGGTGCAAGGGGGACGGATTACTTTGCGCCAAGCCCTTGAGAGCTAGGACGATGCCGATGTCTTGGAACCGACAGCAAAAGCCCGCCAGAGCGGCAAGTGGTTACGGCGTTTGGTAAAACGCCGTAACTAAAACCCGTGGCGCTCCAGGAAGCGGAAAGCCAGGCGGATCCAAGGGCGGACTGCCACCTGTTTGTCCTCGTTATCGACCGCGGTGTTGGCGTTGCCGAGCGAAAGCCCGTGACCACCTTGGTCAAAGACGTGCATCTCGCAAGCGACGCCCTCCTCGGCCATGCGCTGCGCAAACGGATAGACCTGCGCGATCGGCGCCGTCTTGTCGTCGGACACGCCCCACACAAAGGTCGGCGGCATCTGACGCGAAACATGCGTGGTGGGGCAGATATCGGCCAAATGCTCGTCAGTTGCCTCGCCACCCGTCACCATCGACAGGTAGTCGTTGAGCAGATCGCGCCCCGTCTTGCCGCCCGTCTTGGGCACACGCAAGTCAATGCGCGGATCGCGCGTCTGCATGTCGCGCACATAGGCAAAGTCGAGCAATGGATAGCCCAGCACCACGGCATCGGGACGAATGTCGTCCGGACGCGCCCCGGCAAGTGCCGCAAAGGGGCCGGTCTTCCACTGTGTTGCCAGCGAGGCGCAAATCATGCCGCCAGCAGAAAAGCCCACGACGCACACGCGCTTGGGATCGACATGCCACTCGTCGGCATTCGCACGCACCGTGGCGACCATCTTGGCGAGATCTGCCTGGGGGTGCGGAAAGCTCACGTCACCCGTAGAACTCGTGACATAGTTGAGCACAAAGGCCTGGTAACCGTGATCCAAAAACGCAAACGCCACGGGATCCTGCTCATGCGGAGCGATATGCGTAAACGCACCTCCGCCGCAGATAATCACGGCAGGGCGGCGGCCATTCGGTTTATCAGGCAGCGGCTCGGCACCCAAATACGTAAACGTCGCCGGATATTCCTCGGTCGGCTCCTCGCCCCACAGTGCATGGTTCTCGACAATCATATGTGCTCCCTTCGCGCAAATTAAGCGCCCTTGTTTTTCGCCTTCAAGCGTACCCCACTTGAACCCGTGACGCAGAAACACGCCAGCAATAAGTTTCCCTTCAACTGATATATCACATAATCCCAGCTCAGAGGTATCGCTGAGCAGCGTAGAATAGGGGGTGTTGACCAAGCCGCGAAACAGATATGAAACGTTTCCGGCAAACCAAACGCGCGATATGCGCCTATTTAAGTTGGAGGCAACTATGGGTCTGCTCGATTCGCTTAAGTCCACCTTCACCTCGACCGGCGAGGCGTCCGTTCCGCCCGCAGCAAGCTTCGCCACCCGCGAAGGCGTCATCTACGCTCCCGTCAACGGCGTGCTCGTCAATCTGAGTGAGGTTCCCGACGAGACCATCGCCTCGGGCATGCTCGGCCAGGGTTACGGCATCGAGCCCATTACCGGCACCATTTACGCCCCCGCCAACGGCCGTATCGGCGCCACCACCGTCACCAACCACTCCATCGGCATGATTACCGAGGACGGCCTGCGCGTGTTCATCCACGTCGGCCTGGGCACCGTGGAAATGAACGGCAAGGGTTTTGCCCGCTTTGTCGAGATGGGCGACACGGTCAAGGCAGGCCAGCCGCTCATCAGCTTCGACCGCGACGCTATCAAGGCCGCCGGTCACGAGGACATCGTGACCGTCATCATCTCTGAGCTCGACCGCCTCAAGAGCATCGACCACGTCGGCGAGTCTGGCACGCTTATCGGCGGCAACCCGCTCGTCAAGCTTGGCGATCCGCTGCTGGTTGCCAAGACCAAGTAGCCAGGCCCCGCGCCACACAGCCAAAAGGCACCTCGTCAAGCGCCCGCGACCATTTGGCCGCGGGCGCTTTTCGTTTGAAAAACCATCCCGCCAATGCCTTATCTGTATAGCCCAAATGAGCCGAGCTGCTAGAATATCGAACTGTATGGATAACTATCATTCAACCGTTATGGGAGGATACGTGAACCGCACCAAAATCGCGCAGCTCTATGCCGATGCCGAGTCGCTCGGCGGCCAGACCGTCACCGTCGCCGGCTGGGTCAAGTCCGTCCGCGACATGAAGAACTTTGGCTTTGTCACGCTCAACGACGGCAGCTGCTTTCGAGACTTGCAGGTCGTCATGAACCGCGAGGCACTCGACAACTACGACGAGATCGCCCATCAAAACGTCTCGGCCGCACTCATTTGCACCGGCACCGTCAAGCTGACCCCCGATGCGCCCCAGCCTTTCGAGCTTTCTGCCACCTCCATTGAGGTCGAGGGCGTCAGCGCCCCGGATTACCCGCTGCAGAAGAAGCGCGCAACCGTCGAGTTCCTGCGCACCCAACAGCACCTGCGCCCGCGCACCAACCTGTTCCGCGCCGTGTTCCGCATCCGTTCTGTCGCGGCTGCCGCCATCCACCGCTTCTTCCAGGAGCAGGGCTTTGTCTACGTCAACACCCCCATCATCACCACGAGTGACTGCGAGGGCGCCGGCGAAATGTTCCGCGTAACCACGCTCGACCCCAAAAATCCGCCCCTCACCGAGTCCGGCGAGGTCGACTGGAGCCAGGACTTCTTTGGCAAGCACGCGAGCCTTACCGTATCCGGCCAGCTCAACGCCGAGAACTTCGCCATGGCCTTTGGCGACGTGTACACCTTTGGCCCCACCTTCCGCGCCGAAAACTCCAACACCACGCGCCACGCCGCCGAGTTTTGGATGATCGAGCCCGAGATGGCCTTTGCCGACCTTAACGACTACATGGATAACGCCGAGGCCATGCTCAAGTACGTCCTTAAGGACGTTATGGCCACCTGCCCCGACGAGCTCAACATGCTCAACAAGTTTGTGGACAAGGGCCTGATCGAGCGCCTGGACCACGTGGCAAACTCCGACTTTGCCCGCGTCACCTACACCGAGGCCGTCGAGATCCTGGAGCAGGCAGTCGCTGCTGGCCACCAGTTTGATTACCCCGTCAGCTGGGGCATCGACCTGCAGACCGAGCACGAGCGCTTCCTGACCGAGGAGCACTTTAAGCGCCCGACCTTCGTAACCGACTACCCGGCCGAGATCAAGGCGTTCTACATGCGCATGAACGAGGACGGCAAGACCGTCGCCGCCGCCGACTGCCTGGTTCCCGGTATCGGCGAGATTATCGGCGGCTCCCAGCGCGAGGAGCGCCTGGATCTGCTCGAGGCCCGCATCAAGGACCTAGGCATGAATCCCGAGCAGTACAAGTACTACCTTGACCTGCGCCGCTACGGTTCCTGCAAGCACGCCGGCTACGGTCTGGGCTTCGAGCGCTTGGTCATGTATCTGACCGGCGTGGGCAACATCCGCGACGTCCTGCCGCACCCGCGCACCGTGGGCAACGCCGACTTCTAATCGCCACAGCGCCACCAAACGCGTTCCAGCGCATCACGCCAGCGCCTCTCGGCAAGCCGAGGGGCGCTTTTTTCAACAGCATCCGTCAAGCTTTTGGCAAGTTTTTGGTCAGTTGGGCAGAGCTGTTGAAAACTCGACCCGCCGCTTGCCGACGGCTACCGACCGCCCAGGGCGTCCTGCACCCCCGGGAAAGCCCCGCGTCCTAGGCTCCATACCGTCGCCACCCAAAACGGAAAGGACGTGGGCGCCATGACCGAAACCGCTGTTGAAACTTACGAGACCACGACGAGGGGCGCCGCCTCGATGGCAGCCTATCGCGCCGTTCGCATCCTGCAACTATTAAGCGAAAACACCGGTGAGGACAAGGCCATGCTTTCCGATGAGTTGATCCGGCGCCTCGCCCATCCCGACGACCCCGCCCGCATGCCCATCTCGGCGGCGCGGCGCAGCATCTACACCGCTATCTCCGCACTTCGCCATGCCGGATACGAAATTGAGTACAAGCGCGGCGTGGGGTATCGGCTCTTGACCCGTCCGCTCACCGACGAAGAGATCATCCGACTCCACGGCATGGTCATGCGCAACCGCTCTACGCCCATCGCCATTCGAAAAAGCATGGCGCAGCACCTGGTCGCCATGGCGAGTGCCGACGTTCGCGGCTACCTCGATGCACCCGAGCCTGCTCCAAGCGCAGGCGGCAAATCCACCAAGGCCACACGCACGCCCGTCAAGCGTATCGATGCCTGCGAGCTCATCGAGCAGGCCATCGACCACGGAACCACAGTGAGTTTTGATATTTCGAGTGTCACGGCACGCGGAGAGGTCGAAGTGGCACGGATGACACTCCGGCCCTTTGCCATCAAGCAACGAGACGGCATCTCGTATTTGCTGGGAACGGTCTATGACGCGCGAGGCGCCGACGACACGCTGCGCACCGTTGAGATCGGCCGCATGAGAAACGTCACCACACGTCTCCTCGACGGCAAGAAGCTCTTCGCCGCCCTGGACGAGGACGACGCCTCCTCCGCCGCATAAGACCCTCCGCCGTCCATTCGACTACCCGTACCGCCCATCCGGTTCTGTATTAAAAAACCCGCCAGGCTGTTGTAAAAATGGACATCAGCGCTACTATAGTTCCACTTGCACTTTGTCCCAGTGCAGTGTTTCCAGCCATTTTTATACTGGGGGTAATGATATGAAGGACATCACCATCAGCCGCAGGAGCCTTCTGGTCTCCGCCGGCCTGCTCGCGCTCGCCCCGCTTGCCGGATGCGGTGGCAACTCTGGTTCCGGCTCTGCTGCCGCTGGTTCCGACTACACCATCGGCGTTCTGCAGCTCACCGAGCACTCCGCACTCGACGCCGCCAACGATGGCTTTGTCAAGGCCATCAAGGAGAGCGGCCTTAAGGTCAAGATCGACCAGAAGAACGCCCAGAACGACCAGTCCACGTGTAAGTCCATTGCCGACAAGTTTGTGGGCGACAACGTCAACCTGATTTATGCCATCGCCACGCCCGCCGCGCAGGCTGCCGCCGGCGCCACGGCCGATATCCCCATCGTGGGCTGTGCCATCACCGACTACGCCGCCTCCGGCCTGGTCCAGGACAACGACAAGCCCGGCACCAACGTCACCGGCGCTTCCGACCTCACCCCGGTCGCCGAGCAGCTCGAGATGATGCAGAAGGTCCTGCCCGACGTTAAAAAGGTCGGCCTGCTCTACTGCACCGCCGAGTCCAACTCCGACGTTCAGATCAAGGCCGCCAAGAAGGAGCTCGACAAGCTGGGCCTGAAGTACACCGATTTCACCGTCTCGAGCTCCAACGAGATCCAGTCCGTCGTCGAGTCCGCCGTGGGCAAGGTCGACGCGCTCTACTCCCCCACCGACAACACCATCGCCGCGGGCGCTTCGCAGGTCGGCCAGATCTGCAAGGAGAACAAGCTCCCCTTCGTGACCGGCGAGGAGGGCATGTGCATGGCCGGCGGCCTGTTCACCCTCTCCATCAACTATGAGGATCTGGGCCACGCTGCGGGCGAGATGGCCGTTAAGATCCTGAAGGGCGAAGCCAAGCCCGAGGATATGGCTATCGTGCACCTCTCGAGCAAGGATCTGGTCGTCGTCAAGAACGACGAGATGGCCGAGGCCCTGGGTATCGACCTTTCCGCTCTGGACGAGTAGCGCCATGCGCGGTAACGCGTCTAGGGCCCGCACGCGCGCCACAGCCGCGTTATTCAATATCTGAGTCCTTGGGGCGAACGCTAAAGACCGGCGTTCGCCCTGCTTGTTTCGGATGAGACAAAACATCCGTTCGCAGCTCTTTTATGCATTGGTACCGCTATTATGGAAAATCACGTGTCCACCCTATCCTAGGAGGTATGAAGCATGCTCATTGCATTGCAGGGCGCCGTTTCGCAGGGCGTCCTCTGGGGCATTATGGTGCTTGGCGTGTTTATCACGTTCCGCCTGCTCGACATCCCCGATATGACCTGCGACGGCAGCTTTGCCCTCGGCGGCTGTGTCTGCGCCGTGCTCATCGTCAACAATAACGTCGACCCCTTGCTCGCCGTGCTGGCCGGCATGTGCGCCGGCGCCATCGCGGGCGCCGTCACGGGCATCTTGACCACCGTCTTTGAGATTCCCGCAATCCTCGCCGGAATCCTTACGCAGATCAGTCTGTGGTCCATCAACCTGCGCATCATGGGCAAGTCCAACACGCCCATCCTTGCCAAGGGCACTATCTTCTCATCCGTCAGCAACATGACGGGCCTACCGCAGTCCACTGTTGCCATTATCCTAGGCATTGTGCTGGCCGTGGCCATCGTCGCCATCCTGTACTGGTTCTTTGGCACCGAGATCGGCTCGGCGCTGCGTGCCACCGGCAACAACGAGTACATGATCCGCGCCCTGGGCGTTAACACCAACACCACCAAAATGATCGCCCTCGTGCTCTCCAACGCCCTCATTGGCCTTTCGGGTGCGCTCATCTGCCAGAGCCAGAAGTATGCCGACATTGGCATGGGCACCGGCGCCATCGTTATCGGTCTTGCCGCCATCGTCATCGGCGAGGTGCTCGGTCGCCTGCTGCCCGGCGGCCTCACGCAGTTTAGCGTCCGTCTTGCCTCCGCCGTCTTTGGCTCCGTGGTGTACTTCCTTATCCGCGCCATCGTGCTGCAGCTGGGCATGGACGCCAACGACATGAAGCTGCTCTCCGCCGTGATCGTCGCCGTGGCCCTGTGCGTGCCCGTGGTTTGGGAGCGCTATAAGCTCCGCAGCTCCTACACGAAGGGGGATGAGGCAGATGCTTAAGCTCTCGCACGTCAAGAAGACCTTTAACAAGGGCACCGTCACCGAGAAGCGCGCGCTCACCGGCGTCGACCTCACCCTCAACGATGGCGACTTTGTAACCGTGATTGGCGGCAACGGCGCCGGCAAGTCCACGCTGCTCAATATGATCGCCGGCGTGTATCCGCTCGATTCGGGTGTTATTGAGCTCGACGGCACCGACATCTCGCGTCTGAGCGAGTCGCAACGCGCCAAGTACCTGGGCCGCGTGTTCCAGGATCCCATGCGCGGCACCGCAGCCGACATGCAAATTGCCGAGAACCTGGCCCTCGCCAAGCGCCGCGGCCAGCGTCGCGGCCTTTCATGGGGCGTCACCAAGGCCGAGAAGGACGAGTACGTTGAACTGCTCAAGCGCCTGGACCTCGGTCTGGACACGCGTCTCAACGCCAAGGTCGGCCTGCTCTCGGGTGGCCAGCGCCAGGCACTCACCCTGCTGATGGCCACGCTCACCAAGCCGCGCCTGCTGCTGCTCGACGAGCACACGGCGGCCCTCGACCCCAAGACGGCCTCTAAGGTACTCAACCTGACCGAGGAGATCGTCGACGAGAACCGCCTGACCACGCTCATGGTCACGCACAACATGAACGACGCCATCCGTCTGGGCAACCGTCTGATCATGATGCACGAGGGCCACGTGATCTACGACGTGGCGGGCGACGAGAAAAAGTCGCTCACCGTGGCCGACCTGCTTCAGAAGTTTGAGGAGGTCTCGGGCGGCGAGCTCGCCAACGACCGCATGCTACTAAGCTAACGACTTAGAAAACCACCACAAAGGAGACAGGCACCTTTGTGGTGGTTTTTGTTAAGAACTAAGGAGACTGCCATGAAAAGACTCGTCCCCCGTCTTGCGTTAACCGTCTCGTTGTTTGCCGGCGCGCTCGCAGGCATCCCAAGCCTCGCTTTCGCGGGGAACCTGCCCGCCGCTATTGACGGCACCGTGATCGTCATGCACACCAACGACATCCACGGCAGCTACAAGTACAGCTACAACGAAAGCAAGGGCACCGGCACCGTCGGCTTTGACGGACTGGCGGTTCTCTATAGCGCCCAGGGCAACGCCCCCGATCTTTTGCTCGATGCGGGCGACACCTTCCACGGACAGTCCTTCGCCACCATGAGCGAGGGCAAGAGCATCGCCGAGCTCATGGACACCTTCTACGCCGACGGCTACGACGCGACCACGCCAGGCAACCACGACTGGAGCTATGGCGCGGACAAGCTTCGCACCATGACCGGCTCCAGCACCACCAGCACACCCTTCGCCATGCTTTGCGCGAATGCAACGTCCTCGAACGGCGTATGGAGCTCGAGCATCACGAAGACGCTCAACCGCACCTGGAGGGACAGTGAAGGTCACTCAACGTTCGCCTACCAGATCAAGGTCGGCGTCGTCGGAGCCATGGATGAGTCGCTAGGCTCCTCGCTGCGCGCGGACCTGGTCGCGGGCACCAGCTTCTCGAGTGCCGCGAACGCCATCAATGCCGAGGCAGAGCAGCTGCGCAAGGAGGGCTGCGATGTTGTTGTGTGTATCGCGCACACGCTCGACGCCAAGACCTTTGCCACGCGGCTCCGTGGCGTCGATGCCCTTATCGCAGGCCACGAGCACATCAACCTTAACGAGAAGGTGACGGGAGCCGACGGCAAGACAATCCACGTTGTCGAGGCGGGCAGCGCCTTTGCCGAAGTGGGACTGCTTTCCGTCCCCTACGAGTACGACACCAAGGGCACCGAAAGCACCGACGATGACACGGTGGCGGTATACGCAGACAAAAGCGACGAGAAGCTCTATACCGCCAAGGATGTAAACGTTCTTTTGACCGATCCCAACAAGGGCTCCACCTATCAGAGCATCCTTGATGAGGTCCACAACAACAAGATCAAGCCGCTCGACGATGCCTTTAGCGCCGCATCGAGCGAGGTGCTCGGCACGAGCTCTACCAATTATTTCTACGGCGAGAACGCATCTGGCACGCACGGCTGGGAGATGGTGCGCACCACCGATTTCCGCCCCAGCAAGGAGGGCGACACCACCAAGGCCCAGACCATCGGACATGTGATCTGCGGCTCCTATCTTGACCTGACGGGCGCGGACCTTGCCATCGAGAACGCGGGCGGCATCCGCGGCGGCATCGCTGCGGGCGATGTGACCGCCGGCAACGTCATCGCTATCTCGCCCTACGGCAACACCGTGGAGACCTGGACCATGACCGGTGCGGACTTCCTGGCAGCGCTCGAGCACTCGCTGCAGATCAGCGACGAGTGCAATCACAGCTACGAGCTTCAGCAAGCCTACGTAGCGGCCGGCCACACCGAGCAGGAGGCGCAAGACATGTACAAGTGGCGCGACGACTCCGGCAGCGTCCTTTCCTTCGGCGGAATCAACGTGACAATCGATTGGACGCAGCCCGAAGGCAAGCGCATCGTGAGCGCCACGCTCACCAAGGATGGCAGCACGCTCGACCCCGCCAAGACCTACACCGTCGCCACCAACAACTACATCATCACCAACACGACCGACTTCCCCACCTTCGCAAACGCCACCAAGCACACCGAGTGGGGTACCTGCGAGTCAGCGCTAAGGGCGCTAATTGGGCAGAACGGCTGGGAGAGCAAGATGGCCTCGCTCGCGGGCACCATCAGCTTTGGCTCCGCTGCCGTGGACCCCACGCCCACACCGGCCCCGACGCCTGAACCCTCGCCTAAGACGGACGCGACGACCACGAAGGTCATCACCAAGAAGACGACCGGCAAGCTCGCCGCAACGGGAGACCGCACGCTAGCCGTGATCGGCGCATGCCTCATCGGCGGCATCGTCACCATCATTCTCGGCATTATCTGGAAGCGTCGACGCTAAGCTACACCGCCGGGCCTTGCAGCCCCGCCGCGTAAACCTTATATCGAGCACAGAAGCCCGTCCGAATTTGATCGGACGGGCTTCTTGGTGGGTATCATGGTTGGATGATCATGAGGAGGTTTCCCTACATGGAATTGTTTGAGCCAATTCTTCATTTCTTTGCACAACGATGGGTCCACAACATCATCTGGGCCGGTATCTTGGCCATCGGCGCCGCCGTTGCCGCCAAAATCGCGTCCAAGACCCTGCACCACCTGCTTAACCGCGATGATAACCCGCTCCCAGCATCGAGCATCTTCATCAACATCGCGCGCGCCGTCATCTGGATGATCGGCGGCAGCTTTATCCTCGACAACTGCTTTGGCATTAACGCAAACGCCCTCGTCGCCGCTCTTGGCGTCGGCGGCATCGCCATCTCGCTCGGCTTTCAGGACACGCTGTCGAACCTTATCGGCGGTATGCAGGTGACCTTTATGGGCATCATCAAGCCCGGCGACAATATCGAGGTCGGCGGCGTGTCAGGCGTGGTCCAAGACATCACCTGGCGTCACACGACCATCGAGGACGCCTGCGGGCAGACCATCATTGTGCCCAACTCCAACATCTCTAAGAACACGCTCGTGCATCTGATGCCCTTTGGGCGCGTGGCCGTGCCCGTTGCCGTAAAGGACACGTCTAAGTGGGCTTCCCTTGACGCGCTGGCAGACGAGCTCACGAGCGCAACCAAAACGGCCGTCTCGCCCATCTCTGGCTTTGACAAGGAGCCATACGTGCTCTTTAGCGAGATCGGCGACTTTGGCATTAAGGGCAAAATCATCTTTATCGTCAGCGACGATAGCACCACTTTTACGGCAGCCGACGCCTGCATTCGTGCCATCGCCCCCATCATCGCCTAAACCGCCACAAAGGGGACAGGCACCTTTGTGGCGGTTTCGCATCGTGGTACCATGGTTCATATCGTTGTTTAAACGACTAAGGGAGTAGACACCATGGAAGAGGCCTATCGTCAAGCACGCAAGCGCGGCGAGCAGGGACGCCGTCGCGCCATCAGCCAAAGCGAGCACCCGTACCTCACGGACCTCGACAGCTTGGTTGCCCAGCTCCCCTTAGGTCAGCGAGAGAATGTTGGCCTAAGGGATATTCCGCTCGAAATGGTCGTCGGCACGGTTACTAAGGGCCGTCAGTCTGCCTTTTCGTGCAACTTTATGCCCCTGCTGCCGTTTAACACCGAGTTCGCCCGCAAGTGGTCCAACCTCTACGACATCCAGGTGACCGAGGGCTATCGCGACCCCATCATCGTCACCGAGTTCATGCATCGGTTTTACGTCCAAGAGGGCAACAAGCGCGTCAGTGTCCTCAAATTCCTGGACGCCCCGACGGTTTCGGCCAAGGTCACCCGCCTCTATCCCGGAAAATGGGATTCCGTCGAAAGCCGCCTCTATGGCGAGTTCTGCGCGTTTTGGCGCGTCTGCCCCCTATACGAGATCGAGTTCTCGCGTGAGGGAAGCTACGAAACGCTCGCCAAGATGCTCGGTCAGAACCTTATCGAAAAATGGCCGCAGAAAAAGGTCGACTACCTGCGCCATACCTTCCTGCTCTTTAAGCGCGCCTACCTGCGCGCCGGCGGCGACCATCTGGACATTACGCCCGCCGACGCTATGCTCGTTTACCTCAACGTGTACAACCAAGACCGCCTGCTGGACACACCGACGGACATCGTCGTAAACCGTCTGTGCAAGATTTGGCGCGAGTTGGTCATTGCCGGCAAAAGTGATGAGGAGAAGGTCGATCTTGTCGAGGCACCGAGTGTCGATGAGGAAGAGGCGCCCGCCAAGTCCACCTCCGGCGTGCTCAACTTCTTTATGGGCAAGACCGTCTACTCGGCGGCCAACCCCCTGCGCATCGCCTTTATCCATGAGTTCCCCTGTGCGACATCGAGCTGGGACAGCCTGCACGACCAAGGGCGTCAGTATCTCGATGAGCATTTTGGCGGTATCGTGCGCACCGAGGCGTTCGAGGACTGTCACAATCCGGACGTGTTCTACGCCGCCGTGGAAACGGCTGTCAAACATGGAGCTAACGTCATCTTCTCGACCTCGCACCGCCTGATGGAATACACGCTCAGAGCTGCCGTTGAGTATCCCCAGGTGCGGTTCCTTAACTGCTCTATCGGCCTTCCCCACCAAAGCGTCCGTTCGTACTTTGGCAAGATGTACGAGGCCAAGTTCCTCCTGGGCGCCCTTGCCGCCAGTATGGCGGACAACCACCGTATCGGCTACCACGCGTCGGTCTTCGCCTCGGGCGCGCTTAGCGAGATCAACGCCTTTGCCATCGGCGCCTCGCTGCTCGACCCCCGCGCGCAGGTAATCCTCACCTGGGGTGATGTGCCCGCCGGAGGCCTTGCCGAGGCCATGTGCCGCGAAGGCGTGAGCGTCATGACCTGCGCTGACATGTCAAAGTCGCTCGTAGACCCTACGGCCTACGGACTCCACCGCCTGGTCGATGGCAAGGTCGTCGGCATCGCCATGCCGGTCTGGAACTGGGGCCGATACTACGAGCTTATCGTGCGAAGCCTGCTGCATGGCACCTGGGATGAGACCAGTGACGACAGCCAGGTTCGCGCCGTCAACTACTGGTATGGCATGAGCTCGGGCGTCATCGACATTCGCTACGCTCCGGGCCTGCCCTATCAGACGCGCAAACTGGTGCAGCTGCTCCGCAATGGCATCGTCGAGGGCTCCATCAATCCATTTGGCGGCGAGCTTCATAGCCAAGACGGCGTGGTGCAGATCGAGGGCTTTCCCCCACTGCCGAGCGCGCAGATTGTCGAGATGAATTGGCTGGCGGACAACGTGGTAGGCACCATTCCGCAGCTCGACGATGAGCCGGGAGTTACCGCCCTATGAAGATCCTTGCCATAGCAGATACCGAAGAACGATGCCTTTGGGAGTGCTTTCGCAAGGAGCGCTTTGAGGGTGTCGACCTGATTCTGTCTGCCGGCGATCTGGACCCGGACTATCTTGAGTTTTTGGTCACCGTCATCAACAAACCGCTCATCTACGTTCGCGGCAACCACGACGACCGCTACGCACGTCATGCACCGGGCGGATGTATCTGCGTGGAAGACAGCGTGTACACGTACCGAGGGATTCGCATTGCGGGCCTTGGCGGGTCCATGCGTTATCGCGACGGCGCCAACATGTACACCGAACGCGAGATGTCCAAGCGCATGCGTAAGCTGTCGCGTAAGGTTAGGATGGTCGGCGGGTGCGACATTCTGCTTACCCATGCACCCGCCGCCGGTATGGGTGATCTGGATGATCTGCCGCATCGAGGGTTTGAGTGCTTTAACACAGCACTTGAGTCCTGGGGGGCCGACTACATGGTGCATGGGCATGTACACCAAAGCTACGGTTACGATTTTCAGCGCGAGCGGCAGCATGTGTGTGGAACGACGATCATCAACGCCTGCGGCTATACGCAGTTTGAGCTCGACCAGACGCGCTACCCCATCCGCGGATGGCAGGCAGCCTGGCTCAACTCGCAAACCATGCGCCGCGAGCTCAAGCGCCACGAGGCCATCGAGTCCTCTACCGCCAGAACACCCTGGTAACCACCTCAAAGGGGACACTGTCCCCTTTGAGGTGGTTTTACCCCGAGCTAGCAAGAAACCCGGTCCTGCACGAGGCAGAACCGGGTTTCTTTAGCAATGCTTGCTTTGCTCAGGCAGTAACTAAAAGTTACTCAGCCAGGAAGTCGCGCTGGACAGCGGGATCGACCTTGACGCCAGGGCCCATGGTGGAAGACACGGAGATGGACTTGACGTACTTGCCCTTAGCAGAAGAGGGCTTGACGCGCAGGATCTCGGTGTACAGGGCAGCGTAGTTCTCAACAAGCTGCTGCTCAGAGAAGGACTTCTTGCCCAGGGGCACGTGGCAGATGCCGTAGCGGTCGGCGCGGTACTCAACGCGGCCAGCCTTGAGCTCGGAGACCATCTTGGCGACGTCCATGGTCACGGTGCCAAGCTTGGGGTTCGGCATGAGGCCACGGGGACCAAGGATCTTACCGATGCGGCCAACCTTGGCCATCATGTTCGGCGTAGCGATAGCGGCGTCGAAGTTGATCTCGCCCTTCTGGATCTGGGCGACAAGCTCGTCGGAACCGATGATGTCGGCGCCGGCAGCCTCGGCCTCGCGGGCCTTCTCGCCCTCGGCGAAGACGGCAACACGAACGGTCTTGCCGGTGCCGTGGGGCAGGGAGATGGAGCCGCGGATGTTCTGGTCAGCCTTACGAGTATCGATGCCCAGACGGAAGTGGGCCTCGACGGTCTCGTCGAACTTGGCGGTGTCGAGCTCCTTGATGAGCTTGGCAGCCTGAAGGGGGGTGTAGAGCGTGGCGCGGTCGATCTTCTCGGCAGCGGCGTTATAGCTCTTACCATGCTTAGCCATGTGCATTACCTCCTGTGGTTAAACGGGCGTGAGCCCTCCCACATCGTATCGTGTGCCCTATTGCACACATTTAACGGGCGCCCCGGTCGGAGCACCCGTCATTACCTAAAGAAATCGCTACTCAGCGATGGTGACGCCCATGGAACGGGCGGTACCGGCGATGATCTTCTTGGCGGCGTCAATGTCGTTAGCGTTGAGGTCCGGCATCTTGATCTCGGCGATCTTGGTGAGCTGTTCCTGGGAGAGCTGACCGACCTTGTCGGCCTGGGGCTTAGCGGAACCAGACTTAAGATTCAGCTCCTTCTTGATGAGGTGAGCCGCCGGCGGGGTCTTGGTGATGAAGGAGAAGGACTTGTCCTCGTAGACAGAGATCTCAACGGGGATGATGTCGCCCTTCTTGTCCTGCGTCTCGGCGTTAAAAGCCTGGCAGAACTGCATGATGTTCACGCCAGCAGCGCCCAGGGCGGGGCCGACGGGAGGAGCGGGGTTAGCGGCACCAGCAGGAATCTGGAGCTTAATGACGTTGGCAACCTTCTTCTCAGCCATGGTCATTCCTTTCGAATCACGAGTGTGAAGTACTTGCTATATCGTAAGCACGCACGTGTTAGAAGCACTCCTGAGATGAGCAGTCACAGAAGAAGCACGCTCGCGCGAACGGACGAAAACTTAAGCGATGACAGCGACCTGGTTAAAGTCGAGCTCGACCGGCGTCTCGCGGCCAAAGATCATCAGCGTGACCTTGAGCTTGCCAGCCTCGGTGTTAACCTCGGAGACCTTGCCATCAAAGTCGGTAAGCGGGCCATCGGTGACGCGGACGGACGTGCCGACCTGAATATCAACCGAGGTGCGCTTGGGCGAATCGCCCTTACCGGGACGACGAGTCATCTTGTTGTACTCGTCGCGGGAAAGCGGAGCGGGCTTGCCGTTGCCGCCCAGGAAACCGGTGACGCCAGGCGTGTTACGAACGCACGTCCAAGCATCGTCATCCATCTCCATGCGGACCAGGACATAACCCGGAAAAATCTTGGAATCCTTGGTCTCGCGCTTGCCACCCTCTTTAATCTCGGTGACGCGCTCCATAGGAATCTCGATATCAAAGATACGGTCCTGCATGCCCATAGTCTCGATGCGATGCTCGAGATCGGACTTAACGCGGTTCTCGTATCCAGAGTAAGTGTGAACGACGTACCAACGCTTAGACATGGTTTAGCCCCTCAATCCAGAGAACAGAGCAAGAGCCTCGCCAAAGCCAGCATCGAGCAGAGCGATGACGACGCCGACGACGATCAGAGAAGCGCAAACGACGACCGAGTAGTTCACGAGCTCCTTCTTATCGGGCCACGTGACACGCTTCATCTCGGACTTGACCGAAGCGAAATACTTCTTGGTGCGGGCGAAGAAACCAGGCTTCTCGTTCTTCTTGGACTTCGCAGCCTTCTCGTTCTTCTTGGCAACGGCCTTCTTGGCCTCAACCTTGGAGTTGGCGGCAGCGTTGTTGGCAGGTGCCGGCTGCTGAGCCTTCTTCTTGTTCTTCTTGTTGGCCATTTGGGTTACCTCCGCGCAATGCGCTTATACATGAGTAAACCGTAAGCCCCCAATTGGGAGCTTACGGAATAATGACTGGCACGCCAGGAAGGACTCGAACCCTCAACACTCGGTTTTGGAGACCGATGCTCTACCAATTGAACTACTGGCGTATATGACTAGAGACTAGCGAGTCTCTTTGTGCAGCGTGTGGTGACGGCACCAGGGGCAATACTTCTTGATCTCCATACGATCAGGCATGTTCGACTTGTTCTTGGTGGTCGTATAGTTGCGGCGCTTGCATTCAGTGCACGCAAGAGTAACTAGAGTACGCATTTATCCTGAACCTTTCATTTCCGCCCCGTACGGGCACGAGATGGTACTTTATCAGCTCTATGTAAGTGCTGTCAATGAAAACCTCGAATCAATTGGTTCTCGGTGGATCCATTCATATTTGGAACACATCAATGAAGCCATCGAGAGCTAATCGACGGTGCAACCAGGACCATTATTGATCTTCTCGACACCAGCAACGGCTCAATATCCATTGCAGAAAAGAACCCGGCACCCATATAAGTGCCGGGTTCTCTAAGTCAACTATCAGAGAGCTAATTTACTCAATGATCGTGGAGACGATGCCCGAACCGACGGTGTGGCCACCCTCGCGGATAGCGAAGCGCAGGCCCTCCTCCATGGCGATCGGGTGGATGAGGTCGCCCTCGATGGTGATGTGGTCACCAGGCATAGCCATCTCGGTGCCCTCGGGGAGCTTGACCGTACCGGTAACGTCGGTGGTACGGAAGTAGAACTGAGGACGATAACCATCGAAGAACGGGGTGTGACGGCCGCCCTCCTCCTTGGTCAGAACGTAAATCTCACCGGTGAACTTGGTGTGCGGGGTAACCGAACCGGGCTTGCAGAGAACCTGACCGCGCTCGATGTCCTCGCGCTTGATGCCGCGGAGCAGCAGACCGACGTTGTCGCCAGCCTCGCAGAAGTCCATGGACTTACGGAACATCTCGATACCGGTAACGACGGTGTTCTGGGTATCCTTGATGCCGACGATCTCGACGGGCTCGTTGAGCTTGAGCTCACCGCGCTCGACACGGCCGGTAGCAACAGTACCACGGCCGGAGATGGTCATAACGTCCTCAACGGCCATCAGGAACGGGAGGTCGTTGTTACGAGCAGGCGTCGGGATGTACTCGTCGACGGCGTTCATGAGCTCGCGGATAGCGTCCATCCACTTGGCGTCGCCCTCGAGAGCGCCCAGAGCGGAACCACGGATGACGGGGATGTCGTCGCCGGGGAAATCGTACTCGGAGAGGAGCTCACGGGTCTCCATCTCGACGAGGTCGATAAGCTCGTCATCGTCGACCATGTCGCACTTGTTCAGGAAGACGACGATGTAGGGAACGCCGACCTGACGGGCGAGCAGGATGTGCTCGCGAGTCTGAGCCATGGGGCCGTCGGTAGCAGCGATGACCAGGATAGCACCGTCCATCTGAGCAGCGCCGGAGATCATGTTCTTGACGTAGTCAGCGTGGCCCGGGCAGTCAACGTGAGCGTAGTGACGGGAAGCGGTCTCGTACTCAACGTGGGAGACGGAGATCGTAATGCCGCGCTCGCGCTCCTCGGGAGCCTTGTCGATGTTCTCGAACGCCGTAAAGTCAGCCTTGCAGCCCTCGGTCTCGGAGAGAACCTTGGTGATGGCAGCGGTCAGCGTGGTCTTGCCGTGGTCGACGTGACCAATGGTGCCGATGTTAACATGCGGCTTAGTGCGCTCAAACTTCTCTTTGGCCATAAAGCCCTCCTCTAAACAGGTCGTCCCCGGACGGGACTTTGCCTTTATACCATAGTGGCCTCTCAACATATTATTGAGAAGCCACCGTGTTACCTATGGTAGCGGTGACTGGATTCGAACCAGTGACGCCACGGGTATGAACCGTGTGCTCTAACCAACTGAGCTACACCGCCGGATGGAGCCTGCAACCAGACTTGAACTGGTGACCTCTTCGTTACCAACGAAGTGCTCTACCGACTGAGCTATACAGGCACTTGACGGGTGGGAGCTATAGGATTCGAACACTCGGGCAAACTCCCAATCGTTCAAGTATCCGCAGGTCCTTTGGTCTTTTGGACCGCCGCCCCCGCGAACGAAAAAGATAATACGATGCAACCTTGGGGGCTGTCAACGAAAACCTCTAGATACACGGTTCCGGGCGTATCTATATACCTTTGACCTGCGGTTTTGCTGTGTTTGGATATGAAGGATGGTGGATTTGCATGTAGCGGTAACATTTCCCGAGGGAACACTTTGTCGTAGTGGAGTACGCTGGCTGGAACGAACTTCGATAACGACTCATTTGCACCTATATATAGGTCGAGATCGGGCTTCCCTGGATCGATCGAGCGTGGATAATCTCCCGTTTGAAATCGAGCGTGGATAATCTCCCACTTTTGGTGTGCCCCCAAGGCCAAAGTGGCAGATTATCCACGCTCATTCTCCAGACGGGAGAACTATAGAGCCGCAACTACTCGGGCCAGGCCAAAGTAGACCCATAGAGCGGCTCACCCTTGGTGCAGGGGTAGCGACTCAAGTAACACGACGATAGCAAGTCGAAGAAATAAGTCATGGCATATTTCGAATAAACGCCGAGTCGGTCAATTCCGTTTCCCGCATTACCAAGACGATATATACGGTCAAAAGACCTCGATTTGTCATCGTTGCTAAACGCAGTAATTAGAATCTTCCTGCCCGAACGGCAATCAAGATACTCACGCGCCTGTGACGCAAATAGCCCGGAGACCGATACGAGAATTATCAATGACTGCGAAGCATCTCCCATGTTTTTCAATTCCGCGACGTTAGCCCCAGCAACTATGCCTTGATTATCAACTTCATCCGAACACTCCCCACATTCATCCGTACATGTACGG
>CATYZI010000034.1 GCA_958415625.1 uncultured Collinsella sp. | reverse complement strand
GCCGAAATGGCGCGAAGCACGCGGTTGACAAAACCATAGAGACACGTCCCAAATTAGCTACCCCCGACTGGTCATTTAAGTCTGTCCCCAATGAGTGGGTCGGTGCCCTTTGTGCGGAGGTTGCTTTGTTGCTTTATACTGATGCGGTTAGACATCCATCCTGCAATCGAGGAGATATCCATGGCATCAGACGTTCGCGTCCGCTTTGCACCCTCACCCACGGGTAAGCTGCACATCGGCGGCGCCCGCACCGCTATCTATAACTGGGCTTTTGCCCGTGCAAACGGCGGCACGTTCATCCTGCGCATCGACGACACCGACCCCACCCGTTCCACCGACGAGAACACGCAGATCATTCTGCGCGCCATGCGTTGGCTGGGCCTGGACTGGGACGAGGGCCCCGAGGTGGGCGGCGACTATGGCCCTTATGCACAGACCGAGCGCCTGGACCTGTACAAGCAGGCCGCCCAGAAGCTCTGGGACGAGGGCAAGGCCTATCCCTGCTTCTGCACCAAGGAGCAGCTCGACGCCGATCGCAAGGCCGCGCAGGAGCGCAAGGACCCCTTCCAGGGCTACCAGCGCCGCTGCCGCGATCTTGATCCCGAGGAGGCACGCCGCCGCATCGAGGCCGGCGAGCCCTACGTCCTGCGCATCAAGGTGCCCGAGGACCGCGGCGACGTCGTCATCCACGACGCCGTCCACGGCGAGGTGACCTTCGACGCCAAGGAGCTCGACGACTTTGTCATCTTCCGCTCCGACGGCACGCCCACCTATAACTTCGCGACCGTCGTCGACGATGCCATGATGAAGATTACCCACGTCATCCGCGGCGACGACCATCTGTCCAACACCCCGCGCCAGGTCATGGTCTACGAGGCCCTCGGCGCGCCCGTGCCTACGTTCGCCCACATCTCCATGATCTTGGGTGCCGACGGCAAGAAGCTCTCCAAGCGCCACGGCGCCACCTCGGTGGAGGAGTACCGCGACGCCGGCTATCTGTCCGACGCCTTCGTCAACTATCTGGCGCTGCTCGGCTGGTCGCTCGACGGCGAGACCACGATCATCCCGCGCGACGTCCTGGCCAGCAAGTTTTCGCTCGACCGCATCTCCAAGAACCCGGCGACCTTCGATCCCAAGAAGCTCGACTGGGTCAATGCCGAGTACATCAACGGCATGTCCGACGCTCAGTTTGCCGACGAGATCATGGTCCCCGAGCTGCACGAGGCAGGCCTCATCGAGGGTAACGTCGAGTACGGCGAGGACTGGATCGACGCACTCGCTGCCATCGTTAAGCCGCGCACCAAGATGCCGGCCGACGCCGTGACTGTCGCCGCTCCCATCTTTGCCACGGCCGAGACGCTCGAGTATGACGAGAAATCCGTCAACAAGGGCCTGGCCAAGGAAGGCATGGGTGCCATTCTGGATGCCGCCAAGGCCGCGCTCGAGGGCGTGGACGAGTGGACGGCTGCCAACATCGACGCCGCGCTTGAGCCGCTGCCCGAGCAGATGGACCTCAAGAAGCGTGTTGTCTTCCAGGCTGTGCGCGTCGCCGTCTGCGGCAACATGGTGAGCCCCCCGCTGGGTGAGACCATGGCGCTCGTCGGCCGCGACGACTGCCTGGCGCGCATCGACCGCGCCCGCACGATGGCGCTGTAGCAGCCGCGTAAACGCATGTATCCGAGCCCCGCTCACCCGAGCGGGGCTCTTGTTTCTAAAGACGTATGGGATGGGAGGTACAGAGACCATGGCCGAGCAACTGTCACTGTTTGGTTCGCCGGAACCGGAGGAAGCTCCGAAGTCCGCGGCCCCCGTCGCCGCCCCGGCGCAGCCCGAGCCCGTATCCGAGCCCGTCGTCGCCTACGCGAGCGTGGTCCTGGACATTCCCGCCCGTGTGCTCTCCGAGCCATTCGCCTACGGCATTCCGCAGTCGCTCGCCAACGATGCCCAGGTCGGATCGACGGTCTTGGTTCATTTTGGCAACCGTGCGGCCGCAGGCTACATCGTCGACATTGCGCCCGAGCTTGCCAACCTGCAAGGTAACGACGCTCTCGATCCCGCGCGCATCAAGCCTATCGAGGCTATCCTCAGCAAGCCGCTCTTTACCGCCGAGTCCGCCCGTATCGCACGTTGGATGAGCCGCGAGTACGTCGCGACGCTTTCCGAGTGCCTGCGCCTGTTCTTGCCCCCGGGCGGAAGCCCGCGCGTGGTCAAGGTCGATGACGGCGTGTGGACCGTTGAGCGCCCCGCCGTCAAACCCATCCAAAACCGTTGGGTCATGCTCACGCCCGAGGGTTTCGACTACACGCCGCCCAAGACCGCGGTCCGCCAGCGTCAGCTCATTGAGGCGCTCCAATGCGGCCCGGTCACGACGCGCGACCTCAACCTGCTCTACAACAGCATGTCGGCGACCATCAAGGCGCTCGAAAAACGCGGCGTCGTGGTGGTGGAGGAGCGCCGGGCGTGGCGTGGCTGTAGCGAGCAGACCACGCTGTCCTCCGCGAGCGGCAAAGCGCCGGTCTCGCTTACCAACGGCCAGCAGCAGGCCCTCGCGCAGATTGAGCGTGCCCGCCTTGACGCCCACGGCGACGTAGTCCTTGTCGATGGCGTTACCGGTTCCGGCAAAACCGAGGTCTACCTCTCGGCGATTGAGCGCGTGCTGGCGGCCGGCCGTTCGGCATGCGTGCTCGTGCCCGAGATTTCGCTGACGGCCCAGACCGTCGGCCGCTTCCGTTCGCGCTTTGGCGAGACGGTTGCCGTGTTCCATTCGCGACTTTCTGCTGGCGAGCGCCTGGACCAGTGGGATATGGTCGCCAGCGGTGCCGCGCGTGTGGTCGTGGGCGCCCGCTCGGCGCTCTTTTGCCCGCTCAGCGACTTGGGTCTTATCATCATCGACGAGGAGCACGAGACCAGCTACAAGCAGGGCTCCAGCCCGCGCTACCATGCGCGCGAGGTGGCTGCCGAGATGGCGCGCCGCTATCGCTGCCCGCTCGTGCTGGGCTCGGCCACACCTTCTGCGGAGGCCCTCGATCGCTGCCGCCGCGGCACGTACGGCGGCGCCACCTGGACGCGCGTCGAGATGCCCGAACGCCCGGGGCACGCGGTCTTGCCCACGGTCCGCATTGCCGACCTGCGCCGCGAGTTTTCGCACGGCAGCCGCTCCATGTTCTCAAAACCGCTGATGGAAGGCCTGGAGCGCGTAGTCGAGCGCCGCGAGAAGGCCGTGCTGCTGCACAACCGTCGCGGCTTTGCGCCGTTCCTTATGTGCCGCGAGTGCGGCTGCGTCCCCACCTGCAATCACTGTTCCACCGCGCTCACGTATCACGAGCGCACCCATACGCTGCAGTGCCACACTTGCGGTTCGTCCTGGCGCGTGCAACCCTATCCGGCGCCCACGAGTCGCTGTCCCAAGTGCGGCAGCCGCTACCTGGCTAAAATGGGCCTGGGTACGCAGCAGATCGAGGATGCGCTGCACCAGATGCTGCCCGACGACGTCGCCATCATTCGCATGGATGCCGATTCCACGCGCGGCAAGGACGCGCACAAAAAGCTGCTCGAGCAGTTCGATGCGGCCGATTGCGCGGTGTTGCTGGGCACTCAAATGATCGCAAAGGGCCTCGACTTTCCCGAGGTCACGCTCGTGGGCGTGGTCAATGCCGACTTCGCCCTCAAGCTGCCGGACTTCCGCGCAGGGGAGCGCGCCTACGATCTGCTGGAGCAGGTTGCGGGCCGCGCCGGCCGCGGCGATCGTCCCGGCGAGGTTATCATCCAGACCTACCTGCCCGAGGACCCGGTCATTCGCGCCGTCGCCGAGCACGACCGCTCGATCTTTACCGACTACGACCTGGACCAGCGCCGCGACGCCCTGTATCCGCCGTTCGTGCGCTTGGCCAACATCTTGGTATGGTCGACGAACGCGGATGACGCGCGGGACTACATCGGCCGCATCGCGAAGCTCCTCAAGCGTCGCTGGCATGCCGCCGCGCCCGACTTTTTGCGGGCGGGGAGCGCCGTGCCCCAGGTGCTTGGTCCGGCTTCGTGTGTAATCGAGAGAGCCAAGGACCGTTACCGCTTCCATCTGCTTGTGAAGTCGCCGGTAGGGTACCATGTCTCTGATGATATCGACGCCTGCCTCAAAGAGGTGGGCTCCGTGCGCGGCGTGAGCGTGAGCGTTGACGTCGACGCTTATGATTTGATGTAACAACCCGAAAGGATGGCCATGGAAGCCAACGGAATCGTACTGTCGCCCGACCCTCGTCTGCGCCAGGAGTGCGCCGTCATCGAGGAGATCACTCCGGCGATCGAGGCGCTTGCCGAGAAGATGAAGAAGATGATGTTCGACAACGGCGGTTGCGGTCTGGCTGCCCCGCAGATCGGTGAGCTTATTCAGCTCGTCACCATCGACTGCGACTACACCGACAAGAACGACTACGATCCGTACGTTCTCATCAATCCCGTGATTGTCGAGCAGAGCGACCATCTGGTGCCATTTAGCGAGGGCTGCCTTTCCATCCCCGGCATTAGCTGCGAGATCGAGCGTCCGGACCATGTCGTCGTCGAGGCGTATGACCTGGACGCCAACCTGATTCGCTACGAGGCCACGGGCGACCTGTTCTGCGTGTGCCTGCAGCACGAGATCGATCACCTGCACGGCAATACCATGTTCGAGCGACTCAAGCCGATGCAGCGCATCAAGGCAGTCAAGGAGTACCAGGACGCCCTGGCCCGCGGCGCTCGACCGGGCGAGACGGAGTAGGTCCCACCGTCCCCTTCCGCCGCAGGGCTTAGGTTTTGCTCCATGCTCAAACAGTCCTGCTCGCACGAAGAGCACATTAAGTGCTCTTCGGCTCGTGCGGAACTGCGCGTGGAGCAATAACCTAAGCCCTGCGGCGGAAGGGGACTGCGTTTTCGTGCTCCTTTTCGCCCGGGTGCCGTCGGGCCAGGGAGGGGCGTCTTCGCTGATAGTCTTTGTTGAGAGAGAGCTGCTTTTATTGCGGCTCTTTCTTTGGTTTTGGGTATATTTGTTCTTGTTGAATTGTTATTGCGGATGGGCTGGGTACTTGGCTTTCCGCTGTTGTTTGTAGCCGTCTCGGCTTTGGTTGAGGGGAGACGTTCTTTATGCGTATTGTGTTTATGGGTACGCCTGATTTTGCTGTGCCTTCGCTGACTTCGCTTGTTGAGTCTGGGAATGAGATTGCGCTCGTAATTACTCGTCCCGATGCTGTTCGTGGGCGTGGTAAGAAGCTTGAGCCGTCTCCTGTTAAGGCCAAGGCGCTTGAGCTGGGGTTGCCGGTTGTTGAGGCCAACCGTATGACGCCTGAGGTTGTTGAGACGCTCCGGGCTGCCCAGGCTGATATTTTCTGTGTGGCTGCCTATGGCTGCATTTTGCCTGATGAGGTGCTGCATATGGCGCCGCTTGGTATTGTGAATGTTCATGCTTCGCTGCTGCCTCGTTGGCGTGGCGCTGCTCCCATTCAGCGTGCCATTCTTGCTGGTGACGAGGTTGCTGGCGTTTCCTTTATGCGCATTGGGCATGGCGTGGATACCGGCGCTTATTGTGCCCAGGCGTCTACGTCGGTTACCGGTAAGCATGCCGAGGCGCTCACGATGGAGCTTGGTGAGCTTGGCGGTAAGTTGCTTGCCGATACGCTTCCTTCGCTTGCCGATGGCTCGGCTGTTTGGACTGAGCAGGATGAGTCGCTCGTCACGCATGCCGCCAAGATTTCCAAGCAGGAGATGCGTCTTGATCCGCAGATGGCGGCGCTCGATTGCGTTCGTCATGTGCTCGCTTCGTCCGATACCGCGCCTGCTCGTTGCGTGATTGCCGGCAAGACGGTTCGCGTGCTCGATGCTGCGCTGACCGATGTGTCGCTTGTCGAGGGCGCTGTTGTCGTTAAGAGCAAGCGTGTTTACCTGGGCCTTTCCGATGGCGCGGTTGAACTGCTTGAGGTTAAGCCCGATGGCAAGCGTGCCATGGCCGCATTTGCCTGGGCTGCCGGTCTGCAGGGTGCCGAACTTAGGTGGGGTGTACTGTCATGAGCAAGTTGTCTCCCGCGCGCAAGCTTGCGCTCGATGTGTTGATGGAGGCCGATCGCCGCGGCATGTACGCACGCGACGTGCTGTCCTCCCGTGCTTCCGCTAAGGCCATTGACCAGCGCGATTCCGCTTTTGCCGCTCGTTTGGCGCTCGGTGTTGCCGCCACGCAGGGCATTTTGGACGAACTGCTTGATCAGTTTCTCGATAAGCCCAAAAAGGTCGCGCCGCGCGTTCGCATGGCGCTTCGTATCTCGGCCTTCGAGATGCTCTACCTGCATACGCCGGGTCGCGTTGCCGTGAGCCAGGGTGTTGAGCTGGTACGCAGCGGTGCTAAGTCTGCTGCGGGCCTGGCAAACGCGGTGCTGCACAAGGTCGCGGACAACGTTGAGGACTTTGCCACGGCATCCGACGTGGATGAGTCCGAGCGCCGTTTGGTTCGCCTGTCTCGTTTGATGGGTCTCCCTCGCTGGCTGTGCGCCCGTATTATGGCGTCGTTCGATACGCCCGAGGGCGCGCTCAACTTTGCTGGCAATCTTGCTCCCGCGCCGCTTGCTCTGCACGAGAATGCGTTTGCGACCAAGGCCGACCCGTATATCTCGCAGCTCGTTGCGCCAGTCTTTCCGGGCTGTCATGCTCCGGTCGATGCGCAGGTCACGGTTGCGTCGGGCGTGTTTGAGCGTGCTGCCGCGGTTGCCTCGGACCTTAACGCCCAGCTTATCGCTACTGCCGCAACACGTCCCGGGCGTTGCCTGGAGATTGGTGCCGGCCGCGGCACCAAGACCTATGTGATGATGTGCCAGGCCAAGCGTGCCAGGTACGAGCGTCAGCATACCGCGCTCGATCTGCATGATCGTAAATGTGATCAGAATCTCGCGCGCCTGCATAAGGCGGGCATCTCGGGTGTTCGTACGGTGTCGGGCGATGCCTGCGAGCTCAATGAGGTGCTTACGTCGTTTGATGCCATGCTCGGCGAGCCCGCCCTGTTCGACACGGTGTTTATCGATGCGCCGTGCTCTGGCACTGGCACCATGCGCCGTCATCCCGAGATCCCGTGGCGCCTGACCGAGAACGACGTTACGACCGAGCTGCCCCGCCTGCAGCTGACGATGCTCAAGGAAGCAGCCGCGCGCGTGGCTGCTGGCGGTGAGCTTATCTATGCTACCTGCTCGGTTTTTGATGAAGAGAACACGCAGGTCGTGGATGCCTTCCTGGCTTCTCCCGAGGCCGCCGGCTTTACCGTGGCACCGCTCTCCGAAGCCCAGATTCTGCAGCTGCCCGAGTACGATCACGCCAAGAGCCTCGTCACCCTGCGCCAAAACGCTCGAGGCCTCTTCCAAAGTGTCCCCGTTAATGCGGACTCCTACGACGGCCACTTCTGCGCCCGCCTGGTCCGCCAGTAACTACTAAGTTGCGGTGAAATAGGGATTGAATAGCGGTATCCACTCGCCAAACAGTCCTTATTTCACCGCAACTCAGAAGGTCATGCGAGCGGAGATCGCAATCGCGGTAAAGAGTGGTAAAAATAGCCCTGTCTCAAATTTGCTGTTATCAAAAGTGGGGCGGATTAGGGGGCTAGATCGGTGATGACCGACCACAGCAAAAATGACCTAAATAAAACCGCAGGTAGATGGCTTGTTGAAATTTGCTAATTACTGGAATGGATAGAGGTTGTCAATTCAGCCCCGTAATCCGGTAGGGTTTTGAAATGTTACAAACTTAGCATCAGCCCGAAATCCAATCTATAGAAAAGTTGCGGTGAAATAGTTCCTGTTTGGGCGTTGAATGGGCTGATTCAGGAACTATTTCACCGCAACTCATAGGGAAATCTGGGTAGCGGGACCGTTTGTCGCTAGTGGTTGTGTGGGCAGTTGGCGCAGCAGCCGTTGGTGGCGCTGGTGCTGGAACCACCGCTGCGCTGGTCGGTGTTGTAGAAGCCGCTGCCCTCAAACTTGATGCCGCTGGCCGAGAACGTCTTGGCCGCCGGAGCGCCGCAGCTCGGGCACACGACCTCGGGGGTCTCGGACATGGGATGCTCAACCTCAAACACGTTGCCGCAGCTCGAGCACTTGTAATCGTAGCGCGCCATAATACTTCCTTTTCAGCACAAAGCGGGCAGATCGCTCTGCCCGCATAAATTCAAACAGCTGTAACTGTACCCTATATCGGGGGTTTTATCACGCTTCGCCCCAGAATCTATGGGTGTTGCGCAGGAGCTGTGCAGTTTTGTCCTCGGCGGCCGCAACGTCGGCCTCGTCGGCCTGCCAGGTCCAGTTGCCCGTGGCGACACCCGGCACGTTCATGCGTGCATCGTCGCCAAGCCCCAGGACATCCTGCAGCGGCATCATCACCAGGGGAGCGTCGCTTGCCAGCGCGTCGTTCATCAGCTTGGCCGCCACCTCAACACCGCTCGGCTCGTCGCCGCCTGCGAAGGAGCGCGTGCACCAACCGGCGAGCGTCGACGTATCGTGCGTCGAGGTGTATAGAATCTTGCCCGGCGTGGGACACACGCCGCAGCGAACGTCGTAATCGCTAAACTCCAGCACGTCCATGCCGGGGAAGCCGCAGGTCGAAGCCATGGCGCGAACACCGGGCGTCAGGTAGCCTAGGTCCTCGGCGATAAAGTTGAGCGGACCCAGCTCGTCAAAGGCGGTTTGGAACAGGTCCTTGCCCGGACCCGCCAGCCAGCGGCCGTCGGCGCAGGCCTTGCCTGCGGGAATGCTAAAGTAGCTGTGGAAGCCCAGGAAGTGGTCCAGGCGCACACGGTCGTAGAGCGAGAACGCGCGACGCAGGCGGTCCATCCACCAGCGGTAGCCGTTCTGCTTCATGTGGTCCCAGCGGAACGTCGGGTTGCCCCACACCTGGCCCTCGGGCGCAAAGTTATCGGGCGGCGCACCGGAGATCTCGATTGCCTTGCCGGTATCGGAAAGCCAGAAGTTTTCGGGCTCGCTCCACGCGTCGGCCGAATCGTCCGAAACGTACATGGGAATGTCGCCGATGACCTCGATGCCCTTCTTGTGCGCATAGTTCATGAGCTCGCACCAGGCAAGGTCAAAGCGGTACTGCATGTACGCCTGCAGCTCTGCCTCGTCGTGGAAACGCTTGTCGTCAATCAGATGCTCGTTGTAGCGCGCGACATCGGCCGGCCAATCGTGACGCGATTCACCTTCAAAGTACTTCTTGACGGCCATGTAGACGCAGTACTTCTCGAGCCAATCGGCGTTGCGATGTTTAAACGCCGTGTAGAGCGGGTCTGCATCCTCGCCGCCACGGGCCTTCCAAGTCTCAAAGTCGGCCGCCAGTTCCACTTGGCTCTCGGGCAGCAGGTCAACATTGCCCGCAAAAGCCGAAGGCCCAGCGTATGGGGAGCGGAAGAAGTCCGTTGGGTTGACGGGCAGGACCTGCCAGTAGCGCATGCCCATAGCGGCCAGATGGTCGATAAAGCGACGGGTGGGTGCGCCGATCGTGCCGGGCTTGCCGTCGTCGGTGGGCACCGAGGTGATGTGGCACACGACGCCCGCGCCGTGATCGAGCGGCTCCTGCAGGCGCTGCTCGGCATGGTGATAGATGATCGACGAGCCCAGCGGATACAGATCGAGCGTGACCGTACCGTTGTGGATCTCGCACTCGTGACCGCTGATCACGTCACTCGCGCATTCGTCGAGCGCCGGAATCGTCACGCGGTGCGAATTGCGCAGGCTGCGGTTGATGATAACCGTTGCGGACTCGCCGTCCTTGCCCGTGCGGTTGTATGCCAGCACCTCGTCGTTGAGCGCGAAGGCCTTGATCTCGCCGTCGATCATAAACGGCAGTGCGCGGCGTACGGCGGAGGCGTTCTTGACAATAGCCAGCGTGTCGAAGTCGTGCAGTTGGTTCTTGGTCGGCAGGGTGCGGCGGTTGCCCGGATCGGTAAGGCCCTCCAGGCCGTACTCGTCGCCGTAGTAGATCGAAGGCACGCCGGGGAAGGTCATCTGCATGAGCGTTGCAAGCCAAAAACGGCTCTTGGCCAGGCCCATCGAGTTCTCGTCCAGACGCCACTTGCTGCGCTCGCACTCGGGTAGCTGCGACTCGTCGGGGCCGCCGCCGAGCACCGAGATGATGCGCGGGCGGTCGTGGCTCGAAAGCAAATTGAGCGCGCAGGACAATGCCTCGCTCGGGTAGTTCTCGCGCAGGGTTTCGATATCCTCAGCTGCCTGGTAGGCGTTCTTATATCCCATCAAAAAGCCGATGACCATGTCGCGGAAGGGGTAATCCATAGCAGAGTCCAGCTCGGATCCCTGCAGATAGCGGCGCAGATGGCCGTAGCTAATTTTGTTTGAGGCGTCTTCCCAGACTTCGCCGAGCAACAGCGCATCAGGCTTTTCGGCAAGTACGGCCTTCTTGATCTCGGCTAGGAAATCGTCCGAAAGCTCGTCGGCGACGTCCAGGCGCCAGCCATGAGCGCCGGCACGTAGCCATTTACGGATCACGCCGTCCTTGCCCAGGAGCCGCTCGCGTACCAGCTCGGAGCTCTCATTGATGGCGGGCATGTTGCCCACGCCCCACCAGCAGTCGTACGAGCCGTCCTCGTGGAAATAAAACGCATCGCGCCACGGCGAGTCCTCACTCTGCCACGCGCCCACGCCGGGGTAGTTGCCGTAGCGGTTGAAATAGATCGAGTCATCGCCCGTATGGTTAAAGACGCCGTCCAGGATGATGGAGATGCCCAGCTTCTCGGCTGCCTGGCACAGCTCGGTAAAGTCCTGCTCGGTGCCCAGGATCGGGTCGATCTTGGTGTAGTCGGCCGTGTCGTAGCGGTGGTTGCTCGCGGCCTCAAAGATGGGGTTGAGGTAGATGGCCGTGAAGCCCAGCTCCGCGATGCGGGGCAGGTCATTTTGGATACCCTTGAGCGAGCCGCCGTAGAAGTCCCAGGTCTTGATGGAGCCGTCCTCGGCGCGCTCGTATACGGGCGGCTCGTTCCAGTCCTCGATCATGCGGCGCTGGATTCCGTTGCGCGGTTTTTCAACCTCGGCCAGCGTGCGTTCGCGCCAGTTTTCGTCGCGGGCATAGCGGTCGGGGAAGATCTGGTACACCATGCCGCGCTCGTACCAGGTAGGACGGTTCTCGCGGTGCTTATAGACGGTAATCTGGAAGGACGGTACCTCGGCGTAGCCGTAGGTTACGCCCTCGCCGCCGGTGCGACCTTGCGGCGCGCCCAGGCGAACCTCGGGCTGGCCCTCGATATTGCAGATAAAGCTGTACCAGATAAGACAGGGCTCGGTGCACTCAAGCTCTACGGTAAATATGCCGTCGCCCTCGTGCGTCATGGGATACAGAGACTCACCGATCTCATCGACCCAGGTGCGCAGCGTAAGTGTTGCCTGGTTGGGATCGGCATCCTCCAATATCACCGAGAGTGCAACGGTAGTTCCAGTGGTCACAGCGCCAAACGGAGTGCGAAACTGCGGCAGGCGGCTGTTGTGAATCAATCTCATAGTACGGTCCAGTTCAATAGAATCATGGCCAGCGGGCCATGGGCTTAACGCACAATAGATAAGTATATCCGTTACACTTTAGTTGTATAAACTACAGCCGCTCATCATCGGCGAACGGTTGTCCTAGAAAATCGTTTTACCTCATCTATAGAACAAGGGGTGTCGCACTGAACGACACCCCTTGTTTATTGAGGATTAGATTGTGGATTGTCCGAATTAGCGGCGCTTGCGGGTGGCCGTTGCCTTGCGGACGGAGGTCTTCTTGCTCGGAGCCTTTTCCACGGTGATGGCGGCAGGGGAGACCGGGGTCTCTTTGGCGGGTTCGGGCTTGGCCTTTATATCGGCCTTGGGCTCCTCTTTGGCGTTAGCGGGCTTGGCCTCGACCTTAGCCTCTGCCTTGGGAGCAGCGGTCTTGGCCGTGGCCTTTTTGACCGTCGTCGTAGCGCGCTTGCGCGTGGTGGTCTTGGCGGCCGGCTTAGCCTCGACAGCTTCCTCAGCCTTAGGCGCAGCGGGCGTCTCCTCGACTTTGGCGGCCGGCTTAGCGGCTGCGTTGGTAGTGGCGGCCTTCTTGGTCGTCGACTTCGTAGCCGTGGTCTTCTTGGCGGTCGTGGTCTTGGTCGCGGTCGCCTTCTTGGCAGCGGTCTTGGCCGGAGCCTTTGCCGCAGGCTTTGCCTCGGCGGCGGCCTCAGCCTTTACCTCGGGAGCAGCCTTGGCCTCGGCCTCGGCGGCTTTCTTGGCTGCGGCGGTGGTGCGCTTGCGCGTGGTCGCTGCCTTGGCGGTAGTTGCCTTGGCAGCGGTGGCCTTGGTTGCCGCTGCCTTGGTCGCAGTGGCCTTTTTAGTCGTCGTCTTACGCGTCGTGGCCTTCTTTGCCGTAGGCTTCGAAGCCGGCTTCTCCTCAGCCTTGTGCTCCTCAGCAGCAGTGGGCGCCTCAACAACCGGCTCGGCCTTGGGCTCGGTCACAACCTCAGGCTCGGCCTCAACTTTCTCAGCCACAACCACAGGCTCGTCGACAACCGCTGCCGGCCTCTCAATCTCCGGATGCATAAAGAAATACAGGTCCAGATACTTGTCGGCCGAGCGCGTCCAGCTAAAGTCCTGGCTCATGGCCTGCGTTACCAGCTGGTTCCAGGCGTCGCGGTTATCCCAGAACAGACGCGCCGCGCGGAACACGGCGTCACCCATCTCGTCGCCGTTAAAGTTACTAAACGAGAAGCCCGTACCCTCGCCGGTAAACTCGTTGTACGGGATCACAGTGTCCTTCAGGCCGCCGGTCTCGCGCACGATAGGCAGGGTGCCGTAGCGCATGGCGATGATCTGCGACAGGCCGCAGGGCTCAAACTTCGAAGGCATTAGGAACATGTCGGCGGCGGCATACATGCGCTGCGACAGCGCAGGATCGAACTCGATGCGTGCGGCCATGGTACCGGGGTACTTGTCCTGGAAGTAGCGCAGACCGTCCTCGTAGTCGCGGTCGCCGGTGCCCAGCACCGCCACCTGCACGCCGCCGGCCAGAATGCGGTCGAGCGCGTACATGACCAGGTCCATGCCCTTCTGGCGCGTCAGGCGCGTGACCATGACCATAAGCGGACGGTCATCGCGAACCTCGAGCCCCAGCTCTTCCTGCAGCTTGGCCTTGCATACGGCCTTACCAGAACGGTCCTCCACGGTGTAGTTGGCGGCAATGCGCTTGTCGGTCGCCGGGTCAAAGCCTGCCACATCAATGCCGTTGAGGATGCCCTGCAGCGCGTAGGAGCGCTCGCGCAGTACACCGTCCAGGCCCTCACCAAACTCGGGCGTCTGGATCTCGTTGGCATAGGTGGGGCTCACCGTGGTGATGGCGTCGGCATAGCGCAGCGCGCCCAGCATGTAGTTGACGCTGCAGGCGTCGCAACGCAGCTGCGAGGCGGCAGCGGGAATATGTGCCACACCCAGGATGTCCTCCATCACGGTGTCGCTAAACTGGCCCTGGAACGCCACGTTGTGGATCGAGAACACGGTCTTGACGCGGTCGTACAGCGGCAGGCCCTGGTAGAACTCGCGCAAAAACACGGGCGCCAGTGCCGTCTGCCAGTCGTTGCAGTGCAGGATGTCGCACTCAAAGCCCTCGGGCAGGTGTTGCAGGCTCTCGGTGATGGCTTTGGAGAAGAACGCAAAGCGCTCGCCGTCGTCAAAGAAGCCGTACGGATAGTCGCGCACAAAGTAGCGCTCGTTGTCGATGAACATATAGGTGACGCCGTCGTGCTCGAGCTTCTCGAGACCGCAGTACTCGTTGCGCCAGCCCAGGCTCACGTAAAAGTCGGAGAAGTGCTCCATCTGCGCCTTGTACTCGTCCTTGATGGTGGCGTACTTGGGCACCATGACGATGACCTCGGCGCCGGCGCGCACAAGCGCCGCGGGCAGCGAGCCCGCCACGTCGCCCAGGCCACCGGTCTTTACAAACGGTGCGCACTCGGCCGAGGCAAACACGATCTGCATCTTTTTGCTGGAATCTGCCATATTGTCTCCCATGTTGCAATTCGAGAATAGCCGCCTGGCGCTAACCGGGCGGCTATTCTACATGTTACGAGCGATGTTGCGACACCAACGTTAACGTACGATGGTGGTATCGGAAGTTAACGGAGCCTTGCCCAGCACCAGGATGTTCTCGGGCGTACCGCGAAGCTCGGTGTTGGTGGGAACCACGTTGTTCTTGTCCAGGATGGCGTTCTCGACGCGTGCGCCGCTCTTGATGATGCAGCTCTGGTTGATGATCGAGTTGGTCACCGATGCACCTTCCTCAACCACGACGCCACGCGACAGGATCGAGTTGCGCACGGTGCCCTTGATGATGCAGCCGGCCGAGATGATCGAGTTGCACGCGTGGCTGCCGGTCGCGTAGCGCGAAGGCGGCACGTCGTGGGCCTTGGTCAGGATCGGGCGCTCGGGGTCAAAGAGCTGATCGGCCACGGCCTGGTCGAGCAGATCCATGCTGCGGCGATACAGCGACTTCTCGCTAAACACGCCCACGACCTCGCCTTTGTACTCGTAGCTGCACACGTCGATGTTGCCAAAGTCGCCCTGGAGCGCCTCGAGCAGGTCCAGATAGTCGGCGGCCTGGTAGTGGTCGATAATCTCGAGGAGCGTCTCGCGGTTGACGATGCAGCAGTCCATGGAGGCGTTGTCGCCGTACACGACGCCAGCGCTCACGCCCGTCAGACGGCCGTTCTCGTTAATCTCGAGCTTGGTCTCGTCATCAACATTGCGCGTGGCCTTGCAGTACACCACGGTCATCTGGGCACCGGAGTTCTCGTGCGCATCGATGATGGTGTTGAGGTCCATGTTAAAGATGATGTTGGTGCCCATCATTACAACGTAGGGCTTGTCCGAGCGCTGGAACAGCGTCTTGTTGGAGATGATGTCGCGCAGCAGGAAGCGCATGCCGCCCTTGGTGGTGCCATACGCGTTGCCGGGGACCATGAACAGGCCGCCCTTCTTGCGGTCCAGACCCCAGTCCTTGCCCGAGCCCACGTGGTCGATCAGCGAGCGATAGTTACCCGGCATGACGACGCCGACGGTCTTGATGCCGGCATTCATCATGTTGGACAGCGGAAAGTCGATCAGGCGGTAGCGGCCCAAAAACGGGACGGACGCGATGGGGCGGTCCTTGAGCAGCACGCTGCCGTAGGTCGAAGAGTAGTTAGCGGTGATATAACCGATGGCCTTGCGATTGATCATCGGATCATTCCCCCTTCCCGATAACGACGTCATTTCCAACGACGGCCGTATCCTTGGTGGTATCGACAGAGCCGAGCTTCACGCCCTCTTCGACCGTGGAGTTCTCGCCCAAAATAGCGCGGCAGATGTGCGCGCCGCTCTTAACGTGCGCACCCGGCAGCAGCACGGAGTCCTCGACCACGGCGCGCTCCTCGATGATGACATCGGTCGAAAGGATCGAGTGGCGAGCGGTGCCGTAGATCTTGCAGCCGTTGGAGACCAGGCAATCGTCCAGGCGGCCGTCCGGTCCAATGTAGTGCGGCGGACGCGTGGTGATGTTGGACATGATGGGGAAGTTCTTGTCAAACAGATCGAACTCGGGGTTGTTGCCCAGCAGGTCCATCGAGGTCTCGTGGAAGCTGGCGATGGTGCCGACGTCCTTCCAGAAGCCGTGGAACTCGTAGCTGTACAGGCGCTTGTCCTCGCCGAGCAGCTTGGGGATGATGTCCTTGCCAAAGTCGTGGCTCGAGCGCTGGTCCAGAGCATCCTCCTCGAGGGCCTCGATCAGAACGTCGGCCGAGAAGATGTAGATGCCCATGGAAGCGAGGTTCGAATCGGGCTTCTCGGGCTTCTCGGTGAACTTGGTGATACGGCCGTCCTCGGGGTCGGTGGTCAGGATGCCAAAGCGGCTGGCCTCCTCCCACGGCACGGGCATAACGCTCACCGTGAGGTCGGCGTTGTTCTCAATGTGCGTCTTGAGCATCTTGCGGTAGTCCATGCGATACAGGTGATCGCCCGAAAGAATCAGGACGTACTTGGGGTCGTTGGCCTTGATGTAGTCGAGGTTCTGCGTAATGGCGTCGGCCGTGCCCGCATACCAGGCGCCGCCGGTCTGCGTCTCGTACGGCGGCAGGATCGACACGCCGCCGTCGCGGCTGTCCAGATCCCAGGCCTCGCCGGAGCCCACGTAGGCATGCAGCAGGTAGGGGCGATACTGCGTCAGGACGCCCACCGTGTCGATGCCCGAGTTGGAGCAGTTGGAGAGCGAAAAGTCGATAATGCGGAACTTGCCACCAAAGCTAACCGCCGGCTTGGCGATCTTTTGGGTGAGTGCCCCCAATCGGCTGCCCTGTCCTCCTGCGAGGAGCATCGCGATGCATTCTTTCTTACTCATCGATTTCTCCTTCTGTCATCGATGTTCCTTAATTCATTAGCGGCGGGCACGGAGCCTATTCGCGCCCGCCGGGTAATGCCGTGCGGCTAGGGGAGTGTGCGCCCCTACGCGTGCCAGATCTCGTCGCGGTACTCGCGAATGGTGCGGTCGCTCGAGAACCAGCCAGAGGAGGCGGTGTTAAGCAGTGCCTTGCGGTTCCAGGTCTCCTGGTCGCCGTAGCTGCCCGTGAGCTTCTCCCACGCATCCACGTAGCTGCGGAAATCTGCCATGACCAGGTCGGGGTCGTTGTTGTTCATGAGCTCGTTGTAGATGCTCTCGAAGTTGCCCGAAAGCCCGGCGAAGGTGTTGTCCTTGAGCTCGTCCATCACGCGGCCCAGACGCTCGCGGTCGCCGTTGAGGGTATCCCACGCAAAGTAGCTGTTGGATGCCCAGAGCTGCTCGACCTCGGGAGCGGTTAGGCCAAAGATGGCCTCGTTCTCGCGGCCGGCCAGATCGGCGATCTCGATGTTGGCGCCGTCGAGGGTGCCCAGCGTAATGGCGCCGTTCATCATGAGCTTCATGTTGGACGTGCCCGAGGCCTCCTTGCCGGCCGTGGAGATCTGCTCCGAGATCTCGGCGGCGGGGTAGATAAGCTGGGCGTTGCTCACGCGGAAGTTGGGGATAAAGCAGACCTTCATAACCTCGTTGACGCGGGCATCGTTGTTGATGACCTCGGCCACGGAGTTAATGAGGCGGATGGTCTCCTTGGCGAAGGTGTAGCTCGAGGCAGCCTTGCCGCTAAAGATGAAGGTCGTCGGCGTCACGTGGAAGTTGGGGTCGGCGATGCGACGGTTGTAGATGTCCATCACCTTCATGATGTTCATGAGCTGGCGCTTGTAGGCGTGGAAGCGCTTAACCTGAACATCGAAGACGGTGTTGGGGTCAATGACCAGACCGGTCTCGGCCTTAACGTAGGCGGCCAGACGCTCCTTGTTGGCGCGCTTGGAGGCACCCACGGCCTTCAGGAACTCGCTGTCGTTCTGGAACTCCTTGAGTTTCTCCAGCTCAAAGGCGTCCTTGAGCCAGCCGTCGCCAATGGCCTCGGTCACGAGCTTGGCGTAGGTGGGGTTGGCCTCGGCAAAGAAACGACGGTGCGAGATGCCGTTGGTCTTGTTGTTGAACTTCTCCGGCGTGAGGGCATAGAAGTCCTTGAGCACGATGTTCTTAATGATGTCAGAGTGGATCTTTGCCACGCCGTTGACGCTATGGCTGCAGATCACGGACAGGTTGGCCATGCGAATCTCGCCGTCCCACAGAATGGCGGTCTGGCGCAGACGCTCCTGCCAGCCCTCCTGCGTGGTGTCGAACGACTCGTGCCAACGACGGCTGATCTCGTCGATGATCTGGTACACGCGGGGGAGGAGCTTGGAGAACGTGCCGATGGGCCACTTCTCCAGGGCCTCGGGCAGGATGGTGTGGTTGGTATAGCTCACGACCTGTGTCACGATGTTCCAAGCGTCATCCCACTCGAGCTTCTTCTCGTCGATGAGGATGCGCATGAGCTCGGGGCCGCACATGGCGGGGTGGGTATCGTTGGTGTGGATGGCCACAAACTGCGGCAGCAGCTCCCAGTTCTCGCCGTGCTCCTTCTCAAAGGTGTCGAGCAGGCTGTAGATGCCGGCCGAGACAAACAGGTACTCCTGCTTCAGGCGCAGCAGACGGCCGTGCTCGCCGGCGTCGTTGGGGTAGAGGATGGCGCTGATGGCCTCGGCCTCGGCGCGCTCGGCGTCGGCCAGGGCGTAGTCGCCACGGTTGAAGGCCTCCAGATCGAAGTGCTCCTCGACCGGCTCGGCGGCCCAGACGCGCAGCTTGTTGACGGTCTCGCCGGCATAGCCCACAACGGGGATGTCATAGGGGACGGCCAGGATGTCCTGCGTGTCCACCGTGCGGTAGAACGTGCGGCCGTCCTCCTCAAAGCCCTCAACGTGGCCACCAAACTTAATGGTCACGGCCTTATCCTGACGACGGACCTCCCAGGGATAGCCGTGGGTGAGCCACTCGTCGGTGGCCTCGACCTGGCTGCCGTTGACGATCTCCTGCTTAAACAGGCCGTAGCGGTAGCGCATGCCGTTGCCGTAACCGGCAATGCCCTCGGCTGCCATGGAATCCAGGAAGCACGCGGCCAGACGGCCCAGGCCACCGTTGCCCAGCGCCGGATCGGGCTCCTGGTTCTCGATGACGGACAGGTCAAAGCCCATGTCGTCGAGCGCCTCGGCGACCATGTCGCGCACGCCAAAGTTGAGCAGGTAGTTGTCGAGCAGGCGGCCGATCAAAAACTCGATCGAGAAGTAGTACACGCGCTTTTTGCCCTCGGCGGTGGCGCGGGCGTCACTCTTGGTGGCAACGGTGCGTGCCTTCTCGGCCACGAGCTTGGCCAGGGCGTTAAAGCGGTCGAGGTCGCTGGCAACCTCGACGCTCTTGCCGCTAATGCTCATGACGGCATCGCGATAGAGCTCGGTAAACTCCTGCTTGTTGTCGAAAATCTTATTCATACGTTCCTTTCCCCCGGGGATGTTTCTCCCGGAACGGTTATGACTTGTATCCTACGCCCCAATGGGGCGGGTGATTACAGTGGAAACGGCTTTGTTACGCGTCCTTGGCGGTCGACTTAACAGAAGCTGACTTGGCCTTGGTAGCGGCCTTTTTAGCAGCCGGCTTCTTGGCCGCGGTAGCCTTAGCAGCGGGCTTCGCAGCAGCCTTAGCCTTGGTCGTCGTAGCCTTCGCCTTAGCGGGAGCCTTCTTAGCAGCCGCAGGCTTGGGCTTCACCGAGGACGTGCGCTTACGCGTAGCCTTCTTGGGCTCCTCAACCACGGGCGGCTTGTAGCTGCTGGGCCCGCGGCGCTTAAGCACCACGCCCGCCAAGCCGGGAACCTTGATCTCGATGGAGTCCATCTGCCCATTCCAGGGATAGGGCTCGCTCGAGCAAGTGTAGGGCTCCTCGCCGGCGTATCCGCTGCCACCGAACTCGGGACGGTCGGAATCGAAGATGACCTCCCAGTCACCCTCGCGCGGCACGCCCACGCGGAAGCTCTCGTAGCTCGCCGGGTCAAAGTTGATCAGGATCACCAGGTCGTCGTCGACGTCCTCGCCCTGGCGCACAAAGCTCACGATGGACTGCTTGGAGTTGTCCGCATCGATCCAGGTAAAGCCGTCGTCGGTGTAGCCGCGCTCGTACAGGGCGGGCTCGGCGGTGTACAGGTGGTTGAGCGCCTTGATAAACGCCTGATGATGCTTGTGGGTCTCGTACTCCTCGGTCAGGAACCACTGGATGGACTCGTAGTAGCGCCACTCAATAAACTGGCCGATCTCGTTGCCCATAAAGTTGAGCTTGGCGCCGGGGTGTGTCATTTGGTAGAAAGCCAGCGTGCGCAGGCCGGCAAACTGACGCCACCAGTCGCCCGGCATACGGCCGATCAGCGAGCATTTACCGTGCACGACCTCGTCGTGGCTCAGCGGGCAAATGAAGTTCTCGGTAAAGGCGTACATGATGGAGAACGTGAGCAGCCCGTGGTTGCCGGGGCGCCACGGAAAATCGGTCTGCATGTAGTGCAGGGTGTCGTTCATCCAGCCCATGTCCCACTTGTAGTGGAAGCCCAGGCCGCCGTCCTGCGGCGGATAGGTCACGAGCGGCCACGCGGTGGATTCCTCGGCCATCATCATCACGTCGGGGTAGTGCGCCTCCACAGCGCAGTTGACCTGACGGATAAACGCGCTGGCGTCCAGGTCCTCCTCGGTGCCGTACTTGTTGAACTTCTTTTGGCCCGGATCATCAATGCCAAAGTTGAGGTACAGCATACTGGACACGCCGTCCATACGAATGCCGTCCACGTGGAAGTTCTCGAGCCAGTACAGAACGTTGGAGACCAGGAAGGAGCGGACCTCGCCGCGGGCGAAGTCGAACTTATGCGTGCCCCAGTTGGGGTGAATCTCGTGCTCAAACAGCATGTGGCCGTTAAAGGTGGCAAGGCCGTGGGAGTCGGCGCAAAAACCGCCGGGCACCCAGTCCATGATCACGCCGATGCCCGCCTCGTGACACGCATCGATAAAGTGCATGAGCTGCTGCGGGTTGCCGTAGCGCGACGTGGCAGCATAGTAACCGGTCGTCTGATAGCCCCAGGAGCCATCGAAGGGATGCTCCATGAGCGGCATGACCTCGATGTGCGTATAGCCCATGTCGCGCACGTAGTCCACGAGCTCCACCGACAGGTCGTCGTATGTGTAGAACTCGCCGCGCTGCGCGGGGAAGGGATCCATGGGGCCGGGGTAGTTGCCGTACTCGTCCGGCTCGCCCTGCGGCGCGTCGCCGTGGCGCTTCCACGAGCCAATATGCACCTCGTAGATGTTAAGGGGCTGCGACATGTGGTTATGGCTGGCGCGGCGCTTGAGCCATGCGGCGTCGTTCCACTTGTAGCCATCGAGGGTCCACAGCACGCTCGCGGTACCCGGAGGGCACTCGGCCTTAAAGGCGTACGGATCGGCCTTGTAGAGCTTTTCGCCCTCGTTGGTCTCGATGAGATACTTATAGAGCTGTCCCTGCTCGGCGCCAGGGATAAAGCCTTCCCAAATAGCGCTCGTATGCACGGGCACCAGCGGGTTGGCTTGCTCATCCCAGTCGTTAAATTCACCAATGACATGGACGCTCTTTACATCGGGCGCCCAAACGCAAAAACGCCAGCCGCGCGTACGGTTCTGCGTGTCGGGGTGCGCGCCCATCTTTTCCCAGCTGCGCTCCCACGTGCCAATGCCAAACAGATAGACATCGTCTTTGGTGAGCTCCGGCGCGTGCGGGGCGGTTTTACGGGTAGTAGGCTTTTTGGTTGCTGGCTTTAGCTTTGTATCGCTCACGTTTGATCCCATCATGACGCGGCAGCGTATTGCCTTGGTGACTAGATGCGAAAGGTCCAAGGCTGCACGAATCGAAGGGACGGCGATAGTTCTATGATTCGTTCCACCTCGCGTGCTCGGTGGAACTTTCGGCAGAAACTACGATAACACCTGTACGTTACTTTTATGAACGAAAGAGGATTTGCGGGGGCGTTTAATCGGTAAGCGCCATGTTTATACCACTTGCAGAATTGCTGTGGTAAAACTCTTGACAGTTTTACCAATTAGCGTTTCTAGATTATTAGGTTGACGTTTGGTAAAACGTTTTTAGCAGGTTGTTTACCCTTTGACATCGAAAGGCTCTTTTATGGACCACATCGCTGCCCCAAGTGTTGCTTTTATTTTTGATTGCGATGGCACGCTGGTTAATAGCACTCCCGTTTGGGCCTATGCCCAGCCCGAGTTATTACACCGCCACGGTGTTGACGTGACGGTGGACGATTTTGCCCAGTTTGAGCATTTGTCGCTCGAGGACGAGTGCCAGGCCTACCACGACACCTGGGGCATTGGAGCGAATGGCGAGGAGCTGTATCGCGAGCTGAGCGACATCCTGATCGATGGCTACTCCAAGGTGCCACCGCGCGAGGGGCTCTTGGCATTTTTGGAGCAGGCGAAGGCGGCGGGCATTGCCATGTGCGTTGCCACGTCCACGCCGGCCGAACTGGTGCAGTCCGCCCTTGCGGGTGCGGGCCTTGATCGCTATATGGAGTTTATTACCACGACGGGCGAGGCGGGGCGCTCCAAGCAGTTCCCGGATGTGTACGAGCTGGCGTTACGTCGCCTGGAAGAGCGCCACGGGTACAAGTTTGATCGCACCTGGGTGTTTGAGGACGCCGTCTTTGGGCTTAAGAGCTCTGGCACCGCCGGCTTTAAGCGCGTGGGCATCTATGACCCGCATGGCCGCATGGAACGCGATGAGGTGCGTTCCAACTGCGAGATCTTTATCGACAGCTACGAGGATCTGGACCTGTCCCGCGTGCTGGATTTTGAGGGGTAGGCGAGGGCTGTGCCACAGAAGGTATTGGTCGTTTGCGGCTCGCCCGTGGTAGCGAGCGCCGAACTGCTACGCCAACTAGCAGGGGAATGCGACCACGTCGTAGCCGTCGACCGCGGCTTAGATGCCCTGCTGAGCGCCGGCCTAAGCTGCGGCGTCTACGTAGGCGACGCCGACACGGTAAGCGACGCCGGCCGCGCCCTAGTTGATGCCGCCAAAGACTTTGAAGTAGAGCGCCACAACCCCTACAAGGACTACACCGACCTAGCCCTAGCCCTAGACTCCACCCGCCGCCGCTGGCCCAACGCGGAGGTGGTCGCAACCTGCGCCACCGGAGGCCGCCCCGACATGGCGCTGAGCGTCCTGGGGCTGTTGGCGGGCTATGATGACGCCCCCGTCTGGATTGCCGAGGACGATACGACCGCCCGCATCCTTCACGCCGGCGAATCGTGGACCATCGAAGGTGCCGAAGGCAAGACCTTCTCTATCATCGCCATTGCCCCCAACACCGAGGTAAGCGAACAAGGCTTGGAGTGGGAATTAGATCACAGCCCCCTGGGCCTGTTGGCCGACACGGGTATCAGCAACGTCGTCAGGTCAACAGCCACGATCCAAGTCCACACCGGCACCGCCATCGCTTACCTATATCAATAGGCATTTAGAATCTGACCCAAAAAAAGTCCTTGCATCAAAGAAAGTCTTCCCCTATAGTATCTCCTCGTCACGGGGGCGTAGCTCAGCTGGGAGAGCGCTTGACTGGCAGTCAAGAGGTCAGGGGTTCGATCCCCCTCGTCTCCACCATCGTGAATGTAATGGCCTTCGGAATTCCGAAGGCCTTTTTTCATGCCAAAATACCTCGCGCCACAAACCCCACTTACGCCAACAAAAAGTTGCACAATTTATTTCCCATCTCTGTACATAGTTTGTTAGACAAACGCGATTATCAGTGTAGATCGCCGTTCCATTTGGGCTTCAGGAACGCCCCTAATCAGCGTTAGCATCCCATTAACCTGCATCAACGTGAACAACATCGCAAAACAACCCCTTGAGCACGCTAAATGAACGAAATGTTGTTCACCACTAACCGGTTGATTTCCGATCTCAGCCGAACACATTGAGCTAATAGGCCGTTCCCGCAG
>CATYZI010000033.1 GCA_958415625.1 uncultured Collinsella sp. | reverse complement strand
AGCTGCGGGAACGGCCTATTAGCTCAATGTGTTCGGCTGAGATCGGAAATCAACCAACTAGTCCGTAGCACCGCTTTCGGTTCCATACGACGGCGAAGGCGCCTCGACCACATGGTGATATCGATCGATATAGATTGCACGGGCACCCAGGCGTCGCACCAAATCCTGGTGATGTGTGCTCATCAAGACCGTCTTACCCGCCGCGACGTAAGCCAGCAAGAAGTTGACCACGATGTCGCATGAATCCTCATCGAGCCCATTGGTAGGTTCGTCGAGGACCAAGATATCCGGGTTCATCGATACGACTGCCGCCAGCGCCACACGCTTCTTTTGCCCGCCCGAGAGCTGATAGGGAGAGGCGTCGGCAAGGTCGGCAACCCGGAACAGACCCATGGCATCGCGGACGCGGCGCTCGAGCTCGTCTGCCGGCAGTCCCATTTGAGCCGGGCCAAACGCGACCTCCTCGCCCACCGTGGCGCAAAAGAGCTGCGCATCGGCATTCTGGAACACAAAGCCTACGCGCTGATGAAAACGCTGAGCGGCCGCGGAATCCTTGAGATATGCCGCATCGACCGCATGCCCGTCAAACAGATACGTGCCCGCGTCCGCGAGCTCAAGGCCGTTGATAAGGCGCATGATCGTCGTCTTGCCGCAGCCGTTGGGACCGAGTAGGGCAACGAGTTCACCACAATCGACCTGCAGCGACACACCATCGACAACCGTATGCCCCGCATAGGAGAACACCACGTCGCGAAACTCGATGAGCGGCGTGGTCTCAGCGCCCGCACCGTTCGTGCCCGCCGCACTATTCATATCGATCGTCAAAACGTCGCCCTTCCCTATTTCCATCCCCAGCCAGAACCAGCAGCGCCTACAGCACGGCGCACAACACTGCCAGCAGCGCCACGCCGGCCGCATAGACCGCATCGCGCCAGCCAAACCCGGCGCGCGCGGGCGCCGGATACGCACCGGCAAAGCCGCGGCAAAGCATAGCCTCGTCCATCGCGTGGCTGCATTCCATCGCCTTGATAAACGTCATGCCCATGATACCCGCGACCGAGTCGATGCGCGAAAACCCCTCAGGCGCGCGACCCACACTGCGCAGCATGACCGATTCGGTCAGATCGTGCGCCGTGCGCCCCAGCACCTCGATATGCTTGAGCGCCATATCGAAAGTAAAGATGACCTCGTCGGGCAGATGCAGCGTCTTGAGCGCCGCCGACATGCGGCTCCAGGTGAGTGTCCACGAAACGCCCAGCACGAACGACACGTTAATGAACGTCTTGAGCGCAATTTTGAGCATGGCGCCCGTAGCGGAAGCGCCCAGCAGCAGGGCAGGCAGCGCCAGAACCACCGCGAGCCCCGCAGCGCCAAGCGCCGGTACAAAGGTTGCCCGCAGCCCGCGTACGGGGCGCACCGCGACCAGCACCAGCGCGATAGCCGCCATCAACATGAGGTACAGCGGGCTCTGCGTCAGACACACGCACAGGACGCAAACGAACATCCCCACCAGGCGCACCGGGGCCGAAACGCAAGAAAGGGCGCGGTCGACCACCGACCCGCCCTCGTGCGCGCCTCCACCCAGGCGAACCCGCTCAAGCAGGCTCGCCAGGTGCAGGACATTCTTTTGCATTACACGATGCCGAGCCCCCACGGGCTCGTAACGCTGCTCGACCGCAAGCCAGCTAGGCAGCTCGGCTATTGCCATGAGCACCGCTTTCCTTGACCGTCAGCGAGACCAGGCGGAATGCGATGGTGAGCACCGCCACGCCAATCACGCCCGAAAGAATATACATGGCAGCCTGACCGGCAAAGCCAAGGCCCTGCTCCTCTGAATAGGCCTGCAGGTAATCACCCGTAGGTAGAGCGTCGGCAAAGGTCGGGGCATCGAGACCGACCGAAGCCTGCAGGCTGTCGTCGCCAGCCTCCTGAACGGCGGTCGCGGCGCCCTCGGCGTCCCACTCGCCCCATGCGTCACCTGTGGCCAACAGGCCCAGCGGCGTGGCCACGACAAGCACGGCGACCAGGATGAGCGTGGGGACCAGCGAGGTCTTCTTGGCGGCAGCGTCCTCGGCAGCAAGCTGGCCATCGACGGCCTCGGGACCGACGATAACGCTCGGCGCCGTCTTCTTAATGAAACCGTAGATGGCGGCCGTCGCCACGCCCTCGACCACGCCGGCAACCAACATATGCGGGACCAACATGGCCGGAATAGCCACGGACAGCGGGAAGGGGCAATACAGCGGAGCGCCCGAAGCGTTGGTGAAGAGCATCGGCTGAATACCGAACTCGATTGCCGCGCACAGGGCCGCCAGGCACAGGCCGACCCAACCGCTCACGATGGCAGAAGCCGAGGTGCCCCAGCTCTTGTCGTGCAGACGGCTGTTGAGCGCACGGAACACGATAGCAGCGGTAAACGGCAGCACAAAGGCCATGTTAAAGCAGTTGGCGCCAAAGGACAGAACACCGCCGTCACCAAACAGCAGCGCCTGCAGCGCGAGTGCAACCGAGACTGCAATGGCAGCAGCCTCGGGGCCTAGCAGCAGCGTGATGAGCGCGCCACCAACAGCGTGACCAGTGGTGCCGCCAGGCAGCGGCACGTTGAACATCATGAGCAAAAAGGAGAATGCGGCGCAAATGCCCAGGAACGCCATGTGCTCGCAATCGAGCGTGGCGCGTACCTTTTTGATGCAATGGACCCAAACGGGCACCATCGCCACCGCCATAACGGCATCGGTCTGCGGGGATAGATAATTATCGGGAATATGCATGAGCCCTCTCAATCAGAACGTTGCGTGTTACGTTTCCAACAATCCGTAACACCGACTCTGCATACTAACAAAAAGGCGCACCGCCCACAACGCAGCACGCCCTTGCAATACGTACGTTATTAACCCAGGTCCACGCACCGTCCAATAAAGGCCCATGCACTCCCAACTTTCCGGTCACCCGGAAGAAGGTGCGGTCCGCTCGCAACAAGGTTAACGCAGGAACCCGCCCCCGAGAGGGGTTTTCTAAGGCAACATCCCGCAGCCGCGAAGCGGCGAGGACGTTGCCGTGAAAACCCCGCAGGGGGACGGGTTCCGAACGGCAAAGATTACGAGCGGACCTCGCCGTTTACGCCCTTGCACACCTTGGTGACGATCTTCTGGTGCGCCTTCTCGACCTCTTCGCTGGTAAGCGTGTGGTCGTCCGAGCGATACGTGAGCGCAAAGGCCATGGACTTCTTGCCCGCACCGATGCGGACCGGATCGCGGTAGACATCGAACAGGCGCACGCCCTCGAGCAGCTTGCCGCCGGCACTGGTAATGCGACGCTCAAGATCCTCGCAGGTCACAGTGTTGTCGACCACAATGGCAAGGTCATGCTCAACAGCCGGGTACTGCGAGAACTCGCGATAGTTCTCCTGGTTGCGGGCGCCCTTGATCAGCTTGTCCAAGTCGAGCTCAAAGGCAACGACGACCTCATCGATGCCCATCGCCTCGCGCGCCTCGGGGTGAATCTCGCCGACCCAGCCCAGCACGGTTCCGCCGGACAGAACCTCGGCCGCACGGCCCGGCTGCAAGAAAGCGTAGCCCTCGCCCTCGACGGGACGGAAGCGAACCTTCTCGATGCGCAGCTGGGCGAGCAGCTCCTCGACAATGCCCTTGCCAAAGAAGAAGCGCAGCTTGCGGTACTTCATGTTCCAGGACTGCTCGCTCCACTGGCCCGAGAGCACACCCGCCACGGACTTGGTCTCCTTGGGCAGGCTGGCGTTCTCGCGACCGTGGAACAGGTTGCCGACCTCGTACAGGTGCACGTTGGGCGTACCGTGTGCCTCGTTGTAGGCCACGGACTGCAGCAGGCCCGGCAGCAGCGAACGACGCATCTCGGTCTGCTCGGCCACCAGCGGGTTCATGAGCACCACGGGGCAGCCGCGACCTTCGGTGGACATGCCAATCTTCTCCAGGTCGCCCGGGGCGGCAAAGCCAAAGGTCGTGGTCTCGTTGAGGCCACAGGCGCGCAGGATCTCGCCGACCTTGCGGGTAAGCTTCTGCTCGCGCGTCAGGCCGCCGATGTGGTTCTTGGCAGCCGGAATGGTCGCCGTGACGCGACCCATGCCCCACAGGCGCAGGACCTCCTCGATCAGGTCGATCTCACGCGGCAGGTCGGGACGGAAGCTCGGCGGCGTGACCATAAAGTCCTCGCCGTCGCGCTCGACGGTGCAGCCCAGGCGGGTGAGCGAGCGCTCGATAAAGTCGGGCTCGATGTCGGCACCGCAGATGGCGTGCACACGGGTCAGGCGCAGCTTAATGCTGTCGATGGTCTTGGGCGCAGGGAAAACGTCGACATAGCCGGGAGCAACCTCGCCGCCGGCGATCTCTTCGATGAGCGCGCAGGTAACGTTGGCGACATCCACGCAGCCGGTCTCGTCAACCTGGCGCTCAAAGCGAATGGAGGCGTCGGAGATCAGCGACAGGTCACGGCTGGTGTGCGAGGTGCGGCCGGCGTTGAAGCAGGCGCTCTCGACCATCACGTCGACGGTATCGTCCTCAATCTCGGAATCCATGCCACCCATAACGCCGGCCAGCGCCACAGGACGCTCGCCGTCGGTGATGAGGCCCATGCCGGCGTCGAGCACGCGCTCCTCGCCATCGAGCGTCGCGAACTTCTCATCCTGCTGGGCGGCGCGAACCACCACGCGACGGTGGCCATCGCGCTCGGCAAAGGTGTCGAGGTCAAAGGCGTGCAGTGGCTGGCCGGTGAGCATCATCACGTAGTTGGTGATGTCGACGATGTTGTTGTGCGGGCGCACGCCCAGGGCGTTGAGGCGCTTGACCATCCAGTCGGGCGACGGGCCGACCTTCACGTTGCGCACGATGCGGGCGACATAGCGGTCGCACAGGCCCTCGTCGGCGATCTCGACGGAAAGCTCGTCGTCGGTCGCGCGGCCGGTCTCGGCCTTGATGGCGGGCAGCTCAACGTGGAAATCGCGGTCGAAGATGGCGCCGGTCTCGCGGGCCATGCCGATCATGGACAGGCAGTCGGGACGGTTGGGCGTGATCTCGCAGTCGAGCACGGTGTCGCTCGAGCCCACGTACTCGGCAAACGGCATGCCGCAGGGCGTATCCTCGGGCAGGATCATGATGCCGGAGTGGTCGCCGCCCAGGCCGAGCTCGCGCGCGGAGCAGTTCATGCCCATGGACACGACGCCGCGAAGCTTGCTCTTCTTGATCTTGACGTCGCCAGGAAGCACGGCGCCGATCATTGCCGTGACGATGTGGTCGCCGGCCTCGAAGTTCTGCGCGCCGCAGACGATCTGCAGCGGAGCGGGATTGCCGTCGGCGTCGAGGTTCTTGTCGCCCACGTCGACCGAGCACACATACATGTGGTCGCTATCGGGGTGAGGGGTCTTGGTGAGCACCTGAGCGGTCACCACGTGGTCGAAGGACTCGCCCACGGTGTCGATCGCCTCGACCTCGGTGCCGGTACGGATATATTCGTCCGAAAGAGTCTTGGGATCCTCCGGAATATCGATCATGGTCTTGAGCCAGTCGTAAGAAACGCGCATCTAACTGGTCTCCTTTCATAAATGCGGCTTTGAGCCGGAAACTGCAACTAAGAAGAAAGCGTTCTAGAACTGGTTGAGGAAACGCATATCACCAGTCATCAACGTGCGCAGGTCGGGCAGGTCGTAGCGCAGGGCCGCGACGCGCTCGGCGCCAATGCCAAAGGCGAAGCCGGTATACTTCTCGGGGTCGATGCCGCAGTTGATAAGAACGTTGGGGTCGACCATGCCGCAGCCCAGGATCTCGATCCAGCCGCTGTGCTTGCAGAAGTTGCAGCCCTTGCCGCCGCAGACGTGGCAGCTCACGTCCACCTCGCAGCTGGGCTCGGTGAAGGGGAAGAAGTGCGGGCGGTAGCGCGTCTTACGGTCCTCGCCAAACATGCACTTAACAAAGTAGTCGAGCGTGCCCTTGAGGTCGCCAAAGGTGATACCCTCGTCGACGACCAGGCCCTCGATCTGGTTGAACTGCGGCAGGTGGCAGGCGTCGGCCGTGTCGGGACGATAGACGGTGCCCGGGCAGATCATGTAGATGGGCGGCTTCTGCGACTCCATAGTGTGGATCTGCACGCCCGAAGTCTGGGTGCGCAGCAGCACGTCGGACTCGCCGTGGGCGTGAGCCTCGGGGTGCGCGACGCTGCCGGGGTTGTTGTCGACCACGTAGAAGGTATCGCGGGCCGAGCGGCTCGGGTGATCCATGGGGGCGTTGAGCGCGGTGAAGTTGTAGTAGGAGGTGTCGACCATGGGGCCGGACTCGACGGTGTAGCCGATGCCGCAGAAGATGTCCTCGGCCTCCTCGATAATCTGCTTGATCAGGTGCTGGTGGCCGATCTGCGGACGGATGCCCGGCAGCGTGATGTCGACGGCGTCGTGCTCCAGTGCGCGCTTGAGGGCGGCGGCCTTCATCTCGGTGTTGCGCTCGTCGAGCATGCCCTCAATCAGCTGGCGCATCTCGTTGGCTCGCTTGCCCATCACGGGACGATCCTCGGGGGCGAGCTTGCCCATCATGCGCATCAGGCCGGTGATGCGGCCCTTGCGGCCGAGCAGCTCAACGCGCGCAGCCTCGAGCTTGGCTGCGTCGTCGGCGCCTGCGACGAGCTCCTTGGCCTCTTCCTCGAGTTTGACCAGATCATCAATCAGACTCATGTCTTCCCTTTCGTCTCTCGCGCTCTCCGTTTGCCGAGGCGGCTGCCACCGTCTGGCGTTGTGAAAACGCGGCCCGGTTCGGTAATAAAAAAACCGTCCTCGGGCATGTGCATTGCCCAAGGACGGTTGAATTCCGCGGTACCACCTTGTTTGACCCGGCGGATGTCTGGCCCGCCGCGCCCACTCTGTGCCCCTTGTCGCGAGGCTCACGGCTTCCCTACTGGGGCTTCGCCGCCGCTGGCTGCGTGCCCGTTGAGGTCGCTGCTCGGGAGTGAACGCTTGGCCCTTGTCACCGCAGGAAGGCTCGCAGCCCATGACCTTCCCTCTCTTGCCGGCGACGCGGCGGGCAAAACCCTCTCCGTCAACGCATTGGGCTATAGGATAACACATTCTGCGTGTGCATCGCCGCGTTCCGTTTTGTTCGCACTGGGTACAAGGCGGGTAGCTGTGCAAACTGGCCGCACGCCCACCCGTGGCGCTCGACCTGCGAGATCAAGGATATAGGTATGGGAAAGAAACTCGATAAGAAAGCCAAGGCGGGCAAGAGCATCAAGAAGCTCCGCAAGCTCGAAGGCAAGCTGTGGACTCGCGAGTACCTGCTCAAGATTGCCGAGTTCGATGGAGCGACGATTGCTCCTGCCAACGGCGCAGCAGCGCGTGCCGACGCCATGGGCACGCTTGCCGGCGAGCATCACAAGCTGCTGACCAGCGAGAAGTCCGTTGAGCTCGTACGCTCGTTAGCGCGCGAGACCGTCGCCGGCGGCAAAATCGACGACCCTCAGCTGCTCGACGAGATCCGTGTGCTCGGCCGCGATCAACGTGAGGCCAGTGCCATCCCCACCGAAGAAGCCGAGGCCTGGACCAGGCTCACCTGCGAGGCGGACGCCGTGTGGCACAAGGCCAAGGCTGCCAACGACTGGGCGAGCTTTGAGACCTATGTGGATAGAATCGTCGCCCAACTTAAGCATCAGGCCGAGCTCATGGACCCCAAGCGCGATCCATACGACGTTTGGCTCGACCAGTACGAGCGCGGCCTTTCCGCCAAGAGCTTCGACGCGTTTTGCGATGAGGTCAAGGCCACGGTCGTGCCGCTCGTGCACGCCATCGGCGAGCGCGGCCAGCAGCCGGCTGCCGACTTTTTGCACGCCCACGTGCCCGAGGCTGCCCAGCGCGCCATGAGCTTCGACCTTATGAAGCTTGTCGGCCTGGACCTGGACGACACCACGCTTGCCTTTACCGAGCATCCGTTTAGCGAGGGCTTTGCCGTGGGTGATGCGCGCATCGCGACGCACATCTACGAGGACGACTGCATCTCCAACGTCTACAGCATCATCCACGAGGCGGGGCACACCATGTACGAGCTGGGCGTCAATCCCGCCTATGCGCGCACGTGCTTGGAGGGCGGCACCTCCATGGGCATCCACGAGAGCCAGAGCCGCTTTTTCGAGAACACCGTGGGCCGCAGCCGCGCCTTTATGGGCCCGCTGCTCGAGGTGCTGCGTCGTCACGCGCCCGAGGTCTACGGCGACGTCGACGAAGACACGCTCTACCGCGCCGTGAACATCGCGCAGCCGTCGTTGATCCGCACCGAGGCCGACGAGCTCACCTATCCGCTGCATATTATGGTGCGCTACCAGATCGAGCGCATGCTGTTTGCCGGCGAGGCTGCGGCCAAGGACATCCCCGCGCTTTGGAACCGCTTTATGGACGAGTACCTGGGCATTCCCGTTCCCGACGACACGCACGGCTGCCTGCAGGATACGCATTGGAGCGGCGGTTCGTTTGGCTACTTCCCCACGTATGCGCTGGGTAGCGCCTACGATGCCATGTTTGTGCCGGCCATGTGCCGCGACGGCGTCGACCTTACCGGTGCCTGCGCGAGCGGCGACTTGGCACCCGTCCGCGCGTGGCTGGGCGAGCACATTTGGCAGTGGGGCCGCGCCAAGGACGCGCCGGAACTCATCAAGGGTGCCTGCGGCATGGATTTTGACGCCCGCTACTACTGCAGCTACCTGCAGGACAAGTTCACCACGCTGTACGAGCTGTAAGGATTGACCAGCACGCCATCGCCAACGCCAACTATGTTGACGCCAATGTCTTGGCAACGTCAGCGAAAACGACCCTAAGCGAGCAAGGTGACGTGAAATGAAAGGGCGCTGACCTTCTGGTCGCGCCCTTGAAATTGAACGTCAGATTGCCGCTTAGGGGCGTTTGCAGCGTCGAGCAGTTACGCGGTTTGGTAAAACCGCGTAACTACAGAGCCTCGAGTGCGTTGGCGATGCGCTTCATGGCGGCATCGGCGGATGCTTGGTCGGGCGCCTCGGCCAGCACGCGGATAACCGACTCGGTTCCGCTCTTGCGTACGAGCACGCGGCCCTCGCCTGCCAGCGCAGCCTCGGCCTCGGCGATGGCGTTCTGCACGCCCATGTTCTCGAGCGCGGCGTCCTTGTCCGCCACGCGCACGGCCACCTGCGCCTGCGGTAGCAGCTTGCACGGAGCCGTGAGCTGCGAGAGCGTCTCGCGCTCGGCGCGGATCACTTCCATCACGCGCAGCGAGGTCATAATGCCGTCGCCCGTGCGCTCGATATCGCCAAAGATCGTATGGCCCGTCTGCTCGCCGCCCAGGCTGTAACCGCCCTCGCGCATCTTGGCATACACGTGGCGGTCGCCCACACCGCTGGTCACGGCACTTAGGCCGGCAAGCTCCAACGACTTGATCAGGCCAAAGTTGCTGGCAATCGTCGGAACCACGGTACCGCCCGAAAGGCGACCGTGCTTGTTCAGGTACACGCCGCACACGTACAGGATCTGGTCGCCATCGACCACGCGGCCGCGCTCGTCCACGGCCAGGCAGCGGTCGGCATCGCCGTCATAGGCAAAGCCCACGTCCAAGCCCTGCTCCACCACGTGGCGCTGCAGACGCTCCATATGCGTGGAGCCGCAGTCGACGTTGATGTTAAAACCATCAGGCGCGGCATTGATCACGCGCACGTCGGCGCCCAGCGCGTCGAACACCGGCTTGGCCACCGAGGACGCCGAGCCGTTGGCGCAGTCGATGCCGATCTTGACGCCCTGCAGCGAAAAGTTCGCGCTGGCGATGAGCGAGGCAATGTAGCGGTTGCGGCCCTGCATGTAGTCCACCGTGGCGCCGATGTGGTTGCCCGTGGCCAGCGGCACCTCGCTCTTGCCATCGACGTAGTCCTCGATGAGCTCCAGTACGTCCTCGTCCATCTTAAAACCGTCGCTATTGACGAGCTTAATGCCGTTATCGCAAAACGGGTTGTGGCTCGCGCTGATCATGATGCCGCAATCGAAGCAGCCTTCCACGGTCTGATGCGCTACACCCGGTGTGGGGATCACGTGCAGCATATAGGCGTCCGCACCGCTCGCGACCAGGCCACTCACCAGCGCCGCCTCGAACATATAACTCGAGCGACGCGTGTCCTTACCCACGATGACGCGCGCCTTGCGCTCGCGGTTGGCGCCGTAATACCAGCCCACAAAACGGCCAATCTTATAAGCGTGCTCTACCGTCAGCCCAACGTTAGCCTCACCGCGAAAGCCGTCGGTGCCAAAGTACTTCATGCGCTCTCCTTACAAAATAGGGGCGAACAGATTGCCTGTCCGCCCCAAAATGGTACTCGATTATCTGCGCTACCAGAAAAACCCTACGCCGACGCGCTGTCGCGAGCCGCCTGGCATGTAGGAGTCTGACGCAGCGTAAGCGGCTTGTCCCCCGCCTCGGCTGACGTGGTCAGCGTATATGTGATCGTCGTCGTCTCGCCAGCATGCAGGTCAACGGTGCCCGAATAGAAGGGGATTCCATGCCACGTAGCGGCGCCAAGACCAAACTGGGTGCCCTCGACGGTCAGATCAGTAATGTTGCCGCCCGTCGGGGCAAACAACGAGACATTCAGACGCTCGTCGTCGCGCGCGGCATCGGGCGCGCTCGCCGCGACGTAGTCGGGCAGCTTGCCGGCCTCCTCCTGCGTCATGATGTTCGTCAGGGTAACGGTGATGCGATACGAGCATGTGCCGTCACCGTTCTTGATGCCCTGGCCAATCTGCGTATCGGCATTCAGGTACCAGTCGAGCTTGGAGAAGCTCAGGTTGTTAAAGTAGACACCAGCAACGGGATCTTCACTCGGGTCATCCGGATCGGGCAGCGAGGCGTCGATGTTCATCTCCTTGATAGCGTTCTGCTCGTCATCGTTTTTCATCCACGCGATCAGGCGGCCCTCTTCGGCACCGCGCTCAACGGCGCTGACAAGCTTCGTAACATCGACATCGCCGATACCGCCAAGGATCTTGTCGAAGGCAGCGCTGGCGACGGATGCAAAGATGCCGTCCGACTCCTCGACCGGATAGTTCCAGTACACATCGTGCATGAGGACCTTTGCGGCGTTGGTGCCGTCGACAACCGTTCCGTCGGGCAGCGACACGTTACCGACCAGGCCCAGCAGATACTGCAGGAACACCGGGTCGATACCCACGACGCCGTCAACGTCCTGGCCATATTGAGATTTCCACAGGGCTGCGACACGCTGCGAGTTGCGGGGCCAATCAGGCGAATAGGTATTGCCCGAGTTGTACAGGTTACTGTGGTTGCCGAACAGCGCCTCATCCTCTTCGTCGACGCTCTCGACTGCCTCATCCTCGCTGAGTCCAATGCGGGGAACAAACTCGCCGATCGACATCTGGCCGTCGGTGACCGAAATCAGGCCCTGCGAACCGCCAAAGCCGCCGCAGGCACGAATCTCGACGTTGTTCATGGCGTACATAAGGTAGTTGCGCGTCTGGCCGTTGGCGCCGAGCATCTGGGGAAGGACGGGGGCGACCTTCTCCGCCGCGTCAACCGCGCCGTTGAGGGTGGCAAAGCCGTCCTTGGCCTTATCGACCAGCTCGGTCACCTGGGAAATATGAGTATCGCCAATGCCCTGGATCTTTTCGTTGGCGCTCTTGAACACCTTCGAGCTGTTGGAAAGCGAATCGGCGACCGCCTGCAGCGCGGACACGTTAATCATGCCATCCTGGAACAGCTTGCCGGGCGTTGCCCGCGAGAGGTTGTCGGCCATGGGAATCAGCGCGCCGCTAGAGACATCGGACAGGGCGTCGATCATGGTGCGGGCAGCATTGATGTCGCTGCCATACACCGGGATAAACGAAGCCGCCGTCCACAGCGGGCTCGAGGTCTCCGCCTTCATGCTGTCGCAGAGCTCATCAATCTTCTTCGCGTCGTCAGGCAGCGTCGAAAAATCGCCCGACGTGACCTTGTCCTTAAGGCCACCGACGATCTCGACAGCCTCCTTCGCTTCGCTCTTTACGGTCTTTGCCGAGTTAAGCAGCATAAAGCCGCTTGCGCCAAGCGCAACGAGAAGCACCGCGACTACAGCGGCAATAATGGCGCCAGTGTGACGCTTTTTGCGCTCGCCCTTGCGATGGCGATGACGGACCAGACCGTCAGAGGTCGAACTCGACGAAGCGTCGCTACCGTAGTTCAAGCCAAAATCGTAATAATCTTCCTTGGAACCCGAGCCCGCAAACTCGGCACCGCTATCATCCAGGCGGGCGAACGTGCCAGTCTCGGAGGCGCCGGTGTAAATCGTGCCAAGGTTACCCGTAAGCCCCGCGCCACCGGCAGAGGGAGTATTGTTGGCGGCCTTGCCGGCATTAACGTTGCCGGCGGTATTCGCGGCGTTGGCAGCACCTGCGTTGTTCGCAGGTATCGAAGGGGCCCCGCTCGGCTGCGACGTGGAGGTTGCACCGCCCGCAAAGACATTCCCTCTTGCACGGCCGGTCTTTTTTGCCTTTTGAGACTGCTCGTACAGAGCGGTAAACATCGCCGTCTCGCCCGGGGACACGCGCTTACCGGAACCGCCCTGCCCAGCGCCGCCCGGCGTGCCGGCCTTACCAGCCCCGTTCGGACGCGGCGGAACTGCAGGACGGCCGCTATCGCTGCCCTTAAAGTGATTACCAGCCATAAAGAAATCCTCGCAATTGAGTCGCAATGAAAAAGTCCATAACGTTACTAGTTTATGGCATTTTGAGCATCGACAGCTAAACTCCAGACACGGACATCAATTGGCGAAAATGTGGCACAACGCCTTTTCCGTCTTGGCGGCGGCGCCAGCTACACCGTGAGGAACATCATCACGATGATCATGGCAAAGCCGATAAGGTCGGTCGGCAAAAACACCGTGCCCAGCATAACGGCGCTGGTGATGGTCGCCGAAACCGGCTCCACAGTTCCGATGAGGCTCGCACGCACCGAGCCGATGTCCTTAACGCCCTGCATATAGAGCATGTAAGCAAAAAACGAGCCGATAACCACGAATACCGCGAGCGCCTCGACGCCGGCAGCGTCGAGTGCCGGCATATGCGCCCAAGGCTGCACGAAGACGCACGAGACCACGCCCGCCGTGAGCATTGCCGAGCCCGTGACGATGGGGCTGCCGTATTCGGGCAGGATCTTGGCGGGAATCACCGCCATACACGTGGCGCTGACCGCACACATAAGGCCTGCGACCAGGCCAAGCGGCGATATGCTCAGACTGGTAGGGTCGCCGCCGGTAGCGATTAAAAAGGTGCCGCCCAGGGCCAACCCAATGCCAACGGCCTCACGCACGCGAGGCATGCGATGGTCGATCACGCAGGTGTAGCCCATAATGATGACCAGTTGCAGGCACTGGAGCACCGTCGCGGTTCCGGCGTTCGTCAGGCGCACGGCCGAAAGATAGCAAAACTGGTTGAACAGCAGACCAAAGGCGGTAAAGAGCAGCAGCTGCTTGCGATCGGCGGGTGTGGTCCAGAGCTTAATCAGGTGCTCGCGGTCGCGCGTAACAACCACGGCCATAAAGAGTAGACCGGCGAGAATCTGACGCACGCTCATAAGCCACAAGGTGTCGACGTGGTAGGTATCGAACAGAAAGCTCGCGCTGGTGCCCGAGAAGCCCCAAAACGAACCGCCCACCAACGTAGCCAAGACGCCCGTGATCATCTTGCGCGTCGAAGCGCTGTTCAGGCGCTCGCGCCAAGCGCGGCGGGTGCTACGGCTGAGCTCATCGGTGCCCTCGGGCACATCAATGTTCGATATATCGGTCATCGGCACCGAAGCCCCTGCGCCTTCGACCTGCTCGACACGCTCTTTGCTCATTCCATTCCCTCGAAGCAGCCTGGAAACAATTCGGCTTACCTTACCACGGCGAAGGCACCAGCCGAAGGCTTGTCCGCTTATCGGTAGGACAATTCCGCAGACGTCTTTCCATAGCTCGATACCGCAATGGCCTTGCATTATGCGACAGTCAAATCGCGGCAGCAGGCTCTTTTGAAATGGATATGACAAAGCCCCCGAATTCCACAATGTAAGCGATTTTTAAAAATGTTCTTGCCACCGAGTTCAGGCTCCGTTATATTATCCCTTGCGCGCTTGCGCACCCTTGATCGGGCGTTTAGCTCAGGGGGAGAGCGCTTCCCTGACACGGAAGAGGTCAGAAGTTCAAATCTTCTAACGCCCACCAAATGTTCGCAGCTCAGAGGCTATGTCCTCTGGGCTGTTTTGTTTTTTGTCGCTAAATCCGCTGGCAGTTCCAACCGTCATCGCAACGTAACAACAATTCACCTGACGAATGGCAGCCAAATATATTCAATACCCCAACATCAACAATAGCCAGGCACAAAACTGCGCCGCAAGCTGCTCCAACCGCCCAACTGGTCAAAAGCCGACCATCTACTTGCCAATTTATCTAACGGCGTAACCAAGCAGTCCGCGCCGCAACTTCTCAACAAAACGCCGCGATGTCTGCGCCCTGCGGTATCCTTGAGCCACTCGCACCTGCAGCACCAAGGAGCCGCCATGCGCACCGAGCTCGATGTCCCCTTTTCGCACAAAGAAGAAGCCAAGGCGCTGGGCGCCAAATGGGACCGGACCAAGAAGATCTGGTATGTACCCAGCGGCGTCAACCCTGAGCCTTTTGCCGAGTGGCTGCCCGGTGTTGACCGATCCGACCCCTCAGCGCCGTATATATATTTAGTACTGGGCAAGCGCGAGTGCTGGAAGTGTCACAAAGAGACCTCGGTCGCGGCCTTCGGCATTCCCTATCGAACCGATGACGACAAGGGCATCGCCATCGCGCACGCGCCCAACGAAGCCGGGCACATTACCATCGACACGGCCAACGCCAGCGCACTCGCCATCGTGCCCGCTCTTGGCTGCGTGCCGGGCGAGATCCGCGACTATCTTTCTAAGCGCTGCGGCTACAAGCCCGTAGGCGCGCGAGCCTCCAAAGCCCCGTCGCTCGGCAACACGTGCACCAGTTGCGACGCGCTGCAAGGCAGCCGCTATCTGTTCGAGGAGCCCTCGTCCCCGTTTGCCCTCACTGCCATCAACAAGCTGCCGGCACTGGAGTTTGTACGCGTCGAAGTTGCCGGCGTCTTTGGCGTCCCGGCCACGCGCACCGACTTTGACCAGGCGCTCTTTACCTGGGCACGCGACCATCACGCCAAGTTCCACAAGCAGCTCGGTGAGGGGGTTTATTTATAGAGATGACATCGAGGCATTGAGGAGCAGGAGCTCGATCGTTAAACAATCCCAAAACGCTACAGCCCCAGAATGTGCTCCAGATAGCCCTTGTTGAACCAGAACGATTGCTTCGTCATCCAGCGCCCGTCGGGCAGTTCGCAAGCATTCCTTGCGATGTCACCAATCTCTGTTCCATCGGCAAACTTGTAAGCCGCTTTTGACGTATGCGGGCGAACGTGAACAATTGGGTTGTCCGCCATACCGGGCAGATTGTTAGTCACTTTGAGCTTTCCGCTCGCATCCCAATACGGATTGAGCTCAACGCCCTCACGTATTACCTTTCGCGTCTCATCCCAACAAGCTTTCGCAGGACCTTCGATTTCGTTTTCTCCCATCGCCCAGAACAAACAACGGTCGAGACGCAGCACGCCATCGTGGTCCTCGCGAAACACAACGAAGAAGAAGCGATTGGTCTCAAGGCACGCATGAAAAGGCGACGTTTCCCAGTCTTCCTCAATCAAACGCTTGAACTCAAACGGCGGGAACGACATAGCCTGCTCGATGTGCCCCCTGTTGTTAACTCGAACGGTTCGGACGGAAATGCCTGCCTTGACGAATTCCTCGGCAGCATTGTTTTTGATTCCGAGCATACGATAGACGAGCGTTGTCCATTGCGCCTTATTGCCCGTGTACGCTAGTCCATACTGTTCGGCAATTTGGCGATCGGTCTCACCGTAATGACGCTCGATAAGTCCAGTTACGTAACTTTCGAAATCAATGGACTCATCGCCAGCTTGAACGATACTCTCGCCAACGCGCGGGGCACCGAGCACGTAGGTATGAAGCACATAGTCCATATACGAGCGCTTGAGGGAAAAGGCGCGACGCTTTGCGCGATGGCGCTCAATCTCACCCGTATCGGTATTGAAGTACTCATAATATTGGTCAACCCACATCGTCGCTTCAGTTGCGCCCTTTGTGCAGGCACCCAAGTAGGTGGTCATTCCTTCCGATAGCTCGTCCGCGCGACCATCCTGAATGTACGAAATGATCTTTTCGTAGTCGGCGCGAATGATCTTCATATCCTCTTCGGGCAGGCGAACCATGACTGCGCGCTCAATGCGTTGGTCGTATTTATCGATGGAACGATCTCGACCGTAATAAATCAACAAGATATTGCTGAGCTTGGTCTTAAGGTGCGAATTGTCATAGTCGAGCGAAACGGGACGGTCGTAGGGAATCATCGTCAAGACAAGACGTTCGCCGGCAGATTTTCGACCGTCTTTAAGTACGTCAAAACACGTTGCCTTAAGCTCGACGCCCGCCTCGGGAAAGTCCGGCCGATCATCGCTGTTGGCCTTGTAGCCAAAGTAACGCTCCTCAATCAGGGTTCCCATACCGCCCTTGTACTTCTTGGATCCAAAGTCCTTAGGCGCGCTCTCCCCCTCCGGCGCAATGCCAAGCTCGAGAATATCGCGAAACGTCATCCCGTCGAGATTGGCAGCATACCGCTCGATGCTAGAGGGGTCAGAAAAATCAGTATCGTCAAGCATGCGCTTGAAATCGAGGTGCTTCTTGGACATAGGGTACCTCCGAACGTCGCAGTTAACCTCATGGTAGTTCAGGGCAGCATATTCCTCCATGAAATTGAGGTCTTGATCTTGTCCGCTCGATCAGCTATTGTTGTGAGCACCATAAACGGACACAGCAGCGATTGGAGAAACGTGTCTGAGATTAACATTGCCGAGCTTTTTGCGGGCGTCGGCGGATTTCGTCTGGGTCTTGAAGGCTATGCCGACCCGCGTCATCCCGAGTTTTACATGAAGCCCGCTGGCCCCTTCCATACCATTTGGGCAAACCAGTGGGAACCGCCCGGAACCAAAACTCGTCAGTTCGCGGCACGTTGCTATATGGACCGCTTTGGCGAAGATTCCGTTGTCAACGAAGATATCAATAAGGTCTTGGATCAGGTTGAAGCCGGCAAAATTAAAATCCCCGACGTGCAAATGGTCGTCGGTGGCTTCCCTTGCCAGGACTACTCTGTTGCACGCCCGCTCAATCAGGCGCACGGCATCGAGGGCAAGAAGGGTGTCCTTTGGTGGGACATCTATCACTTCCTCGAAATGAAGAAGCCCAAGTTCGGTCTCTTTGAGAACGTCGACCGCCTGCTCAAGTCGCCCGCGTCTCAACGCGGTCGCGACTTCGCCATCATCCTAAGCTGTCTTGCCGACCTCGACTACACGGTCGAATGGCGCGTGGTCAACTCTGCCGAATACGGTTTCCCCCAGCGTCGCAAGCGTGTTTATATCTTTTGCGAAAAGGGCGCTGGCAAGGTTGATCTCGTTGATCGCATGCACAACGGCGTCATGGCTAAAGCCTTCCCCGCCATCTATCCCGACGAGATGTCCGAACTCGACGTTTTACCCGACCCCTACGAGAACTCAACTCGTTTTGGCATCGGCCAAAAGACCTCTCAATTCAAGAATGCTGGCGTCATGCAGGGCTGTCATGTTCTGACCTGCGACTTTGCCGAGGACTATCACGGTGAGCGCCGCGTGCTTGGCGACGTGCTTGTCGACGTGGCTGATGTCCCGGATCAGTTCTACATCTCCGACGAAAAGCTTCCCGACTGGCGCTACCTTAAGGGCAGCAAGCGCGAAGAACGCACTAACAAAAAGACAGGCTTTACGTACACGTATTCCGAGGGAGCCATGAGCTTCCCGGATGCCACCGACAAGCCGAGCCGCACCATCCTCACAGGAGAAGGCGGCACGGGAGCGAGCCGCTTCAAGCACGTCATCGAATGTCCCGATGGCCGTTTCCGCCGTCTTGTTCCCGACGAGCTCGATCAGCTTCAGGGATTCCCGAAAGGCTGGACCGATACGGGCATGACTGACGGCCATCGAGCCTTCTGCATGGGCAACGCACTCGTCACCGGCGTGCCCCATCGCATTGGCGAAGCCATGGTCGAAGTGTACGGCCTCTAAGGCAAGCAATCCGGAGCCGGCAGTTCACGCTGTCGACTCCGTTTTTTCCATCCCGCTCCCCTGTATACTGATGTAGCACGTGTTTCATCCGGGCTTGTTGGGCCGGGTCGTTCATGGGAGGTTTTTGTGGCTGCTTCGAATCCGCCTAAGGGGAGCGTTTCTTCTTCGTCCATCAAGCCGGTTACGCGCAAGGCCGTGCGTTGCCAGCGCGAGGTCGCTTGGCTTGTCACGCAGGCGGCGGGCAGGCTTGTGGCGAGCACGGAGGACGTCAATGCTCCCACACCGAGCTTTGTGCTGGCAGCGGCGCTTGATCGAGTACGCCAGCTGGAATTCGCCGCGCAAGAAGACGGCAGCCACCTTGACTACCAGAATGTTATGGCGCCCGACCTGCAAACGTTCTGCCGCATGGCCAAGTTGCCCGCCGCGCCCAATGCGCTTTCGGACGCAGGCTACATGTTTACGCTTTCGGGCGCGGACCTTATCCGCGACATCTATGCATACTGCCGCGAGCTCGCCGAGCGCCACGTCTTTGACGCGGCAGAAGTCAAACCGGGATATGTCATCAAGCTGGTTCTTAGGCTGTTCTTGATGGACGGGTTCGGGGCCATGCCGGCGTAAGCCGAGTCTTTAGCATCACCGTCGACTGAGCAACAACCGCTTTACCTTAGTGGGCGCCAATCGAGGGGTCGATTATTGGGTCGCCTCGTCCACTAACGCATTTATTCCACGCGCTCTGACAGTCGATATTTGCGGTTGCGGCTTGTCGACGGCGCCGTCGGCTCAAGCTCACCCTGCTCAATGAGCGCATTGACGCGTGCCCTAACCTGGGAAACCGTGAGTCCCGTGCGCTCTGCCAGTTCGCGCGTCCCCAATTCGCCGTAGCGCTTGAGTGCCGTCATAATCAAGTCCCCGCCATGATCGACCGGCTCGATCTTTGAACGGTAAAGTACGACCTTGAACCGATCGAACCCCGGGCAGAACAGGGGCTCGGCCAGACCATGCGCGCGCATGGCATCGATCATCATCGGGATGCCCGAGCCATTGCCCTCAGCCGGCGAACCTGCGCCATCCGGCAGCGGGACAATCGACATGAGTTTCACGAGCGTCGCGTTACGGCATCGGGAGCTGCCGTCAAACAAGTTCTCGCGAGTCTTCCCTCCATAAAGGCCGCCGGGATTCGTCACCTCGATACGGTCGTCAAAAACGTCGACGGTGATCGATTGCCCACAGAACCGATCCCCGTATTCCCTGTGGATAACCGCGTTGGCGACTGCCTCGCGCAGGACCTCCTCGGGAATCTCCAGCGAGTCGATACGCGAGATGCCTTGGACGGTCGAGGTGCGGCGCAGGTTTTTGGCGACAGCCGCGACAGTATCCGAAATCATCTCGCCCAGGGTGCCCTCGCAGACTGTGCGGTCCATAAATCTTAGCGGTCCCGCAGCGCCCTTTTGAGTTCCCGCATGGACAGCCACATCAATGAAGAGCTTGGGATAGAACTGCTGAGGGTAAACGCCCGCGGCAAGGAGGCCGGCCTTGGTAACATTGCCCTGGAAGTCGAGGAGATTCAGGCGCTCCATCTTTGTCTTCTTGTCCGTCGCACCACGCATCGCTCGAGGCGTCAACGAATAGGCGCGTTCTATCGTGCGGTCGACCAGCGACTCGTCGAGATCGCCCACACTCGTGCCGGGCACCGCATCGCGATCGCTAGGACTCGTCCGTTCGTATGACGACAGTGCCAAAACCTCGGTCGACGAAAGGGGCACGTCTTTGTCATCGACGCGCTTGTAGCTGCCGCCCTGGGCGCCCCGCTCTATTACATAGCAAGGCTTGCTCGACGGGTCGAGCTCCTCAATCGTGATAACGAGAACAACGGTACCCCGAAGCCCCACGCGCTCAATGGTGTATTTGGGCGGATTGGCCAGCTTTCCGCGACCGCCAGCATCGCCCATGCCCGCCACGAATTGGTTGAGTACCTTCTCGGTCTCAAAGTTTGCAACTGGGACAAAACCCGCGCGCTCGCTCACTCCGAGTACGATGATGCCGCCGGCGGTGTTTGCGAAAGCGCTGACTGTTTCCCATACGTCGCGGGAAAGCGTCATGGCGCTCTCTTTTACTTCGACGCTAAGGTCATCCGAACCCATTCGCTTTAAAGACTCGAGCAAACCGGCCAGCTCGTTTTCGTTCATCTGCACGTCCCTTCGCTCGGTCCTGCGGAGAATACCGCAGACGGATTTCCCTCGTCTCTCAGTTATCTCTCGTAATTATCTCTCGTCTTTCTGTTATCTCTCGTATTAGATATGAGTAAAAGATGAGAGATAAGATATCTCTACCTGCTTCATTAAATCATGTTTTTGCTGGTGGAACAATCGATATTGAGACAATACCATGGTTGCTTGTCTCTTTGCTGCTGAGCTATCTCTCGTAATTATCTCTCGTCTTTAATCTATCTCTCGTGTTAGTGACGAATGAGAGACGAGAGATGCGTGAGTGATGCATGAGCGTGGATTATTGGACGGTCGGAAAATCCCTCAAACAAAAAACGGGGTCGGCCTTACGCCGAGCCCCGTTTTCAAACGGTCAGTTAGTTATCCAACGCGCGAGCATAGCAGTCAACATTACGCCGCCGCGAACACTCCCAAGCCCGTTCCGATGATGCAGATTGCGAAGATGCCCAAGATGATCCAAATGGTCTTGACGCCCTTTTTATAGAGGGCAACGCAAGCGAACGTTGCCAGCAAGGGCAGCAGACCGGGGAAGATCGAATCGAACAGATCCTGCAGGACAATCTCCGAACCACCCACGTCAAAGGTCAAAGCCGTGGACAGCGAGACCTGTGCCGCAATCATGGCGCCGATAACGGTCATTCCGAGGACACCGGCAGCATGCGTCATGCGAGACATAAGGTTGCTCTCTTCGGACTGCTGCAAAAACTTGGTTCCCAAGTCGTAACCCAGATGGGCGGCGACGATACGCGTTGCAAAGTTAATCACGGAGTAGATGAGCGCGTACACGATGGGGCCGAGCGGGTTGCCCGTCGAAGCGATGCCAATACCAATGCCGGCGGCAACCACGCGGAACGTACCCCAGTAGAACGAATCGCCGATGCCGGAAAGCGGTCCCATGAGGCCGACCTTCATGGCGTTAATCGAGGACGTGTCGAAGTTCTTATCGGCAGCCGCCTGCTCTTCCATCGAAACCGTTAGGCCGGCTACAAACGGAAGCACATGAGGCGTGATGTTAAAGAACTCGGTATGGCGATCGAGCGCCGCATAGTAATCGTCGTCGTTGGGATAGATCTTTCGCAGGGGCTTCTGAATGGTGTACATGAAGCCCATTGCCATCATCTTGTCGTACGACTGCGAGCACTGGCTCGTAAACTGGCGAAGGAACATGCTCCGATACATATCGGGAGTCATAATCGCGTCCTTCTTGGCCTCTTTGAGGTCGGTGTTCTGGATAGCCATTAGAAGTCCTCCTCTTCATCTGCAGCAACCGTCTGCGGACCGGACGAGCCCTCGCGGAAGGCCAGGAGCAGCGCGACGCAAATGGCAGCTGCGGCGACGCCGACCACGTCCATCTTGAGATAGATGACCATAATGAAGCCCAGGAACAGCCAGGGAAGGAGCTTGTTATCGCCCATGGTCCTGATAAGAAGTGCGAAGCCGATGCAGACCATGACGCCGGATGCAACGTTGAGGCCGTCCATCACAAACTGCGGAATCGCGTTGAGCGCATTGTTGATGAGGTCGGCACCAAAGAACAGTGAGCCAAACACCAGCAGTGCAGACGGAATGCCAATCGACAGCGGCACGATAGTCAGATGGTACAGATTCGCCTTGGCAAGATCGCGATTTGCCAGAGCGGTCTCGATCTTCTTGCAGGCAAAGGCACCCGGAACGGCGTAGCAGAAGTTGCGCCACACCTGAAGGAAGACGGAGACGGGAAGGGCGAGCGCGACGGCAGTTGCCGTGCCCGTACCCGTAATGACGGCAAACGCGCAGCCAAGCACGCCGGAGGCATAGACCTCGGGAGGAACCGCCGCGCCGACCATGATGGCGCCCATGAACATGGACTCCAAAGCAGCGCCGACGATAACGCCCTGCTGGACATCGCCAAGGATCAAGCCGACAAACAGGCTCGTAAACAGCGGACGACCAAGCATCGTAATGCCAAATAATTGCTCGTCCATGGACGCAATAAATGCGACCAGTGCAACTAGAAGATACTGGACAACCATTTCGATCAACCCCAGAAATAGGTCTGCAGGCGAGGCATTCTGCGCAGCTCGCCTGCAGACAACCGCAGCAATTTGAGAGGATTAGTAGTTCATCTGGTGATAGTAACGACGCGTGGTGAGCGGGTGGTTACGGACGTGCTCGAGATGGCAGCTCAGACGCTCGGTGATGGTGTAGGTGACCATCGGGGAGACGATCTTGCGGAACTCGGGGTCGCTGAACGGCAGCTCGACCTCGGCGGTGTCAAACTTGTTCACGCGGACGTTGACGCCCTTCTCGTCGGCGAGCATGTGAGTGAAGTTGTCCACGCGGTCCATAAGCTTACGGGTGTCGTCCTCGCCGTAGAGCATGATGAGGCTCGTGCCCTCCTCGCACAGCTCGATGGTGCCGTGGAAGAACTCGGCGGCGTGGATGGACTTGGTCTTGATCCACTGCATCTCCTCGAGGATGCACATGGCGTAGTCGTAGGCCTCGCCCCAGAGCATGCCGGAGCCGATCACCATGTGGTAGTCGGTGTCCTTGAAGTCCTCGGCCATGGCGGCGCAGCGCTCGTCCTGGGCGTCCTTGGCCTTGATGAGGAACGGAGCGATGTTGCCGAACTCCTCCATGAAGGTGTCGTACTTGGGGAAGGCGCCGGCGTTCTTGAGGAAGCGGGCGACCAGCGTGATCTGGTAGGTGTAGATGGCCTCGCACAGAACGTCGTCCTCGGCGAAGCTGAAGAACTTGTAGTTGGCGTACTCGGTGGCCGGGGTGTTGTCGTTGGAGACATACATCAGCGTGCGGGCACCCTGCTCCTGGCAGAACTTGGCGGCCTCGATGATCTCGGGGGTGGTGCCGGTACGGGTGGAGAAGACGCAGACCGAATCCTTGTTGAAGGTCTTGGGCGGGCAGGCGAGGAACTCTGCGGCGATCTCGCAGTGGACGTCGACGTCGGCCGTGGTGGTCTCGACCCAATACTTCATCGGGAGCGTGTGGGCCCAAGTGCCGCCGCAGCCAATGAAGAAGATGTTGGAATAACCCTGCTCGCAGACTTCGTCTACGGCAGCCTCAATCTGAGGACGGAGAGCGAGGGCATCGCTCACAACCTTCTCGTAACGAGGCTCATCGAAATTGAACATCCCTTACTCCTAACTCACTTGGATGAACCCTTCATTCATCCCATGACGTTATAATACTTTATATAAC
>CATYZI010000032.1 GCA_958415625.1 uncultured Collinsella sp. | reverse complement strand
TACTCGTCCTGCGGGTCCTCGTCGGAGCTGGGCGCAGGCTCGGGCTCGGGCTCGGGCGCAGGCGCCGGCGCCGCAGCGGAATCGGATACGGGCGCTGCGTCGGCGCTAAAACCAGCCGGAGCAGACTTCTTCTCAAACGGCAGCACAAAAGTCAGGACGTCGTCCTTGTCCTCGTCGGCCCACTCGCTTGCGTAGCGCGCAACCCAATAGCCAACGGCACGATGCTTGAGCATCTTGCCAAAGACCGTAAGGAATACCGTGACAAACGCCGTCAGCACCAAGAACAATACGAGCGTGATGCCACCGCCGGTAACAAGCGCCTCAATAGCCGAAGGACGGTAGTAGTAGTTATACATACCGACAGAGGCAATGGCGCCGAAGACGAGCGTCAGGATCCATGTGACAACGTTGGCGACCAGACCCGTCAAAAACTCGGGAAGGAACGAAGCGCAGAACAGCTTGGTCTTGTTGTGCTTAAACGCCGCCCAGACCTTGTCGAGCGAAAACGCGCTCTCGACGCGACCGGTCACCGCAAAGTGCATCACGGCGATGTCGGCGAACATCTTAAAGAAGACCCCCAAGACCGCCGTGGCAATCATAGCCAGGACAAGCAGGCCAAGCGAGCCAAACAGCGCTGCCTCGAGTGCATAAGAGCCGTAATACGAATACGAGCCCGCGGCGCCAATTACCACGCTCTCCACCAGCGAAAGCACTACACCGATAACGGGAATGGCAGCGATAACCTCGAGCACGACCGAGATAACGCTCGAAAAGACTCCGAGGCCAAACGACGTGGAACGCATGAGTGGACGATCCATACCGTCATCAACCTTGAGCGACAGATCGCGACCCCACTCAATACCAAAGCCGGAACCACACACGCTCGCAATGCAAGCTGCAAAAAAGCCGATGGCAGCTGCAATGCCGCCAATAACGGGAATAAGCAGCACGAGTACCGACACAACACAAATCAGCGCCGGTAAAAAGGCAATCTGGCACACGCGCTGCAGCACGCCCGGAGTCTTGGTCATATCTTGGAACGCCTGAGCCACACAGCCCTTTGGCGCATTCGCCACGGGCGGTTGAGGGGCAAACTGCTGAGGCTGAGGCTGACCCTGAGGGGCAGAGGCTGCGGCACCGGCATTGGGGGCACCACACGTGCCGCAGAACTTGTCGTTATCGCCCATGGGGGCGCCACACTGCGAGCAGAACATAGAATCATCCCTTCGTATCTTGAACGAATCACTTGGATCGCAAACGATGTCTTTAGCATCATTATTGCCCAATGTGGGGTCAAATACTCAAAGATGACCGATTTGCAAGGTACACGGCGCCGGCAGGCGGTTCGTTGAATACGTCTGCGTTAGTTCGTTCCGCGGAAACCCTTGCCGACGATCTCGGAGCTGTCGACGATCGTGATAAAGGCACCCGGATCGACTTCGCGCGCATAGCGGCGCAGTTGCACGGCCTCGCGACGGCTTAGCACGCTCATGATCACCGTCACGCACTTGCCCGAGAAAGCACCGTAGCCGCGGCTGATAGTCGCCGTACGGTTGAGATGCTTGACGATAAACTCCTCGACCTTAAGGGGCTCGGAGCAAATGACCGTGCAGACTTTGCGCAGGTGGATGCTCTCGATGGCTTTGTCGACCACAAGCGTCTTGGCAAACAGGCCGAGCACGCAATACAGACCGACGCGCGGGCCGTACAAGAAGGCCGCGATGGTCACGATGCCGATATCGACCAGCAGCAGCGCACGGCCGATCTCAAGCGTCGTGCGGCGTTTGAGAATCATGGCGAGGATGTCCGTGCCGCCCGTCGAAGCACCAATATCAAAGACGATGGCGCTGCCGAGCGCCGGCAGAATCACGGCAAAGCACAGGTCGAGCCACATATCGCCCGTCATCGAGACATCGGTCGGAATAAAGAGCTCAAACAGCGAAACATAGGCGGACAGCGCAAACGAGGCAAAGACACTCCACAGGATTGCCTTGCGCTCCAAAAAGATAAAGCCCAGAACGACCAGGACCGCATTGATAATCCACATAAAAACGCCGACGGGCAGGGTCGGGAACAGCGTGGACAGAATGACCGACACGCCCGAGGTGCCGCCAAAAGCAAAGTGATTAGGGGTTTTAAACGCGACGATGGCAAAGGCCGTGAGGATCAGACCCAGATTGAGCTCAGCGAAAAAGCGCGGGAAGCCCGGCTCCTGGCTGCGCTTGCGACCAGCGCGCTCGCCCCGCTCGATAACATCGCGATCGACCACGCGCTCCATCGGCACTACGGGAGGACGATGCGCCTCCTCGGCAGCACGCGACGCCGCCTCTGCCGCAGCGGCCTCAATTGCCCATGCCTTGCTTTCTGTTTCGCGCTCGTCGGCCATTACGGCAACCCCTCGTTAACAATTTAGAAACAATGCGCCCATTAGGGTAACGCGGAACGTGGGGATTGCAACCCTTAGTTAGACGAGCGGTATGGCTACATCGGGAGCGTACAAAAACGGCCGGCCACGCTTTTGCTTGCGCGGTCGGCCGTTTAACGTTTTCGCAGATAAAACCTGCCAAAACAAACCTGTCCCCTTTTGGAAGGTTATTCGTGCTGGCTGGTGCGATGCTCGTACTCCTCGGGGGTGATGACATCCTCGATGCGCAGGTTGACGCCCGCCACCTCAAGGCCGGTCATCGCGGCAAGGCGCTCGGTGACGCGCGCCTTAACGTCGTCAAAGATCGCAGGCGCATAGGCGCCGTACTCGATGATGACCGAGATGTTGACGACCACGCGATTGTCATCGGTGACCTCGACCGTCACGCCCTTGGTCAGATTCTCAGCACCAAACTGCTCCTGCACAAAGTGCATGAGGTTACCCTTCATGCCCAGAACGTGCGGAACCTCGCGGGTGGCCATGGCAACGATCTTCTCGATCACGCCGTTGGAATAGGTCAGCGAGTCCTCGGACTCGTCCGCTTCCTCGTCATCCTCATCCACATCGGACTCGGCCTCGACGAGCGCTTCATCCTCGAGCGTCACATCCTCGGCTTCGGCGACGACCGCCTCGTTCTCCTCGAGCTCGGTATCGGCCACATCGACCTTCGTATTAAAAGCCATGGTTCCTCCTTATGCCTGCCGCGGATGCGACAGTCGAATACATATTAGCGGCCGCTAAACAGACGGCCGAAGAAGTTGACGATCCCGTTCTCGCCGTCGCGAATTTGGCCGATCACAGCGCCGATCAGCACGAAGAATGCAATGACGAGCGTGTCCCACAGGCCCAACGTGAGCACCAACACGGCGAGGATAAAGCCGGCGACGGCGCCGAGCGTGGTGTTGGGATGACGCACAGCATAGCTCCAGATGGCAGCGCCCGTACCCTTGATGAGACCCATAGCCTCGTCAAAATCTGCGGCTGCCGCGTCTTGTAACTCGGTTGCCTCCGCTTTGGAGTCAACAGGTTCGCTCGCCGGCATAGCGTTCTGATCGATCGTCAGGCGCGGCGTGCGGGCGGTCTTGTCTTGGTTGGTATCACTCACCGGAAACCTCCACGGTCTGGACGGTAGTCTTGGACGGCAAAAAACGGACGCGCGCGGTCGTGCCCGGCGTACCGAGCATGGTGTCACAGGCCTTCTCGATGCGCTGCTGCATCGAGGTGGCAAGAGCGGCAACGTCCTTATCATCGAGCGCGATGGCCTCGACCTTAAAACGAACGTGCGATTCGTCGGAGCCTTGAACGCGCGCCTCGATATGCTCAACCATCACGCGATCATCGCACTCCGCCGCGGCACGGGCGCACGAGGAAAGCGCTGCGAGCGTGACCTCGATATTGCGCTCCCCCGCCGGATGCACGCAGGACGGCTCGCGACGCGCGAACATCAGACGGAAAAAGCTCAGCAGTACGCCAAGCGCCACGACACCGGCGCACGCCGTGACGACGATGCGCGGCATGGGGTCGCGCATCAGCAGCATAAAGCGATACGTATACGGCCCCCAAAACTGGCAGACAAGCGTGCCCAGCGCCACGATGGCGGCGGCAAGGTACACGATTGCTAGGGCTCGTTTGAGCACGCGCATGCGGCGCTCCTTTCGGGTCTCGGTCCACAGAATGCAAAACGATTCGCATCATTATAAAAGAGCCGGGTCCGGTGCTCTACGCACGCGGATCCGGCTCATCTATTCCACGAGGCTTGCATGCTCGCTTCATTATGCCCAGATATGCACGGCTCAATCCGTGCTGGCGCTACTCCCCCTCGAGGGCAGCGATGACCTCGTCGGTCATGTCCATGGTGCTGTAGACGTCCTGGACGTCGTCGAGCTCCTCAAGACGGTCGATGAGGCGCTGGACCTTCTTGGCGTCGGCGCCGGAAACCTCGGTCGGGGTGGTCGGGACCATGGTGGTCTCGGAGCCCTTGACCTGGACACCCTGCTCCTCGAGCGCCTTGGAGACAGCCATGACCTCGTTGGCAGCAGTCCAGACGATCCACTCCTCGCCGGCATCCTCGTAGTCCTCGCCACCGGCCTCGGCGATGGCCATCATAAACTCATCCTCGTCACCGGCAGCACCGTTGGCGATCATGGTCTCCTTCTTGGCGTTCTCGTCCAGGATCTCCTTGGCGACGACAATCTGGCCCTTGCGCTCAAACTGGAAGGCGACGGAGCCGGAGGTGCCCAGGTTGCCACCAGCGTGGGAGAAGGCGGAACGGACATCAGCGGCGGTACGATTGCGGTTGTCGGTCAGGCAGTCGACGTAGACGGCGACACCGGCGGGACCGTAGCCCTCGTACACGATGTTCTCGTAGACGGCGGCGTCGGCACCCGAACCAAAAGCCTTGTCGATAGCGGACTTGATCTTGTCCTTAGGCATGGACTGAGCCTTGGCCTTGGCAACGGCAGCGGCGAGGCTGGCGTTGTTCTCGGGCAGCGGGTCACCGCCGAGACGGGCAGCAACGGTGATGTTGCGGCTGAGCTTGGAGAAGAGGGCGGAACGCTTAGCGTCCTGCGCGCCCTTACGATGCTTGGTTGTGGCCCACTTAGAGTGTCCGGACATACGTGTCTCCTATCGGTTTCGACCTAAAGCCCAGCGCAGATGCTCGGGCAATATAAACAAACGTCGTTATGATATACCTACTGGCCTGCGAGATAAACCCCAAAATGAAGGCGTCGTGATGATACAGCCCCTTGGTGCAAGGGGTTGGTGCAAAGTAACCTGCCCCCTTTGCACCAAGTTAGGACCAGAGGAGGTCGCTGCGGGTGATGGTGGCGCCGATGGCAAAGGGCATGCAGGCGATGACCGGATACAGGTAGCGCATGTAGGTCGAGCCGTTGCAGGGGCCGATCAGGCACACGGCGAGCACGCCCAAAAGCGGCACCCAAATGGCCAGCCCGCGCCACGAATGACGACGTAGCAGATAGACCACCACGGCGATCATGATCCACACGTAGGTGGCCGAGCTCATGGTGAGCGAGATAAACGGGATGCGTTGTACTGCCACGCGATACAGGTTGATCAGGTGGTCACACCAGCGCACGACCTTGCTATCGACCGGATGGAAGTCGAAGTACTTGAGGTTATCGGGCTTCGCCATAATCTCGGCACTGCGCGCCGTGCTGTAGACCCAGGCATCGCGAGCGCTCGGATAGAAGTACCCATAGTAGTTATTGATGAGCGCCGAGATATAGCACTCGGGATCCTTTTTGAGCATCTGCGCCCAGACCTCAAAATAGGCCTTGATGTCCTCCTGCGAGGCGTACTCGTTAAAGCAATTTTTGACGGCGTCCGACTTATCCGGGTTGTAGCGGCGGCCCAGATTGTCGTACTTGAGCACACGGTCGATCACGGCACGCTCATCGTCGGTCACCAAGCCGTCGCAAGGAGCCTCCACGATAGTGCCGTCCTCCTTAACCGTAGGGTTGACACCCGAGTTGAGGCCGTCGTGCTTTTGGACGAAACGAGCCGTCTGCTGGAACGGAATCGAGAGGATTTCGCGCTTGGAACCAGGCGTAATGTCGTGCGCCGGCATAAAGACCTTGGTGAAGTACATATTAGAGGCAAGGCAGAGTCCAAGCACCGCAAGAACTCCCACCCAGCGGAAACGCGAGATGGCGCCCGAAGGCGCAGCACCGGCCTGCTTGACTGCACGACGAGCCACATGCGCGTCCCATGCGCAAAACGCCGCCGCGATTACGCATGCCGCCAGGGGAAACACCAGGCCGCCGTTGCGCAGAAACGTGGAACCCATGGCACCCAGAGCGAGCAGCAGCCAGTCATGGCGCGCAAAGAGCACGGGCCTCTGTTCGCCCGCACGCTCGGCATTGGCATCACGACGGGGCAAGCCACATGCCACGAACTTGACGGTCTGTACCAGCAGCACCAAAAACGCGTCGGCAAAGAGCACGTCTTTGGTGAGCAACGCCGCGTAGTTAGAGAACATCGGCATAAACGCAAAGAACAGCAGGATCGCACCGCGAACCGGCAGGCTCACGCCCAGTTTGCGCAGCGACGAAATGGAATAGGCCATGCAGGCAGCCGTGATGACAAATTGAGCGCAGGTATAGATGATGAGGCCCGCGTTAGCGCTGTTGAACAGCGAAAGCCCCAGTTGAACGCACGAGCCGATAATGGCCGTGTGCACTACGGGATGATGCCCGTTGAGCAGCACGTTGGGGTTGAGTAGGCGCAGGTAGTCGCTCGTGCCGTTGGGATAGTTGAACCACTGGCGAATCTGCGCACCCGTATCTCCCATAAAAAGGCCGGGCAGCGAAGCGATGAGCGTGGGCGCCCAGGCGATCATAAGCACCAGGAAGGGCCCGGCAAAGGGATGGACCGAGAGCACGGCGTGAGCCACACGCCATATGCGGCCAAAGTGCGCCTCGGAAAACGGGATGCGCCGAGAGCTCAGCCAATCCAGGCACTCAAAGGCAAGGTAGAAGGCCACGATCGCTAGGAGCATCCAGCCCGCGCCGCCAATCCAGGCGCAGATGATGCGGGCCTTGTCGCCAAGAACAATCTCGGCCGAGTCGGCGAGGTCGTAGCTGCGGCCGAACACCATGCAGATGGCGAAAAACAGCGACGGCAGAATAATCGATGGGCGCCAGGTGTCGCCACGGCCAAAGAATACGTAGCGAAACGGCAGCGTGAGCAGGCAGGCAAGCGCAAGCAGCATGACCGCGTCGGTATGGCCGGCAAACGAGAGGAGCACCTCGTAGCACACGTACAGCATGCCCGAGGCTTTGGGGTCAATCGCCAAGACTGCGTTGCTCGACACCGGGGCGGGATCGATGGAAAACGCCGTGGTCGCCAACAGCGCGAGCAAAAATGCGGCGAGCGTCTGCTTGGCGGGGTAGCGCTTAAACCAGACGATGCGGGCCGCGTCGCGCGCAGCCGTTGTGGAGAGATCGGAATCCTTCACAGTCCGAAAGCCTTTCTAGAAACCTGCCAAAAAGGGACAGGTTTATTTTGGCAGGTTTTATCTGGGGAAACGTTACGGTTCTGTCATCGTTGCCCGGTAAAACCACCACAAAGGTGTCTGTCCCCTTTGTGGTGGTATGTGGTGGTTAGGCGTCGAGGTAGATGCGCTGGGGACGGTTGCGGCGACGGGCAAAGATGATGAGCGCCAGGCCCGCGATTACGAGCGGCAGGCTCAGCAGCTGACCCATCGTGATGACGCCGCCCAGCAGATAGCCAAGCTGGGCGTCGGGCACGCGCACGAACTCGACGAGGAAGCGGACGATGCCGTAACCCATCACAAACACGCCCATAAACGTGCCCTGGGGCAGCAGCGGCTTTTTGCGGCTGAGCACCTGCAGAATGCAAAAGAGCACAATGCCCTCAAGAAATGCCTCGTAGAGCTGGGAGGGATGACGCGGCATATCGCCCGCGGTGCCACCGAAGACCACGCCCCAGGGCAGATCGGTCGGCTTGCCCCACAGCTCACCGTTGACAAAGTTGGCACAACGGCCCAGGCACAAGGCCAGCGGCGCGCCTATGACGGCAAGGTCTGCCAAAGTCCATGCGTCGAGTTTATACATGCGGCACACGATGATGCCGCCGATAATGCCGCCCACCAAACCGCCATGGAAGCTCATGCCGCCCTCGTTGGTGGCAAAGATCTCGAGCAGATGCGCCCAGTAGTAGCCGTCGCCGTAGAAAATGACGTAGAACAGACGGGCGCCGATGATAAGGCCAAAGACCACGCCGACCACGACACTCGTCAGGTCGTCAATCGTGATGTTAAAGCCCCAGCGACGCTGCGTGCGGTACATGACGACCGCCGTGAGCAGGGCACCGACCACATAGGCCAGACCATACCAGTAAATCGTGATGGGCCCCGCCGAAATCGCGACGGGATCAAGCATATGGTAGAAGTCGTTGAGCATGTCGACCCTCCTACTCCCTACATACAAATGCGGCCGCGGGCCTTGCGCTCGCAGCCGCATATTTGGGCGTAACGTCTATGCGGAGTATGCCGTCCGCAGCTTTCGCATCTTAGAACGGCGCGTACTCGTCGTACAGGTCGTCGGTCTCGCCGGAGGCATTAACCTGCTCGACACGGGTAACGCCGGGCACATGCTCCTTGAGGATACGCTCGATACCCATGGACAGGGTCAGCGCGCTCATAGGGCAGCCGGCGCAGGCACCCTGCAGCTCCAGTTTGACGACGCCCTCGTCGTCAACACCCACATACTCCATATCGCCGCCGTCGGCCTGCAGGTTGGGGCGAATCTCTTCAAGAACCTTCTTAAGCAGCTCTTCGTTAACAGCCACAGGGGCTCCTTTCTCACAATAACGCGGGCACGCCCGCGGACAGGGGCTATGTTACTACAGCCATGTACCCGCTCACGAGCCATCCATGCGCGCGGACACGACTTTCACGAGCAGTCAATTTGGGACGGGGATCTTTTAGCTGCCTGTTGTTACCAGCTGGCATTGTCACGCGCTACTGCTGAGCCTGCCCCTCGGTACCGATGTGAACATCGACGATAACCTGGCGGTAGCTAATACCGCAGGAGTCGAGAATGCGGCGGCTGATGCGGCCGTCGTCGGTGTCGGCGTACTTGTTGTCCAGGTAGACAACCTCGCCCACACCCACCTGCGCCAAAATCTTGGCGCAGTCGTGGCACGGGAACAGCGTGACGTAGACCGTGGAACCCTCGAGGTCCTTGAGCGAGCCACGGTAGTTGAGCACGGCGTTGGCCTCGGCATGGACCACGTAGTTGTGCTTGTCCTGCAGCGGGTCGTCGCTCGTACCCCACGGGAAAAAGTCGTCGTTGAGCGCCGAGGGCGTACCGTTGTAGCCCACCGAAAGGATACGGTGGTTGGTGCTGGCGATGCACGCACCCACCTGCGTGTTGGGGTCCTTGCTGCGGCGCTGTGCGGCGATGGCCACGCTCATAAAGAACTCGTCCCAGCTAATGACGTCCAGGCGCTTGCCTGACGAAGTTTGATGAAGATCGTCCGACATGGCAGACACCTCCGTAATCGCAATAGTTTGACCCATTGTAGCAGGTGAAAGGTGGGGGGCGTTTGTCCCACCGGCGCCCTCACTTTTACACGCGGCGGGGCTTTTGGTTGATGCGGTAGAGCTCGGCGAGTCCTCGCAACGTCAGCGCGTCGTCTACCGTCAGGCTGTGGCCGACCAGCGACGCGAGCGCCTCGGCATCGTCGCCGGTAATGACGATGGGCACGTCGCCCTCCCCCGCGGCCTTGGTCGCGCGCATCTCGGCGAGCACCATGTCGAGCATGCCGTCGATGCGGGCCACCTCGCCCAGAACCACGCCCGAACGCATGGCCTCGCGCGTGTTGCGACCGATCACATGCGTGGGTGCCGAGGGCTCGACCTGCGGCAGACGCGCCGCAGCAGCCGAAAGCGAGCGGGCGCCAAGCGCCAGACCCGGCGCGATGACGCCGCCCACAAAGGTGCCGCGCGCGTCGATGACCTCGATATTGGTCGTGGTACCCAAGTCGATCACGATGCAGGGAGAGCCGTAGACGGCGCGTGCCGCCACGGCGTCGGCGATGCGGTCGGGACCGATCTCTGCTGGATCGTCGTAGTGCACGGGCATACCGGTCTTGAGGCCCGGCCCCACCGTGAGCACGCGCCCCGTGCAGGTACGGGAAAGTGCTGCCTTCCACGGGCGCTCGAGCGCCGGGACCACACAGCTCAGCACGGCAGCCGTGGGCACAAGCGCGCCCGGCATGCCCGCATCGGCCGCCAGCGCGGCCGTGACCTGCGCGAGACGCATACGCGCTTCGTCGGCCGTAATGCTCGACGGCGTCGTGATCTCGCACGTCGCGAGCGGGCGCTCCTGCGCCGCGGCCGAATCCTCGGCAAACAGGCCAAAGCGAATGAACGTGTTACCCACGTCGACCGTCAATATATATGCGCACCCATTAAGCATCGTCGGCGCTCCTTTCGTCTGTCCAGCAGTATATCGCCTACCTAAACCAGTCATCCCAAAATGACTGGCTTGCGGCTATACTGGTGCGCGGTCGTTTGCGAGCTCACGCGGCGGCCCTTGGTAACCCGACTTCCCGCGCCGTATCCGTAGCGGCGCTCCCGGGGGAAGCGGATATACGCAAAGGAGTTCTATATGAGCAATCCCTCGAACCGCGCTTCGATGCGCGGGCAACTCACGCTGCGCGGCGTCGTCATCGGCGTCCTTGGCTGCGTGATCATCACGGCAAGCTCGGCCTACACCGCCCTCAAGATGGGCGCACTCCCCTGGCCAATCGTCTTCGCTGCCGTCATCTCGCTGTTCTTCCTTAAGCTCATGGGCAACGCCAGCCTCAACGAGGCAAACGTCACCCACACCATCATGTCCGCAGGCGCCATGGTCGCCGGCGGTCTGGCGTTTACCATCCCGGGCGCCTGGATGCTGGGCTATGCCAACCAGATCAGCTGGCTCGACATGTTTATCGTGGCACTCGCCGGCACTATCCTGGGCCTGCTGGCCACGGCACTCATCCACCGTCACTTTATCGTGGACGCCGCGCTTGAGTTCCCCACTGGCAACGCCGCAGCTCAGACCCTGCGCGCGACCGAGGCCGGCGGCAAGACCGGCAAGCAGCTCTTTGGCTCCATGGCCATCGCCGGCATCTATAGCGTGCTGCGCGACGCCCTGGGCATTGTGCCCAGCATGCTGTGCACGCTCAACATTCCCGGCGTGACCTTTGGTATCTACAACTCGCCCATGCTGCTCTCCGTCGGCTTCCTCGTGGGCTTCGCCCCCGTCGCCTTCTGGTTTGCCGGCGCCCTGCTGGGCAACTTTGGCATCATTGTGGGCGGCACCGCTGCCGGTCTGTTCGACGTTGTGACTGCGCAGGGCATCGTCAAGTCCCTGGGTATGGGCCTCATGATGGGCTTTGGTGTCGCCGTCGTCCTCAAGGACATCCTGCCGCAGGTCGCCGGTATCGTCCGCGGCCTCGCCGCCGACAGCTCCACCGACACCGACGAGCAGTCGCTCATCTCGGGTTCCCTTAAGCTCGACGCCGGTATCATCGGCCTGGGCGCTGCCGCCATCGCCGTGATCATCGCCATCGTGCTCGACCTTGGCCCCGTTCCGGCCGTCATCGTCACGCTGTTCACCTTTGTCACCACCATCATGAGCGCACAGAGCTGCGGCCAGACGGGCATCGACCCCATGGAGATCTTTGGCCTCATCGTTATGCTCATCGTGGCCGCCTTCGCACAGATCGCCCAGGTCAAGCTGTTCTTTATCGCCGGCATCGTGGCCGTGGCGTGCGGCCTTGCGGGCGACGTCATGAACGACTTTAAGGCCGGCGCCGTGCTGGGCACCAACCCGCGTGCTCAGTGGATCGGCCAGGCCATTGGCGGCATCGTGGGTGCCCTGGTCGCCGCAGCCGTCATGGTCGCGCTCGTCACCGCCTATGGTCCGGACGCCTTTGGCCCCGACAAGAGCTTTGTTGCCGCGCAGGCAAGTGTGGTCGCCACCATGGTCTCGGGCATCCCGAGCGTGCCGTGGTTCGTTGGCGGCTTTATCGCCGGCATCGTCATGTACTGGCTCGGCATTCCGGCCATGATGATCGGCCTGGGCGTGTACCTGCCGTTCTACATGTCACTCACGGCATTCCTGGGCTCCTGCGTCAAGCTCGCCTACGACAAGTGGGCAGCACACCGCGACGCCACCGCTGGTCTTTCTGACGAGGAGAAGGCTGCCAAGGACGCCGCCTTCCAGGAGCAGGGCCTGGTCGTTGCCAGCGGCCTGCTGGGCGGCGAGTCCATCGTCGGCGTTATCCTGGCGTTTGTCTCCGTGGGCCTGAGCCTGCTGGGATAAGCTGAGCAGTTGCTCGACAGCAACCATATTGCCTACGATTTGCCCGGTCGGTAGCTTTCGCGGCTACCGACCGGGCTTTTTGATACCAACGCAAAGAAAGACCGGCGCGCTGCGTTTAACAGCGCGCCGGCCTTATCGGTTAAGCTATCGAAGCGTTCCTGCTATGAACCGAAGTTCGTTGCAGAATCTACGCTCGAAACGCTACATCTGCTTGCGACGACGATCGCCGAGCGTCACACCCGCAGCCACGAGCGTAATACCGCCGATAACGAAGACCTCGCCCGCAAGCGCGGAGTCATCACCGGTCTGGGCGAGCGCGGCCGACGTTGCCTTCTTCTTGGCGACAGGAGCCTTTGCAGCAGCCTGCGCAACCTGAGGCTTGGCCTGCGGCTCAGCCTTGGGATGATACTTGTCGTACTCGGCCTGCGCGGCAGCCAGGGCATCCTTGGCATCGCCAAGCTCGGCAAGCGCGGCGGCATAGGCGTCGTTGGCATCGGACAGCTTGGCATCGGCATCGCTCAGAGCAGCCTTGAGGCCAGCGGCGGCATCGACGGCGGCCTTATAGCGAGCGTAGGCAGCGTTCAGCTTGACCAGCTTCTCGTTGCCCGTCGTGCCCGCGGCAAGGGATGCCTTGTGGTCGACAGCCTCAAGATCGGCCTTGAGCGCCTCGTCGTTGGCAAGCTCGGCCTTGGCCTTGACGATCTCGAGGTTCGCATCGACGACGGCTTCGTTGGCGGCATCGAGCTGCTTCTGGGCATCGGCGACACCGGCGACGGCAGCGTCATAGGCGGCCTTGGCGTCGTCGACCGCCTTCTGGGCACCGGCGAAGCGCTCGAAGGCCTTGTTTGCGGTGGCAAGCTCGTCCTCGGCGGCCTTGGCCTTCGCCTGCGCGTCGGACAGGATCTGCGTCTTGGCGGCAACTGCCTGCTTGGCGCCCGAAAGAGCGGTCGCGGCGTGCACATCTGCGGCCTGAGCCTTGTCAACGCCAGCCTGGGCAGTGTCGTCGGCCTTCTTGGCATCGTTAAGCGTGCCCTGCTTGTTCGCAAGATCCGTCTTGGCGGCATCGCACTTGGCGGCAAGGTCCTTGACCGAAGCAGTAGCGTTGTCATACGCCTCGTTGGCCTGATCGGACTTTACCTTGGCGGCGTCGCGGGCGCTGCGAGCCTTCGCCTTGTGAGCAGCGGCCTCGGCTGCCTTCGTCTTGCTGTCAGCAAGCGTGGCGTTTGCCTTATCGAGAGCTGCCTGGGCAGTAGCGGCCTCGCCCTTGGCGGCGTCGAGCTTGGTCTTGGGCGTCTTGACGTCGATACCCTTGAGTTTGGCTTCGGCGGCGTCGTATGCCGTCTTCGCGGCGGCGGTGCCGGACTTGGCCTTCTCGTACTCGCCCTTGGCGGTGTTCATGTTCACATCTGCTGCGGTGAAAGCGTCCTGGGCGGCATCCTGCCCGTTTACAGCTGCGAAGTAAGCTTCCCTAGTAGTTCCAAAGTTCTTCTGCGCCTCGGCGAGCTTGCCCTGAAGCTCCTTGAGCTGCGCCTTCTGCGCCTGCGTGCCGCCAGCGTTATAGGCAGAGTCGATGTAGTCGTTCACGAGCTTCTTGAACTCGGAGACAGTGAAATCAGCCTGAGTATCATCAGCGCTGTAATCGAATACGGTTACCTCGGAATCGGTGTTCTTACCGCTACCGGTCGCGATACCGATAGCCTTCGTGCCGGCATCGATGATGTTGAGATAGTGCCCGCACTCTTTGTAGATGCTGTAGTAGTGCTGGTAGATATAGTATGAATCATATCGATGGCTCCCAAGTGCGTCACCATACTGTTCGACGTACTTATCGAATGCCTTTTTCTCCTGGGTGTAGAGACCGGTATATGGCCAGCCAAGCGTATCCTCGGTCTCGCCGCCGGTATATGCGCCGCCTCCGCCAGCAAGATTTTCGCCGTTGTCGAAGTAACAGTTCGAGTGTCCCCAGATGTTCGATGAATATGATGTATTAAGAGCGGCTGCCGCAGTCATGCGGAGGCTGACGCTGAGCGCCGACTGACCGTTCGCCTTGCGGAGGTTGTTCTGGGTGTCGAGATATGTCAGGGCGTTGCGCATCTGCTCCAAGGAAAGCGGGTTGGTGTCGCGAGACATGTCCTGATCGACGTACTGGTCATACCATTCGGCCTTGTCAGCGGCACCGGTCAGCATCGATACGGCTTCCTGGGCGTTCTTTTTCTGCGTGGCTGTGAACTGGCTGCCGTCGCTAATATAGTTCATGAAGCCGAGTATACCTTGGCTGATGACTTCCTGGTCAACGGTCATGTTGGACTTGAGCTCAGCAATCTGCTGCTCAAGAGCCTCAACCTGGACATTAGCAGCGTCATAAGCCTTTTCCGCGGCGTTCGAAGCAGCGCAGGCTGCCTCCCACTCGCTGCGCTTCTGCTTGCGAACTTCGACAAGCTTATCGTACTCCGCCTTCTTGTCGGCCTCGGTCTGCTGGGCCTGCTCGTATGCCGTCTTCGCGGCGTCACGCTTACTGGCCGCGTCCTTGTACTCCTTGTTTGCCGCATCGTATGCAGACTGGGCAGATGCCACAGCAGCGTTGGCGGCGTTGGCCTTCTCCTGCGCGGCAGCGACGGCAGCCTGGGCGGCCTGCAGATTTGTCTGTGCGGTGGCGTCGGCATCCGTCGCGGCATTGAGCTCCGCCTGCGCGGTCTTGAGCTCACCAGCAGCAGCTTTCTTGGCGGCCTCAAGCGCACTCAGGTCAACACCCGTACCCGAGACGGCAGCATCGAGCGCGGCCTGCGCCTGGTTGAACTTCTGCCGGGCGTTATCGCGCGCGGTGGTTGCGGCTGCGAGAGCAGCGGCAGTCTCCTGCTTCTTGGCCTGGGCAGTCGTCAAAGCCGCCTCGGTATTCTGCTTTTCCTGCTGGGCGCTGGCCTCGGCAGCCTTGGCCTGGTCCAGATTGGCCTGTGCAGTAGTAACGGCCTTATTGGCGTCATCGAGCTTTGCCTGCGCGTCCTCGACGGCCTTCTTGGCGGCCTCGTACTCGTCCATACCCATGGCCTCGAGCTTGGCCTGGGCATCATCGAGGGCCTTCTTGGCCTCATCCTGCTTTGCCTTGGCGTCCTTGAGCGCCTGGGTCTTATCCTCGACACTCTTGTTGGCCTGTTCGAGCCGATCGTTCAGGTCGCCCAGCTTCTTCTGCTGCTGCTCGGTCTTTTCGACGGCGGCTTTGAGCTCGTCAATCTTCTCCTGGAGCGCGGCGACTTCTGCTGCGTTCTGCTCGATTTCGTTGTCGCTCACAGCCTGCGAGGCCTGATTCTTTTGCTGCTGCGCCTGCTTTTGAGACTGGCCCGCCGCATCGGCGTTCTTCTGGGCGGCATCGTAGGCGGCCTGAGCGTCCTTGAGCTGCTTTGCCGACTCCTCGGCCAGCTGGGCAGCCGTCTTTACGACCGCTTGGTTACCGGCGGCAACGGTGTTCTCTACAGAACTACCCCCCCCCTGAACAGAATCGCCGTTATCGGTTGACGGTGCGGCGATTGCCGCCAGCGGCGACATAAGCGGCTGAGCAATGAGGCCCGCCGTCAAAACGGTTGCGACGGCGCGGTTAGCAACGCCCTTGACGTTGACAGTCTTGGCCCGAGGCCCAAAGTGTTGTGGACTGTAGTTTGCCATGGCTTTCTCCCTTTGACACGGATGTATCCATACGTATCAAACGGTAGCTGTCGATTTTTGAATTCTGTTGCGCAACATTGGCGACCAGCGTATTTTTTGAAATTCACGCTCTCGTGCTTCACAATTTCGTCACATATGTAGGAGCTGGTGCATCATATTATTGCGGGATCAAATTGAACCTGTGATTTGCATTTGCTCCCGCGTCATCCGCCCTATCGGATTCCGCATCCAACAGACACCTCGTCCGCCACGGTGTAGAGTTAGGACAACGGGCGCGTTGCGCGGCCCGTGCCAGAACGAGGTGGACATGGAACTCGACAAGCAACAGATCGAACGACTGCGCGAGCGTCATCATCGGCGTCACGGCATCCGCCCTGCTCATAGCGAAGCCATGGAAAACGTCACCCGCTTCCTCAAGCGCGCGTTCAACATTCGCGAGGGACGCGCACCCTATCACGTGATCCGCAAGCGTTTTGTAAACGGGGCGCGTCTGACTGGCACTCACCTGTGCATCCTCATCATCGCGATGTTAATCGCAAGTATTGGCCTCGATATCGATTCGGACATCGCCATCGTGGGCGCCATGCTCATCTGCCCGCTTATGGGATCGGTCCTTGCCATGGCATATGGCATCGCCACGCTCGACCGCGAGATTACCGTCGAAGCCGTCGCCGGCCTTGCGCTGCAAATGGCCTTTTGCCTGGTCACATCCACGTTGTACTTTAAGCTCTCGCCGCTCGGCACCACCACGGCTGCCATCATCGATAACTCGACACCCACCGTCTGGGACCTTGCCGTCGCGCTCGCGGGCGGCTTTGCAGGCGGGCTGGGCAACTCGCGCGATCAGGAGCCCGCGACGCTCATCGCCGGCGTGGCCGTGGCGACTGCGCTCATGCCGCCCCTGTGCGCGGCGGGCTACGGCATCGCCATCGCAAACGGGCCGCTCTTCCTCTCGGCGCTCTACGAGTTTGGCATCAACGTGGTCTTTATCGCGCTGGCGGCCGAAGCCGTGCTGCTTCTTTTGCGCGTGCCACTCAAGCGCGACCTCAACGGCGACGGCATTGTAACCGCCGAGGAAAATGCCGAGGTCAACGAGCTGTCGCGCAAAGTGCGCCGCCGCATCATTGTGGGCACGGTAATCTTTGCCATCCCCTGCATCGTTATGACCGCAGGCTCCATTGGCTCGGCGCAGGCCGGCGTGCAGGACGGCTACGGCGTCACCGAGACCACGCGCGAGCTTGCCGCGGTGCTGCCAGGCTTTAAGGATTACACCGTCGCCGTCGAGACCTCGGCCACCGAAGGCGACGAGGAGGGCATCGTCGAGCGCGAGATTGTCGCCCATGTGACAACGAGCGAGGCACTTGGGGCACACGATCGCCGCGTCGCCCGCAAGCTCATCGACCTCAATGTACCCGAACTCGATCGCGTGGAGTTTGATGTGAGGTAACGCAGGGCGCAGGCCGAGACGAGGCGCAGACGCGGCACGAATACGAGCAAAAAGCGGGGGCGTAGTTCATGACCGCGCCCCCGCTCGCTGCTTTATTGCCGTAAATCAACTTTCCACATCGACATCGCCGGACTCCACCATAAACGCCGGATAAGTGCTCACCAGATTAAAGCGGGTCACCTTGGTATCTCTAAATAGGTAGAGCCAACCCTGATCGCGTCGACGCGAAATATACGCCACGTGGACCGTACCGAATTCTTCACCGTTTTCCTTCTTTAATAACAGGATGTTGGGGTCATCCGTACGCTTAAACTGCCCGTCTGTGCAGATTCCGTCTTGGTCGACCAGCTGCCATCGACAGTTGTCCTCCTCAAGAAAAGCCAGGGTTTCCCGACTCGTTTTGTCATCCCGATAGTAACCGTCAATGGCAAAGCCTTCGGAAACGCATTCCTGCATATAGGACGTTTCTCGGCTTATAGCAAACAGCCCTGTAGCGCCCAGGAGCACAGCCAGGCAGACCACTGCAAGGGTTATCGAGACAAAACGGCGGCTCATGTTAGCCAGCCCGATACTTGTTTAACGGAGTACGAAACATACTTGGTACCTCCGATATCAGCGCAAACGTCACCTACGGCCTGCCGGCAATCATATGTTTCCAACATCAAACCATATGGTTACAACTCGTTGGAGATAGGTTCCATGAACGGACGATAATTTGCGGCGAACGGCTACATATGTTCATTATCTCAGGGTTCTGGAGGCAATTTTTGGTGCCACCGAGACGTTGTTTTCGGAAGTATGCGGCAAATTCCGGAGCCCTCGAGCACACCCCGGTTTTTCACCAATAAAACCGCAGGTACAAAGCTTGGGCATATCCAGTGTGCTCGGCCTATTCAAATTTTGCCGCATACTTCCGAAATCTAAGTTCGCAGGGGGTGATAGTTGGACCGTTTACGCAACAGATATCCAGTAAAAAACGGATGGTAACCGGTACGGCTGCCACCCGTTTGTCCCATATCTAGCCCATAGCAGGCCAGCTACTTCTTAATGCCGCGTCCCAGACGCTCGGCGACCGATGCCACGGCCTCCTCGCTGGCCGGCCCGCAGCTCACACAGCCGTCATGAGCACGCATCTGGCCGGTGACCTCGTCCATCGCGAGCGGCGCCACCTTCTCGAGCTTAAAGCCCTTACCGGCGCGCATGTTCTCCTTGGCCACACTGATCATGAGCTTAATGCGGTTGAGCTGGTTGACCTCGGACGCGCCGGGGTCGTAGTCCACCGCGACAATGTTGCTCTCAGGGTGCTGGCGGCGCAGCTCCTTGATCACGGCCTTGCCCACCACGTGGTTGGGCAGGCAGGCGAAGGGCTGCGTGCAGATGATGTTGGGCGCGCCATGATCGATCAGGTCGAGCATCTCGGCCGTGAGCAGCCAGCCCTCGCCCATGTTGTTGCACACCGAAAGCACCGTGCGGGCCTTGTCGGCCATGGTGCCGATGCGCTCGGGTGCCTCGAAGCGGCGGGACTTTTCGAGCATCTCCTCCACCGGCGTACGCATCCAGTCCACAAGCTTGATGAGCGCCTGCATGCCCGCACGCGTTGTAGCAGAGCTACCCAGCTCGTCCTTCTGCAGCTCGGCGTTGCTCATGGAGTACAGGAAGAAGTCGAGCAGGCCCGGCACTACGGCCTCGCAGCCCTCGCGCTCGATAACGTCAACCACGTGGTTGTTGGCTGTGGGGTGGAACTTGACCAGAATCTCGCCGACCACGCCCACGCGCGGCTTGGTACCCTCGCCCACGAGCGGCATGGTGTCAAACGCGCGGATGGCCTCGCGGCACAGCTTGGTGTAGTTGTGGCGGTTGAACTTGGGCGCCAGCTTGCGGGCGCGCGCCATGTACTGCTCGTAGAGCGCGTTAGTGGCGCCGGGCGTGACCTCGTACGGGCGGCAGCGGTAGAGCATCTGCATCATCACGTCGCCGAAGAGCACCGCGTAGACCGCCTGCTTAAGCAGCGCCGGCGTCAGCTTAAAGCCGGGGTTGTCTTCGCCGAGCGCCACAGCCGAAAGCGAGATCACCGGAATCTCGGGGTGACCGCTCTCGCGCAGCGCCTTGCGGATGAGTGCGATGTAGTTGGTGGCACGGCAGCCGCCGCCGGTCTGGCTGATAACCACGGCCGTCTTGGACAGGTCGTACCGACCGCTCTCAATGGCCTCCATAATCTGGCCGGTCACCAGGATCGACGGATAGCAGATGTCGTTGTTCACGTAGCGCAGGCCGGCCTCGACGGCATCGTGGTCGGTCGAGGGCAGCAGCTCCAAGTTGTAGCCGGCACCGCGAAACACCTCTTTGACCAGGTCAAAGTGGATCGGCGCCATCTGCGGACACAGGATGGTGTAGCCCTCGTCGCGCATCTGCTCGGTAAAGGGCACCTTGGGCCATGCGGTCGTGGCGCTCTCACGCTGTGCCTCGAACGTGTACTTGCGGCTCGCGAACGCGGGGGCATCCGTGGAGGGCGCCACCGGCGCGGCATCGCCCTGCTCAAAGACCTCGCCCGCGGCCGTGGCCTCGGCCAAGCGCTCGGCCTCCTGGTCCTTGAGCGCCGCCATGAGCGAGCGGATTCGGATGCGCGCAGCACCCAGGTTGGACACCTCGTCGATCTTGAGCACGGTGTAGATCTTGCCACTGGCCTCCAGGATCTCCTGCACCTGGTCGGTGGTCAGGGCATCGAGGCCGCAGCCGAAGGAGTTGAGCTGGATCAGGTCCAGGTCGTTGCGCATCGTCACAAAACGGGCGACGGCGTACAGGCGGCTGTGGTACATCCACTGGTCGACGACGCGAATCGGACGCTCGGGCTTCACCAGGTGCGCAAGCGAATCCTCGGTAAAGACCGCAAAGCCAAAGCTCGAGATAAGCTCGGGCAGGGCATGGTTGATCTCGGGGTCGTTGTGGTAGGGGCGGCCGGCGAGCACAATGCCGTGGCCACCGTGGTCCTCGACCCACTTAAGAGCCTCCTCGCCCATGGTCTGGATGTCCTCGTGGAAACGTGCATCGGCCTCAAAGGCAGCGTTGACGGCGGCATCGACCTCGGAGCGCGTGATCTTGGGTCCACGCACGCGACCGCGACCGGCTTGCGCATCGGCCACACGGTCGACGGCGAGCACCTGGTACAGACGGCGCTTGAGCTCGGTCTTGTCGTGATAGGGCACAAACGGGTACAGGAACTCGATGTTCTGCTCGCGGATCTCGTCGATGTTGAGTGCCAACGCCGTGGGGTAGCTCATGACGATGGGGCAGTTGTAACAGTTGCCGGCGGTCGGGTCCTCCTTGCGCTCCCAACGCACGCACGGCATCCAGATGAAGTCGACATCGCGGTCGATAAGGTTCATCACGTGGCCGTGGCTCATCTTGGCCGGATAGCACACGCTCTCGGACGGCATGGACTCGATGCCCGCCTGGTAGGTCTTTTTGCTCGACTGGTCGGACAGCTGTACGCTAAAGCCCAGGCGCGTAAAGAACGCATGCCAGAAGGGGTAGTTCTCGTACATGTTGAGCGCGCGCGGGATGCCGACGGTACCACGCGGGGCCTCGTCGGGGCTCAGTACCTCGCGGTCAAAGAGCAGCTCGTTCTTCTTTTTAAAGAGGTTGGGGGCCTCGGTCTTTTGCTTTTTGTGGCCGGCGCCCTTCTCGCAGCGGTTGCCGGTAATGAAGCGCCTACCGCCGCCAAAGTCGTTGACGGTAAGCTGGCAGTTGTTGGAGCAGCGACCGCAGCGGACATGCTTTTGCGTCACGGTGAGGTGCGCGATGTCCTCGGCAGAAAGAATGGTCGAGGTGCCGTCGGCGCCGGCGCGATCGCGGGCGAGCAAGGCCGCACCGTAGGCGCCCATGCAGCCGGCGATGTCGGGACGCACGGCATGAACGCCGGTGAGCTGCTCAAACGCGCGCAGCGTGGCGTCGGACATAAAGGTGCCGCCCTGGACGATCACTTGGCTGCCAATCTCCTTGGGGTCGCGCAGCTTAATGACCTTGAACAGGGCGTTCTTGATGACGGAATAGGACAGGCCGGCCGCGATGTCGCCCACCGTGGCACCTTCCTTTTGCGCCTGCTTGACGCGCGAGTTCATAAAGACCGTGCAGCGGCTGCCCAAATCGACCGGGGCCTTGGCATGGATGGCGGCATCGGCGAACGCGCGCACGTCCATGTTCATGGACACGGCGAAGCTCTCGATAAAGCTGCCGCAGCCCGATGAGCAGGCCTCGTTGAGCATGATGTGCTCAATCACGCCGTCCTTGACGCGCAGGCACTTCATGTCCTGGCCGCCGATGTCCAGAATAAACTCGACGCCGGGCAGGAACGCCTTGGCGCCGCGCAGGTGCGCAACGGTCTCGATCTCGCCGGAGTCAGCCTTGAGGGCCTCGATGAGCAGCGCCTCGCCGTAGCCCGTGGTGGTCACGTGGCCGATGGTGCAGCCGGCGGGGATGTGGTTGTAGAAATCGGCCATGATGACCTTGGCCGTGCCCAGGATGTCACCGTTGTTGTTGCCATACCAAGTGTGCAGCAGCTGACCGTCCTCGCCCACAAGTGCGGCCTTCATGGTGGTGGAGCCGGCGTCGATGCCGATGAACACGCGGCCGGTGTAGCCGTCGAGCTTGCCCTTGGGGACGACTTCCTTGTCGTGGCGGTTCTTGAACTCAGCAAAGTCCTCGTCGGTGGCAAAGAGCGGATCCAGGCGCTCGACCTCGGCACCCTGTGTGTCACCCAGGCTGTCGATGGCCTCGATAAGCTGCGGGAACGTGCTGAGCTTGTTGGACTCGTGCGCCATGGCAGCGCCGCTCGCCACAAACAGGTGGGCGTTTTGGGGCACAATGCGGTGCTCCTCGTCCAGGTTGAGCGTGAGGTAGAAGCGATGGCGCAACTCGGAGAGATACTGCAGCGGGCCGCCCAGGAAGGCGACGTTACCGCGAATGGGACGGCCGCACGCCAGGCCCGAGATGGTCTGGGTCACGACGGCCTGGAAGATGGAAGCGGCGACGTCCTCGGGGCGGGCGCCCTCGTTGAGGAGCGGCTGCACGTCGGTCTTGGCAAATACGCCGCAGCGACTGGCGATGGGATAGATGGTGGTGGCGTTGGCCGCGAGCTCGTTGAGGCCGCTCGCGTCGGTGTGCAGCAGAGTGGCCATCTGATCGATGAACGCGCCCGTGCCGCCGGCGCAGGTGCCGTTCATGCGCTGCTCGATGCCGTTGTCAAAGTAGATGATCTTGGCGTCCTCACCGCCCAGCTCGATGGCGACATCGGTGGCCGGGATAAGGGTCTCGACGGCGCGTTTGCTGGCGATGACCTCCTGGACAAACTCCAGGTCGAGCCACTGGGACAGCAGCAGGCCGCCCGAGCCGGTAATGGCGCAGGTCATCTGGGCCGTCGGCAGCACGGTCGCGGCACCCTCGAACAGGTCGCGGGCGCAGGCACGGACGTCGGTGTGATGGCGCTGGTACTTGGCGTAGACGATCTGGTTGTCGTCGTTGAGCACGGCGAGCTTAACGGTGGTGGAGCCCACGTCAATGCCCAGGTGCAGGTTGCCACGGGCGGCATCGGGGTTGAAGATCGCGCCTTCGGGGGCGTGGGAGGCGGCTACGGGCTCAGCGGCGGTGGCGGGCTCGCTAGCGATGGACGTCTCCCCTGCCGCGTTCTTGGCATCGGCAACTGCCTCGGCAACTTTCTCGGCTGCCGCGGTCGCGACCTTCTGCGCCGCGTCCACCACGGCGGGCGCGGCCTCGCGTGCGGCAGCGACCACACGATCCTTGATGCCCTCGACGAGTTTGCTCATTGTCTCTCCTCTTAGTTGTTGGACTCGACGGTTGCGGCAGTGTCGGCCGCATCCTCGAGCTGCAAGTTCAATAGCTTCATGCCGTATTCCGGCACGTTGATATCGATGGGTTGGCCATACAGGTCACCAGGGCGAACAAAAGCGAGCACCGTCATAATGCGCGCCATGGCCTCGGGCGATTCGGTGAGCCCACGCTCAAACCAGCGCTGAATCATGCCGACCTCGGCGCTCACGACGTAGGTGACGTAGTAGTCAAAGAACGTGCCCAGCGCCAGGCCCAAAATGCCCGTCTGCGCACGCGGCACCACAGCCTCACGCGCGGTATCGATGATCCTTTTAATGAAGGCCTGGTCGCCGCCCGGACCCAGCAGCGCACCGATTAAGTCGCGGTTGGCCGCAAGATAACGCAGCAGCTCAACCGAACCGGGCGCCGGCTCGAGCTCATCGATGTTGTGATAGAGATCAGGCAGCTGAGCTGCGGTGATGAGCTCAATGCGCTCACGGATCTCGGCCAGCAAGCCGTCCTCGATTTGATTGATAAAGTCGGGAATATCGCGGTAGTGCGAATAGAACGTGCGGCGCGTAAGACCAGCGCGCTCGGTGAGCGACGCGACATTAATGCGCGAAAGGTCGCCGCTTTCGGCAAGCTCGCTGGCAAGTGCCTGGCGAAGGGCACGCTGCGAGCGAAGGGATCGGCGATCGCATTTCTCGAGCTGGGACAAGCGTCCTCCTTGTTACTCAGCCTGTGCGCTATTGCACAGTGCGAGTATTATTGCACACCGTGTGTATCAACACGTAAAGGCAATATTTTGGATGCGACAAAGGGCAGCCCCTTTGTCCCTTTGTCCGGTTGATTTCCGATCTCAGCCGAACACATTGAGCTAATAGGCCGTTCCCGCAGCT
>CATYZI010000031.1 GCA_958415625.1 uncultured Collinsella sp. | reverse complement strand
AGGGTCTGACTACGAATCAGAACGTCATAGGTTCGAATCCTATACGCCGCACCAACTGAACTTTAAAGCCTTCGGTAACGGAGGCTTTTCTTATATGTCGACATACTTGAGGAGTTGCTTTCGCCGTGTTTGAAAGTATCGAGTCGATTGACTGCATCAAATGAGTAAAAATCAAATTCGATAACTTTTTTTGAAAAAATGCTTGACCATTATTCAGTCTCTGTGCATAATAATCAACAAGTCGCGGCGTTACCTCAGCTGGATAGAGGGTCTGACTACGAATCAGAACGTCATAGGTTCGAATCCTATACGCCGCACCATTTGAGATTAAAGCTCCCGGCAACGGGGGCTTTTCTTTTACGTAAACACCGCATGGATTCGAACCTCGGTCGAGGCGCGGGCGTAAAGCGGACGATTTCCTGTCGACTCGTGTAAGATTCCGAGTAGATGTCGCGACTAATTCGCGACCACTCCTTCTTCAAGCGACCGATCAGGGTGATACTTCGTGGCAGAGCGTCCGACATACAAGCTCAGGTTTCTCGATCCCAAAAAGCGCTTTCCGGCGATGCCCGAGCAGCCTGCGGGACGTTCATATGGCGTGGTCTGGAAACTCTTTGGCGAGGATCAGCATGAATCTTGCTATGTCGTCGAATTCGTTGGCAAAAGCCATGTGTCGCTTTTGGGCTATGTAAGCGTTTCGGGCGAGGTGTACAAGGTGGACCGCCCCGTTAGCGAGACTCCGCTGCCCAACGATCCCGACATGGAACTGGTCCTTGACGAGTCGGACTCCGGTATTGGTGAGATTGTGGTTCGGGGAGCCAACGGCACAATGCGCGCGTGCGCGCGAACCGTCGGCTCTCCCGAAGGCCCCATGCGCGAGCAGTCCGACCACGAGACATGGAATTCGACCCGCTCCCTTCCTTACGGCGAGTTCATGGCATCGATGTTCCTGCGCTACGTGATATTCGCTGACTCCGAAAATGCCATTGCGAGCACGGCGGACGCCGGCGGACTCGACGAGGGTATGCAAAATGTTATCGACAAGATCAAGCTCGTAAAGTTGCCCGAGCCGGTCGAGGTGTTTTTGGGCTTTAACACGGCACCGCTCCCTGATGCTATCGAGACGCTGCTTTACCGCGTTGACCATGCCGAGAATCCGAGCGGTATCGAGCGCTATGCCGCCGCCCTTATGAGTGAAATTGACTTGCCCCGCTTGCGCACCATCGCCGCTAAGTCCGAGATGAGCCTGGCTCGCATCGATCGCTCAAAGCTTTTCTATCTCAATTTTGATCGCAGCCTGCTGGACCAGGACGAGATTGACATGCTGCTTGCCATCGAGTGCCGTCTTAACCGTCTCTCCGGCATCCTTGAGCACATCGGGGCCGGATTGGTCCCTGCGGCATCCTCGCCGAGCCTTGAGGGCTGCGCGCTCTTTGATGCGTGGCATATCGCCAAGACGACCAACGATGTTCCCCGACTGCTCGATACGGCCTCGAGCGATAACCCGTGGGCCAAACCGGGAACGGTTTCGTGCCAGCCGGGCGGTGAGTGGGATGTGCGTACCCGCTTCGCGCGTATTGTCGAGGCGCTTAACGTGGTCACAAGGCTCGACTATACCTATCGGGCAAACGTTGCCGAGGGGATTATGCTCGTTCGGTTTGGGCAGTCTGTCGCGGACGCCATGCCGCAACGTGAATACGACGCTCAAGATGACGCCTGGCGCGAGCTGGACGAGGGCACGCGCGCAATCTGGTCCGCGGAGCACGATGCGCGTGTGGCAATCACGCTTGCGGCAGCGTGTTTTGCCGCGGGCACCTGCATCACGCGCTGCTATGTGCAGATTGCTGCTCCCGACGGTGAGCAGGGCGAGCGCGTTGTCGCAACGTATTTCTTTGGGCGCGCGGCCTATCTGGCCGATTGCGTGCCTGTCGCCAAGGATCTTGAGAGCATGGACATGGACGATATGCCGTGCAAGCGTGTGCTTGAGGCGTATGAGTCAACCGCTCCGGAGACGATTGAGCCGGCGGAGGTTCATGCTCGTCCGCGTGATGACCATCGCATGCTGCCGCCGGCGCTGCGCGATCTGCTGCTTGCCGATACGGCTGACGAGCTGGAGGTCATGGAAGAGGACGACGACCCATACGTGGCCCGTGTTGTTGAATTGCGCGAGCAGGCAAAAGTCGACCGTACAGGTGCTTTTGAAGGCTTTTCCCGTCTTGTCGAGGAGTTGGAGGCCAAGTGCGCCGTCGCCGAGCTTTTGGCGACAGGTCCGGTTCAAACGCAGTTTTGCGATAACCAGCTGGTGCGCATGGTGCTACCGGTGTTGGAAGAAGACCGCTCTGTGCGAATCCTTCGTGCGCCCGATGCGCTGTACTTTGCCCAGCACGAGATCTGCAGCTTTTACGCCGAGCAAGAGGACTTTGAACGAGCACTGCCCGAGGTGCGCCATCTTTACGATCTGGCGCGCTCGTCCATGCAGTCGCACTTTGCGCTCATCAACGTGCTTGCGCGTCTGGAGCGCTTTGACGAGATTATCGAGGTGGCGCGCCACGGCCTACGTATTGCCAGCGATCGTTCTGCAATCGGCTACCTGTTCTATCGCTTGGCGTTTGCCTATTGGAATTGCGATCAGCTCGACCTGGCGCTGGCTTGTTACCGTCTGGTGCCGCGCGGCGAGGAGTCGGGCAGCAGCGCGCTGGAAGAAATGCAGGGCCTTATGAACGAGATGGGCGTCAGCGAGCCTCCGACGTTCGAGGAAGCGGTCGAGACCATCCACAAGGCTGGACTCGAGCTGCCGCCAGTGTCCGCCGTGACGAATCAGCTGGCAGATGCCGCTGTGCAACTGGTCGACAACGGTTTCTTTTTCCTGGCGCGCGGTTGTATCTTCCAAATGTGGCGCACCATGGGCAACGACGAGCTCGGCTCCCTCAACCGCTCGCTGGGGTAGGCGAAGCTTTCAAGAAGGAAAGGCTGCTAGGCAATTAGAAAATTTCCTCTTGCTCATCCTTGGCTGTTTGGTTACTATAGAACGGCTGTTACGGAGAGCTGACCGAGAGGCCGAAGGTGCTCGCCTGCTAAGCGAGTATGCCCCAAAAGGGCATCTGGGGTTCGAATCCCCAGCTCTCCGCCAGTATGACTTGAAAGAAGGGTCCCATTTGGGGCCCTTTTTTGTGCGGAGAAAGGAGGCTGGGGATTCGAACCCGAGAGGGCACGGGCGTTAAGCAAACGCGAAAGCGTTTGTAGCCCGTGGGCGAAAAGCCGCCAGGCTTTGAAGCCGGAGGGCATGCGCAGCATGCCCGGACATCCCCAGCTCTCCGCCAGTACGAATTTGAAGAAGGGTCCCATTTGGGGCCCTTTTTATTATCAAGAATGGCGGCTGGGGATTCGAACCTCAAAAAAAGAGGCATCCTTTCGGACGCCTCCTTTCAGTGGACTTATTATTCTTGCGCCCTACACCTCGGGCGCCTTGGCGACGGTCTCGCTTTCTGCCGTGAGTGGGCGGTTGTCGATGCGACGGCCCAAGCGATCGAGCTTCACAAGGAGCCATTCAATGGGATTCGGCCCTGCGCCTTCCTCGTCGGCAACCAGGTCCATGACGGCGATCTTGGTGCCGTCCTGCTTGAGCGTAACGCTGCCCACCTTGTCGCCCACATGCACCGTGCCCGAAAGATCGTCGTAGCTAACCTTTTCGGTCACCTCGCCGGCAAGGGAAAACACAGTCGCTTGCGCCGTAGGATCGGCGAGTGTGGCGTCGATCGTCTTGTCCGTCCAGTCGGTTTGGCCAATGCGCGCCATAAGCGGGTTGCCGTTGGCGGTCTTTTCCTGCGTGTTGGCGATTGCGACCGTCACCTTGTGACCGTAGTACCAATTGGCAAGGGTTGCGGTATCGGTAAAGCGCTGGTCGGTGGTGGTTGAGTTCAAAACGACGGTGTAGATCTCGTCGCCGTCGCGGTTGTAGGCGCTCGTAAAGCAATAGCCCGCGTCGTCGGTGGTACCGGTCTTGCCACCGATGTTGCCATCTTGGCCCAGCAAATAGTTATGTGTGTCCATGGAATGCGAATGGTCGGTGCCGTCGGCGCCCGTGACTTCGATCCAGGAATCCTCGCTCGCTACGACCTCGCGGATTGTATTGTTTTTCATGGCCTCCTGCATCATCAGCGCTACGTCGTGTGCGGTTGAGTGCATATCGCCAGCCCACTCATCAAAGTCCAGACCATGCGGGTTTTCAAAAAGCGTACCGGTGCAGCCGAGCTTCTTAGCGCGTTCGTTCATGGCCTTCACAAAGGTGGCCTCGGCGTCTTTGGTCTTAGGGTCGATCTTCTTGCCCACATATTCGGCGAGCACGATGGCGGCGTCGTTGCCCGAGGGAATCATCAGGCCGCGCAGTGCCTGCTCCACGGTAAGCTCGTCGCCTTCGAGCAAGCCGGCGGTCGAATTACCCACGGTGGCTGCGGCGTTGCTCACCGTGACCTTCTCGTCCATCTTGCAATTCTCGACGGTTAGGATTGCGGTCATGACCTTGGTGATCGAGGCGATTTTGACCTGCTCATCGGCGCCGCGCCCATAGTAGACGGTGCCGTCTTTGCCCATGACGAGCGCATTGGTCGCATCGATATCGGGCAGGTTTTCGGCCGTGATGCCGCGCGCATCGGCGGTTTTGCCGCAAACATTGTCGGTCGTGAGCACTTGGGCGCCGGCGACGGTGGGCACGCCAGCGGCAAGGGCGATAGCGCAGACAAAGCCGGCGGCAAGCTGGGCTGAGCGCTTTGCAAAAGAGATGAGGGACTTCACAGATTTCGCTTTCGACGGGATGGTCTCTTCTGGAACTAGAGTATATCGTTTGCCGGTGTCGGCGATCATCGCGTGCGTGCGTGGCCCACATCCGCGCCCGAACGGGCACAAGGGTGCTTAAGGCCGACTTAATCACCCACGCTTGTTGTGTGTGGCATGCGCCCCCTCGGGCATAATGGAGCGCGAGAGGAGCACGCATGAACGAGCGCATTTTGGTAGTTGATGACGAAAAGGCCATCGCCGACTTGGTTGGTATCTACCTTACAAAAGAAGGCTTTGACGTACAGGTCGCCTATAGCGGGGCCGATGCTGCCAAGGCAATCTTGGAGCAGGAGTTCGATCTGGCGCTGCTGGATGTCATGCTGCCCGATATCGATGGCTTTGAGCTGCTACGTACGATCCGTTCCAGCCATACCTATCCCGTGATCATGCTGACGGCGCGCGATGCCCAGCAAGACAAGATCGAGGGCCTTTCGCTTGGCGCGGACGATTATGTGGTCAAGCCGTTCCGTCCGCTTGAGCTCATCGCACGCGTGCACGCTCAGCTTCGTCGCTACACCAGCTACGGTAGCCGCGCGCAGGCGGCCGAGTCGCCGACCATCCAGCTCGACGGCCTTGAGATCAACCGCGATGCTCGTTCCGTGACAGTGGACGGTTCACCGGTTCGCCTCACGCCCATCGAGTATTCCATCTTGCTGTATCTGGTCGAGCATCGCGGCAGCGTGGTGGCCGTGGAGGATCTGTTCCGCGCGGTGTGGAACGAGGATTTTATGCGCGGCTCCAACAATACGGTGATGGTGCACATTCGCCACCTGCGCGAAAAGATCGGCGACGACGCTCAAAAGCCGCGCTTTATCAAAAACGTCTGGGGCGTCGGCTACATCATCGAATAACGCCTCGACGGCGGGGGAGTGGATATGACAAAAGACGACAGAAGGGTATTCGAGGTGCCCGATCGACTCTTTGAATACATGAGGGCGGTCGTTGACAACCGTGCGTTAGCGACGGTGCTGCTCTTTTTGCTGAGCCTGCTGCTTATCGGCATCGACAATATCGTCGGCATTCTGGCAGTTCTGCTCATTGGCTTTTTGCTGATTGATCGATTCGAAATCGTTCGTCGCTGTGTGGTAATCGGCGGTGCCGCATGGACCATTACGCTGGCGATCGGGGCCATGGCGCTTGGCGGTATTGTCGAGCCCGTGTTCTTTGACGCCGGCTTTGTGTTCAACATGCTTGGCTTTGTGCTGGCGCTTGCCGTGTGCGTCCTGTTCTTTTGCGGGCGCGCCCTGTACTACCAGGGCTACGAGCAGGGTGAGCAGCATGCCGACCGCGTGATCGCCTCCCGCATTCAGGACCGTCTGATTGATAACCCCGAAACGTGGGACAACATCGACGGCGACTTCCTCGAGGTCGAGGGCGCGCTCAACCGGGCGCGCGATTGCGAGCGTAAGGTTCGACAGGCCCTGCGCGACGAATCGCATCGTAAAGATGACCTTGTCACGTACCTGGCGCACGACCTGCGAACGCCGCTCGCCAGCGTGGTAGGCTACCTTTCGCTCTTGCAGGAGGCTCCCGATTTGCCGCTTGAGCAGCGCGCACGCTTTACGGGCGTGGCGCTCGACAAGGCCCATCGGCTCGACGCGCTTATCGAGGAGTTCTTCGACATCACGCGCTTCGATTTCCACGATATCGTGCTCACCCGCAGCTACGTCGATTTGGGGCTATTGCTGGCGCAGGTGGCAGACGAGTTCTATCCCATTCTCAACGAGCAGCGCAAAGAAGCCCGGGTTGATATCTGCGAGGACCTGACGGTGCTCGTGGACGGCGACAAGATGGCGCGCGTATTCAACAACATCATGAAAAATGCCGTTGCCTATAGCTATGAAGGCTCGATGATCACGATTGAGGCCAGGCGCCTGAGCGACGGCGGCGTGCGCGTGCGATTTATCAACCAGGGCGATCCGATCCCCGAGCCAAAGCTCAAGGTGATCTTTGAGAAGTTCTATCGCCTGGATGCGGCGCGTGCGACCAATCGCGGCGGCGCTGGGCTGGGTCTTGCCATCGCCAAGGAGATTGTCGGGGCGCATGGCGGTACCATCGCGTGCGAATCGACGCCCGAGCATACCGTTTTTACCATCGAACTGCCCGCCGCGTAGCGCAGGCGTCCTTACAAACACCTGACAATGCGCTCACGTGCGTATGAGCCGCGATTTCTACTATCGATACTGCTGAATTGATATCGATGTGGAGGTATGCGGTATGACGGCTGCTGCGGCTGTGGAGCCCACGGAGCTTGAAGAACTCATGGAAGCGCAGGCCGAGGCCGCGCATGAGCGCGAGGTTGGGGATGCGACTCGCCCCACGGCAGAGGATCTTGCCGCCTCGCCGACGCGCATCGACGTCGAGGGCCTCGACCTGTTCTATGGCGACCACCATGCGCTCAAGGACGTGAATATCAAGATCCGCGACAAGCAGATCACCTCGTTCATCGGGCCTTCGGGCTGCGGCAAGTCGACGCTGCTACGTTGTTTTAACCGCATGAACGACAGTATCAAGGACTGTCGTATCGAGGGCAAGATCGCGCTCGACGGCAAGGATATCCTGGGCGACTACGACATCTGCCGTCTGCGCCAGCGCGTGGGCATGGTGTTCCAGCGCCCCAACCCGTTTCCCATGAGCATCTACGACAACGTCGCCTACGGTCCGCGCGGTATGGGTGTGCGCGATCGCGCCGTGCTCGATGAGCTGGTCGAGGACTCCCTGCGTCGCGCTGCCCTGTGGGACGAGGTCAAGGACAAGCTCAAAGAGTCGGGCCTGGGTCTTTCGGGTGGACAGCAGCAGCGCCTGTGCATCGCCCGCGCACTTGCCGTGCAGCCCGACATTCTGCTGATGGACGAGCCGACCTCGGCACTCGACCCTGTGTCGACGTTGGTGGTGGAGCAGCTGGCCTGCGAGCTCAAGGAGACCTGCACGCTGGTGGTCGTGACGCACAACATGCAGCAGGCCGCGCGTATTTCCGATTCGGTTGCGTTCTTTTTGCTGGGTGAGCTGGTGGAGCACGCGCCCACCGCGCAACTCTTCAAGAATCCGTCCGATCCGCGCACCGCGGATTATTTGACGGGGCGTTTTGGCTGACGCTGTCTTTTACAGGTGCCTTTAGGGTTAAGATGCGGTCATATCGGCCGCAAAGGGGTTCAACATGATCTATTACGTCGAGGACGATGACAACATCAGGGATTTGACAGTCTACGCGCTGCGCAAGCAGGGAATCGAGGCCGAGGGCTTTTCGTGTGATGGCGAGTTTAAAGCTGCCGTGGCGCGACGGGTGCCCGATGCTGTGCTGCTCGATATCATGCTGCCCGACACCGATGGCTTGGCGATTATGCGTCGCCTGCGTGCCGATCGCCTGACGGCGACGGTGCCCATCATGATGCTTACCGCCAAGGACACCGAACTCGACAAGGTGATGGCGCTCGATGGCGGTGCCGACGATTACCTGACTAAGCCGTTTTCGCTCATGGAGCTTGCGAGCCGCTGCCGCGCACTGCTGCGTCGCGGCGGCATGGTCAAGCAGGCGAGCGATGTGCTCAGCGTGGGCGACATCGTGCTTTCGCCTAGCCATCGCGAGGTGACCGTTGCCGGCGAGCCGCTTAAGCTCACCCTGCGCGAGTTCGACCTGCTTGAGTACCTCATGCGCAAGCCCGGCGTGGTCTTTACCCGCGAGTCGTTGCTGCAGAGCGTGTGGGGCTGGGACTTCGACGGCGGTTCGCGCACCGTTGACGTGCACGTGCAGACGCTTCGCCAAAAACTGGGCGAGCATGCCAGCGCCATCGAGACCGTGCGCGGCGTGGGTTATCGCCTGGCCGAGCCTTCTGCCGGTGATGGTGCCGAAGGCGACGACACCGCGGCCACCGCATCGGAGGAGTAACCCGTGGTCTTCGCCCCCCAGGGAAAACATACGCTGTCGCACCGCGTTTTTGTGACGATCTTTGTCTGCGCCATGGCGGTTATCGTGGCGTTTACGGTGCTGGGTGCGTTCTTTGTGCAAAACACTTTGGCGGATGCCACGAGTGCCAATCTGGCGCAGGAAACCGAGCTCATTGCTGCCGCCCTCGACGAGCAACAGGAGCCCATTCCGTTCTTGCGAAGCCTCGATCGCGAGGATCTTCGTATCACGCTGATCAATAAGGACGGATCTGTTGCCTACGACAACGAGGCGTCGCCTTCCACACTGCCCAACCATGGCGATCGCCCCGAGGTCATCGAGGCCTTTGAGAGTGGTTCGGGTTCCGCGGAGCGCGCAAGCTCTACACTCGACGAGATTATGCTGTATCGCGCCGTCACCCTTGATAACGGCCAGGTCGTTCGCTTGGCGCAGGCCCAGCCTGGCGTTGCGGCGATTTTGCTGTCGATGCTGGCGCCGATGCTGCTTATCGCAGCAGCGGGTGCAGTACTCTCGTTTTTTATGGCGCGCCGTGAGTCCCGTGCCATCATCGCGCCGTTGCAAGAGGTGGATTTGGATCACCCACGCCGTAGCTATGAGCACGCCTATGCCGAGATGGTCCCCATGCTTGAGCGTATCGAGTCGCAGCGCCAGGAACTCAAGCGCCAAATGGCGGTGCTAGCGGACAACGACCGTATGCGCCGTGAGTTCACGGCGAATATCACCCATGAGCTCAAGACGCCGCTTACGGCGATTTCGGGCTATGCCGAGCTCATCGCAAATGGCATGGTCGAGGGCGAGGACGACCTGCGCAACTTTGGCGGTCGCATCTATCGTGAGGCGGGCCGCTTGGCAGCGCTTGTCAACGACATCCTTACGCTGTCTAACTTGGACGAGGCCGAACGTGCAACTGAAGGCGAGGCAGTGCCCATTGGGTCCACGGAGCCTATTGAGCTCTCGCGTGCGATCTACGCGGTTGAGCAGCGTCTTGAACAGGTCGCCCGTCAGGCGAATGTGACGATAAGTCATGAGACCAGGCCTGTGGTCATCGAAGGCGTGTCGCGCTTGGTCGACGAGCTCATCTATAATCTGGCAAGCAACGCCATCCGCTACAATCGGCCCGGCGGTACGGTTACGCTGCAGTGCGGCACCAACGACGAAGGCCATCCGTTCCTCGCTGTCGCCGACACGGGAATCGGTATCGCGCCTGAAGAACAGGGCAAGGTATTTGAGCGGTTCTATCGCGTGGACAAGAGTAGGTCCAAGGCACGCGGCGGAACCGGCCTGGGGCTTGCCATTGTCAAGCATGCGGCCCTGTATCATCACGCCACGCTCGATCTGTCGAGCGAGTTGGGCGTGGGAACCACCATTACGGTGACGTTTCCCATACAGCAGGACGAGCCATTCGCATAGCGATACAACATAGATATTGATGTAGACGCCGCATTTGACTTTCGGGTGCGGCGTTGTTGTGCAATTTTACGATTGCTTCCGACATTTTTACAGGAGAGCCTGTTTCTTATGTATAGAGTTTGGTCTCGGTAAAAAGATGCGATAACATACGGACAGTTTTGTCAATCCGAACTGGGGAAATGAAAGGCAAGCTGCATGACCCTTCTCGAACTGTTCCAGCTGCTGAAGAAGCACCTCAAGCTGGTCATCACCCTTCCGGTGGTCTGCGCGATCGCCATGGGCATCGTGTCCTTCGTTGCGATGGACAACACCTATACCGCGACGACGAGCATGTACATTCTCGCCAAGACCGACGATAGCGGTCAGATGAGCTACAACGATCTCTCGGCGAGCCAGATGCTTTCCAACGATATCGCCACGCTGCTGGATAGCGATAGCGTTAAGAGCGGCGCCGCCAAAGAACTGGGCCTCACCGATCTGGATGACTACAAGGTGTCTGTTTCCTCCGAGACCACCACGCGTGTCATTACGCTTTCGGTTACCGGCACCGATGCCAAGGAGACGGCTGAGGTCGCAAAGGCCATTGCCAGCTCGGTGAGTACGGTCGCCCAGAACGTCGGCGCTGCCCAGAGCATCAACGTTATCGACGAGGCCAAGACCCCCGAGGCCCCCAGCGGTCCCAAGCGCATGCTGTACGTTGCCGTCGCGTTCCTCGCGGGCATCTTTATCGCAGTTGCCTATGTCGTCTTGGCAGACATGCTCAACACCCGCATCCGCGGTGCCGAAGAGGCAGAGGAGCTCCTGGGTATTCCCGTTGTTGGCCGAATTCCGGCTATGAAAGGTGGTAAATAGGCATGGCTAAGGCAAAGAACACCGATAAGCTCGTTGTACAGAATGCCGCCAAGACCCTTCTGGCCAACATCCGCTTTGCGAGCGTGGATGACCCCATTCGCACCATCACCGTTACGTCCTCGATTCCCAACGAGGGCAAGTCTACGGTTTCCATCAACCTTGCTCAGGCAATCGCCACGAGCGGCAAGTCCGTGCTTCTGGTCGAGGCCGATATGCGCCGCAGGTCCCTTTCCGATATGCTCGGCGTCCGTTCGCGCGGCGGACTCTACGCGGTCCTGTCCGAGCAGATCTCCATTGACCAGGCAATTGTCGAGACGGGTCAGAAGAACTTCTACTTCCTCGATGCCGAGCCGCACATTCCCAATCCTGCCGACATCATCGTCTCCCATCGTTTTTCCAAGCTGGTAAAGGCGCTGTCTGCTAAATTCCAGTACGTTATCTTCGACGCTCCTCCGGTCGGCACCTTCATCGATGCTGCCGAGATCGCCAGCCTGACCGACGGTACGCTGTTCGTGGTGCGCGAGGACTTTACCAAGCGCGAGGAAGCACTCAACGCTATCGGCCAGCTTAAGAAGTCCGAGAGGGTCAAGCTTATCGGTACCGTTATGAACTACTGCGAGACCGAGACCAGCGAGTACTACTATTCTTACTACACCAAGGATGGTAAGAAGGTAAAGAAGGGCTCTGACGATCAGGGTGCTTCCAAAAAGGGCATCTTCACCAACCGAGCAAACGTTTAGCTGATTAAGGCCGATCTATGCGTGACATTCATTGCCATATCTTGCCGGGTGTAGACGACGGCGCCGCCGATCTCGATGAGAGCCTGGCGATGCTCGAGGCTGCCAAGCGGGCCGGTGTTACCAGAATCGTTTGCACTCCTCACTGCCGTGATCCTTATTTTGATTACGACAAAATGTGGGATGCCTATGAGCTGCTGCGTGATAACGCCGATGGTTTTCCGCTCCAGATGGGCTTTGAGGTCAACCATCGTAAGCTTGTCGAGCTTGGTATTGACGCCGCGGAACACTTGCATTTCGATGGGACCAATGAGTTTCTGCTCGAGCTTTCGACGCATGCCGATGCGTATGCATTTAGAGAGTACGAGAACACGATTTACGATTTGCAGTGCCTTGGCTACCAGGTGATCATTGCCCACCCTGAGCGTTATCGCGCGGTCCAAAAGGATGTGAGCGTGGCGGAGCGCCTGGTCGATATGGGTTGTAAGCTGCAGGCTTCGGCGGACTTTATTGTCGGCGGTCGTTTCGGTCGCGAGAAAAAGCCCGCGCAGCGCCTGTTCGATCAGAACCTGTACAGCTTTATCGCGAGCGATGCCCATAACGTGGGTCATTACGACTGCCTGGCAAAGGCTCGCGCGAAGTTCAGCGTGCGCGGAGCTCATTTTCGCTAAAATCTGTCCCTAACGTTCGCATTGAATGAAGGGGCAGCCATGGATATCCAACTTAAGACGGGATGCTTTGAAGACGCGGCGCTGGTGCGCCGCGTCGTTTTTATGGATGAGCAGGGCTACGAGAATGAGTTTGACGCTATCGACGAGGCTCCGAGCTGCATCCATGTGACGCTGTACGTGGACGGCGAGCTCGCCGGTTGTTCGCGCGTGTTTCCCGAGGAGCTGGAGCGCGTAGCCGACGCGGAGGCACCGGTGTCGCCGGCGTGCGACTTGGACGAAGGCGTCGCGGCGGGGGAGACCTACATTATGGGGCGCGTGGCCGTGCTGCCGAGCATGCGCCGTCGTGGTCTGGCGAGCAAGATTGTCGAGGCCAGTGATACGTGCGCGCGTAATGCCGGCGCCAAGCTCATTAAGCTGCACGCGCAGGAATACGTGCTACCACTCTATGCCAAGGCTGGCTACACGCAGATCGCGCCGGTGGACTATGAGGACGAAGGCCAGCCCCATGCTTGGATGGCCAAGCGCGTAGATGGCAGATAGGGACGTTCCTTTCCTGCCGGCAGTCGGGGACACTCCTTGGCAATTGGCGTATCAGAGCGTTTGGACATACAGTTTTTCGATTCCGTATGTATATATGCGCGCTAATGGGTTATAAAATCTAAGTCTGGACATAGCAGGTCTGCGATGCGGCTCGGGCAACCGGGCCGTTTTTGCGGACGGGGGTAGCGCGAAAGGACTGCACATGCGTCAATTTAAGACCGAGAGCAAAAAACTGCTCGACCTCATGATCAACTCCATCTACACCAATAAGGAAATCTTCCTGCGCGAGCTTATCTCTAATGCGAGCGACGCCGTCGACAAGCTCAACTTTAAGAGCCTGCAGGACCCGAGTGTCAAACTCGACCAGGGCGACCTGGCTATTCGCGTCTCTTTTGATAAAGACGCCCGCACCATTACCATCTCGGATAACGGCATTGGCATGACCGCCGAGGAGCTCGAGCGCAATCTGGGCACCATCGCCCATTCCGGCTCCGAGGAGTTTAAGACCGAGAACGCCGAGCAACAGGGCTCCGATGTCGACATCATCGGCCAGTTTGGCGTGGGCTTCTACTCCGCCTTTATGGTCGCCAGCCACGTAAAGGTCGTCAGCCGCGCTTATGGCGAGGACACCGCTCACGTGTGGGAGTCTGATGGTCTTGAGGGTTACACCATCGAAGACGGCGAGCGCGCCGAGCACGGCACCGATGTCATCCTGACGCTGCGCGAGAACGAGAAGCTCGACGCCGACGGCGAGGCCGAGACTTACGATCGCTTCCTGACTGAGTGGGGCCTCAAGAGCCTGATTCAGCAGTACAGCAACTATGTGCGCTACCCGATTCAGATGATGGTGAGCAAGAGCCGCCAGAAACCCAAGCCCGAGGACGCCGGCGACGACTACAAGCCCGAGTACGAGGACTACCAGGAGCTCGAGACCATCAACTCCATGACGCCGATCTGGAAAAAGCGCAGCTCCGACGTTGAGCAGAAGGATTACAACGAGTTCTACAAGTCCACGTTCCACGACTTTGACGATCCCGCGCGCACTATCAGCTTCCATGCCGAGGGTACGCTTGAGTACGATGCGCTGCTGTTTGTGCCGGGTCGCGCCCCGTTCGATCTGTACAGCAAGGACTACGAGAAGGGCCTGGCGCTCTACAGTTCCAACGTGCTGATTATGGAGAAGTGCGACGACCTGCTGCCCGACTACTACAACTTTGTGCGCGGTGTCGTGGACTCTGCCGACGTGACGCTCAACATCTCGCGTGAGACGCTGCAACAGAACCGTCAGCTCAAGGCCATTGCCAAGCGTGTCGAGAAGAAGATCACTGCCGATCTTGAGGACATGCGCGACAACGACCGCGAGGCATACGAGAAGTTCTTTGAGAACTTTGGTCGCGGTCTGAAGTACGGCATCTACTCGAGTTACGGCATGAAGGCCGACGAGCTCGCCGACCTGCTGCTGTTCTGGTCTGCCAAGGAGCAGAAGATGATCACCCTGGCCGAGTATGCCAAGGGCATGCCCGAGGATCAGAAGGCCATCTACTACGCCGCCGGCGACTCGCGTGAGCGCTTGGCCAAGATGCCCGTGGTAAAGGGCGTGCTCGAGCGCGGCTATGACGTGCTGTTGCTGACGCAGGATGTGGATGAGTTCACGTTCCAGGCTATGCGTGAGTACGTGGCCGCCGATATGCCCAAGATCTACGAGGACGACGCCGCCCGCGAGGCTGCCGAAAAGGCCGTTGCCGACGGTGCCGAGCCCGAGGTCGAGGATCGTCACCTGGAGCTCAAGAACGTTGCGACTGGCGATCTTGATCTGGCGACCGAGGACGAGAAGAAGGAGGCCGAGGACGCCACCAAGGAAAACGAGGACCTCTTTAGCGCTATGAAGGAGGCGCTCGGTGACAAGGTCGAGAAAGTTGCCGTCTCCGCGCGCCTGACCGATGCCCCCGCTTGCATCACCACCGAGGGTCCGCTTTCGCTCGAGATGGAGAAGGTGCTCCAGAAGGGGCCCGAGGGCGCGCCCGACGGCATGCCCAAGAGCCAGCGCGTGCTCGAGCTCAACGCCAAGCACCCGGTCTTTGACAAGCTTGTCGCTGCCCAGAAGGCAGGTGACGCCGACAAGATCAAGCAGTACTCCGGCCTGCTCTACGATCAGGCCCTGCTGGTCGAGGGTATCCTCCCCGAGGACCCCGTTGCCTTCGCGGCGGCTGTTTGCAACTTGATGTAGTTAAGTAGTTACGCCTTTGGGTCCGCCGTTCTAACGAACCTATTGGTTCCGTCGTTCTAACGAACGACGGACCGGTCGACGCTGCAAACGCCCCTAAGCGGCAATCTGACGTTCAATCGTCGGTCGCGTACCAAAGTACGCTTCCCTCCTCTTTCACGTCACCTTGCTCGCTCAGGGGCGTTTTCGCTGACTTATGCTCAACCTGCGACGCTTTCGTGGCCCTAAGTAGTCATCGGGGACGTTCTTGTTTGACTAGTCGTTTAAGAACGTTCCCAATGACTATTCGGATTGCTAATTTGTGCGGGCTGTGGTTTTGTGACCTGCTGAAATTAAAGATACTGTACAACTGTACACTAACTCATCTTCGTAGTATATTGCTACCCGCAAAACTCAGCACCATTGTGCCGCGAGGCACTAAAGCGCCTACGTACAATGGTTGTCGATAGTACGATTCGATTCAACGACAGGATGGATGGTCCAAGCGTGAGTCTCGGCAGCAAACTATCCAACGCAAAGGTCTCCTTTGCGATATTTAAGCGCGACATTAAGCGACTGCTTGTGAACCCCGTCGCCTTGGTGGTTACCCTGGGCGTGTGCGTTATCCCCTCGCTGTATGCCTGGTACAACATCGTGGCAAACTGGGATCCGTACGGAAACACCCAAGGTATCAAGATTGCCATCGCCAACAACGATCAGGGCACTCAGAATGACTTGGTGGGCGAGCTCAACGCGGGCGACCAGGTCGTCGATCAGCTCAAGGAGAACGATCAGCTGGGCTGGACCTTCGTCGATTCGGCCGCCGATGCCAAAGAGGGCGTCGAGAGTGGTGAGTACTATGCGGCCATCGTAATCCCCAAGAACTTCTCCGACAATCTTGTTTCGATGCTCGATGGCAATTACCATCAGCCGAAGCTCACCTATTACGTCAACGAGAAGAAGAGCGCTATTGCGCCCAAGGTCACCGACACTGGTGCCAATACCATCGAGGAGCAGATCAACTCGGAGTTTGTCTCCACGGTGGGCGAGACCGTCGCGGGCATTGCCAAAGATGCTGGCATCGACCTTAAAGACAAGGCGAACCAGACCCGGGATTCGCTGGCGGGCTCGGTGTCCGAGGCGTCTGATACCCTGGGCGAAGTACGCGATTCCATCGGCGACATGAACACCGCCATCGACAAGACGAGCAGCTCGATTGCTTCGGCCGATGCTGCGCTGGCGGGCCTGCAGGGGCAGGCGCCCTCTCTAACGCAGGCGATCTCCCAGGGCAACGACCTGCTGGGCGAGGCTCGCGCCACGGCGGGCAACTCTATCACCTCGCTCTCCAAGGCACTCTCGGAAGGTAGCCTTGCACTCACCAAGACGTCAGCCTCCGCGAACGCTGCGATTGGCAAGCTAACGGGTACGGTCACATCTACGACCACCCGCATCGACAACTCGCTCGAGTCTCTCCAGGCGACGATCGATCACAATAAGGCCGTTATCGGGCACTTGGAGATTCTCGTTAATGACACGTCGACAGGTTCCGAGGAAATTGACGCGCGCATTGTATCGACCATCGATTCGCTTCGCGAGCAAAACCAGAAGCTGCAGAGCATCAAGGATGGCCTTTCTGCACAGTCGAGCGCCATGGCAAACGACGCTACGGCAATCTCGAACGCGAGCAACGCACTCAACGCGGCAATTCAGACCGGTACGGCTAACCTCGGTCAGGCTCAGACCGATCTGGGTCAGAACGCACTTCCGAAGGCTTCGAGCGCGCTTGACTCCTTTGCCGCCGTTTCGGGCGATTTGACCGGCATTGTGTCGGGTATGACCCCCACGATAGCGAGCGCGCGCGGCACGCTAGCGCAGCTCGACGCCACGCTCAAGCAGGCAAAGACCACGCTATCCCAAACCGACGCCTCCCTTGCCAAGGTTCAGGACAAGCTCGCGACCGCCGCCAATGACATTGCGGCGCTGCAGACCTCTGAGTCTATGGGCGAGTTAGCCGACCTCATGGACGTCGACGTCAATGACGTGGCAGATTTCATGGCATCTCCGGTTGAGCTGACGTCCAAGTCAATCTATCCGGTCAAGAGCTTTGGCTCGGGCATCGCGCCCTTCTACACCAATCTGGCGCTGTGGGTGGGCGGCTATGTGCTCATCGCTATCTATAAACTCGAGGTCGACCGCGAGGGCATCGGTAGCTTTACGGCGCGTCAGGGCTACTTTGGCCGCTGGCTGCTGCTGGTGATCCTGGGCGCGTTCCAGGCCATTATCGTTACGGTGGGAGATTTGGTCATTGGCGTACAGTGCGTTAACCCGCTGCTGTTCGTGCTGGGCGGCATCGCGATTTCATTCACCTACGTCAATATCATCTATGCGCTGTCCACCACGTTTAAGCATATCGGTAAAGCCATTGGCGTCATCCTCGTCATTGTGCAGATCCCCGGCTCGTCGGGCATGTATCCCATCGAGATGATGCCCGGCTTCTTCCAATGGCTGCATCCGCTGCTGCCCTTCACTTATGGCATCAACCTGCTGCGCGAGACCGTCGGTGGCATGTATTCGTTCAACTACCTGTTCAACCTGTGCGTCCTGGGCGTGTTCCTTGCCATCGCGCTCTTTATCGGTCTGCAGCTGCGCCCGTTGCTGCTCAACCTCAATCTGCTCTTTGATAAGCAGCTTTCCACGACGGGCCTAATGATCTGCGAGTCCAACGACCTACCGCGCCAGCGCTATTCGCTGCGCACGGCCATGCGCGTCATGCTCGATTCGGATTCGTACCGTCGCGAGCTGCTCGATCATGCCGTGGCGTTTGAGCATCGCTACCCGTACTACATCAAGGGCGGTTTTGCCGCCGTGGTAGGCGTGCAGGTTCTGCTCTTTGTGCTTTCGACGGTGCTCGATATCGACAATAACGGCAAGATCATCCTGCTCGTTATCTGGATCATTTCGGTTATCGCCATCTGCGGCTGGCTCATCAACATCGAATACATCCGTGCGAGCCTCAATACCCAGATGCGTATCTCGGCGCTTTCGGACGAGGACCTTCGCCGCGAGATGCGCGAGCACACGGCGGCGATCCCTGCCGCCCGTCGCATGTTTGGTCTCAACGCCAGCGAGCGTGGCGCCAAGGGAGGCGAACAGCCTACGAGCCGTCTGCCGCATATCGGTGCGCATCGTAAGGCTCAAGATGCCGACGGCGCTGACAACGTAAACGGAAACGACGGGGACACCACCCCGCTTGGCAAGCACTCTAAAGGAGGTGAGGCATAAATGAAAAACATCCTGCACCTGTTTAAGCGCGATGTCCAAAACGTGTCTCGCTCCGTGATCGGCATGGTCGTCGTGATGGGCCTGATCATCGTGCCATGTCTCTATGCATGGTTTAACATCGCCGGAAGCTGGGATCCCTACGGCAATACCGGCAACCTTAAGATTGCAGTGGTCAACACCGATGAGGGTTACGAGAGCGATCTGATTCCCGTCGAGGTCAACGTGGGCGAAAACGTAACCGCCACCCTGCGCGGCAACGAGAACTTCGACTGGGTCGTCCTCAACGACCGCGATAAGGCGATTGAGGGCGTTAAGTCGGGCGCGTACTACGCTGCCGTCGTTATCCCTAAAACGTTTAGCGCCGACATGATGACGCTTTTCTCGACCGAGGTGAAGCACGCCGATATCGAGTTCTATGAGAACCAGAAGGCCAACGCCATCGCACAGATCGTGACTGAAAAGGGTTCGAGCGCCGTCCAGAGTCAGGTCAACGAGACCTTTACCAAGACCATCACGACCATCGGTCTTAAAACCGTGTCCAGCCTGCTCGACTACATGAGCACCGACCAAGTGAGCAACTTTATCGCCAACCTGTCCTCGACGCTGGGCGATTCGGTCCAGGACCTGCAGGACGTTCAGGCCAGCGCGACGTCGCTGGCGGGCATTTTGAGTTCCACGTCCGATTCGCTGACGTCGGCGGGCGGTATGCTCAAGCAGACGGGCACGGTCGATGAGTCGACTAAGCAGCTGATGGAGCATGCCAAGAGCGGTATGAGCGATTCCAAGGAAGCGCTGAAGGACGCCAACGACGCCATCAACGCCGCGATTGACGGAAGCGCGGGCTCGTTTGACAATGTGTCCGCCGAGCTTGCGAAGGCATTCGATGCCGCGAATCAACATGTGGACCTTACGGTGTCCCAGCTCAACGATGCCGCGGCGGCGCTCAACACGCGTGCCGACGATATCGACGCCACTGCTGACCAGCTCCGCAGCTTTGCCGATCAGTTGACTGACGAAAAGCTCCAGGACAGCCTCAAGTCTGTGGCAACATCGCTGAGCAGAATCGCAGTGGAGTATCGCAATAACGCCAAGGACCTGACGGCAACCGCAAAGTCCCTTTCTGACGGCATGGCAGAAGTTAACAAGTCGCGTGCCGAGGTCGATCAGGCAATCGCGGATGCCAAGGCTGGTATCTCGGGCGCCAAGTCCGACTACGATTCCACGTTCTCGGTTAAGGCCAAGGAGCTCAAGAAGACCATTTCGGGCGTTTTGGATTCGCTGAACAGCATCTCGGGCGACCTGGATAGCGCCGTAGACGGCTTGACCGACGCATCTGGTTCGCTGGCAAAGGGTCTCTCTAAGGCCGCAAGGCTGGTCAACAAGGCTTCCGATCAGCTGGGCGAGGCGTCGGACAAGATCAGCGCCTTTAAGGACGACCTCGACGGTGCCCTTATGTCGGACGATCTGGCCACGATCAAGACAATGATCGGCAACGATCCCGAGGGTCTGGCCGTGTCGCTTTCCGGTCCCGTCGCGCTCGACCGCAAACCGGTCTATCCGATCCGCAACTACGGTTCGGCCATGGCACCGTTCTACACGATTCTGTCGCTTTGGGTCGGCTCGATTGTACTGGCGGCCATGATGAAGGTGTCGGTTGACGATGAGCTCATCAACGAGCTTATCCCCGTGCGCCTGCACGAGATCTACCTGGGCCGTTACCTGTTCTTTGGCGGTCTGGCGCTGCTGCAGGCAACGCTCGTGTGCGCGGGCGACATCCTGTTCTTTGGCATCCAGTGCGACAACCCGCTGCAATTTGTGCTGGCGGGCTGGATCGCGAGTCTCGTGTTCTCCAATATCGTCTACACGCTTACGGTGTCGTTTGGCGATATCGGTAAGGCACTCGCCGTCGTGTTGCTGGTCATGCAGGTCGGCGGTTCGGGCGGCACGTTCCCCATCGAGATGACCGGCCCCGTGTTCCAGGCGATCTACCCGTTCCTGCCGTTTACCCACGGCATCAACGCCATGCATGCCGCCATGGCCGGCGCCTACCATATGGAGTACTGGATTGAGTTGGGTATCTTGGCGAGTTACCTGATTCCGTCGCTGGCCCTTGGCGTCGTCTTCCGCCGCCCGGTCATCAAAGCCAACGACTGGATCATCGAAAAGCTTGAAAGCACGAAGCTTATTTAGTTACGCGGTTTTACCAAACCGCGTAACGGCTCGACGCTGCAAACGTCCCTAAGCGGCAATCTGACGTTCAATTTCAAGGGCGCGACCAGAAGGTCAGCGCCCTTCCATTTCACGTCACCTTGCTCGCTTAGGGGCGTTTTCGCTGACGTTGCCGGAACATCGAGGTTTTCTGTACCGACGCTTTAGCGTAGTGAATTGCGTGGGTTACTTGGTTGTTGCTACAGTAGCGGGGCGTACCGGGGGTCCGGTGCGCCCCGTTTTTATTTGACCATGAGGCGGCATGCGGTCACGCGCGTGCGGACACCACGCCCAGATTGAGCGCGAGGATGTTCCATGGCCCAATACGCTGCCAACGAAATCGAAAACATGCCCGATAGCCCTGTAGCCCGTGAGGATTTGGGCGCGGGTGGTATTCCCCGGGGTGCCGGCGCACGCTCGCCGTTGTTCTGGAAAGTTCTACTGCTTTCGGTGGCGATTATCTGGGGCTACTCCTTTACCACTATGAAGGACGCACTCGACACCATTCCGGTGTTCGAGCTGGTCTACGTTCGCTTTCTCCCGGCTTCGCTGGTTATGTTCGCCATCTTCCGCAAACGCATCATCGCACACTTTAATGTTCGCAACCTTATCGTCGGGCTTGGTATGGGCGCACTTATGTGGGGCGCGTACGGTTTGCAGACGATTGGCCTGGCACAGACCACGGCGGGCAAGAGCGCGTTTTTGACGGGTACCTATTGCATCCTCGTGCCGTTTGCGAGCTATGTCCTGAGCGGAGAAAGGCTTACCCGTTACAACTTGGGCGCTGCATTGCTGTGCCTGGCGGGCATTGGCCTGGTGGCACTCGATAGCGTCGAGTTCAATGCTGGAGATGCCATCACGCTGGGCGGCGCGGTCTTCTTTGCTATCCAGATGGCGGTGACCGCCAAGTATGGCCGCAAGATGGATATCAACGTCATCACGTTTTGGATGTTTGTGGGCAATGGCGTTTTGAGCTTAATCACGTCGCTACTATTCGAGACTCAGGCGCCTCTGTCCGTGTGGACGCCGAGTTTTATCGGCGTGATGGTCTTCCTCTCGGTGGGCTGCACGTGCGTGGCACTGCTCGTCCAAAACGTCGGTCTGGCGCACGTCCCGGCCTCGACGGGCTCGCTGCTTCTTTCGATGGAGTCGCCCTCGGGTGTGCTGTTCTCGGTGTTGTTGATGGGGGAGGCGCTCACCTCGCGCCTGCTTTCCGGCTTTGCGCTCATCTTTTTGTCGATTATCTTGAGCGAGACGCATTTCGATTTCTTGCGCCGAAAATCACACCCGCATTTGTAAACAACTTGTTGCGCCGCCCTCCCGGGGCGGCATTTTTTATGTCATGCCCTTACAGTTGTACCTTGCACTTTACGCTGTCAAAGTGCGTGCTGCAAAAACGTTACTGGAGGGCATCTATGGCATCAGCTCTGTCCGATCTTCAACCGCAACCAGCGCCTCAGGCTACCGCAGCGGCGCAGACCGCTATCGGCGATGGTCTGGTCAAAGAAGCCCAGGCATTTGCCGGTGAGCTTGCCGCATGGCGCCACGATCTCCATCAGACGCCCGAGCTCGGTAACAATCTTCCGCAGACGTCTGCCTATATCCAGGCACGTCTGGACGAGATGGACATTCCCCATACCACGCTTGTCGACGGCTCCTGTGTTGTTGGCCTGATCGGTGCCGGTGCGGCCGCGGCTGCTCAGGGCAATGGTACGTGCGCGGACGAGCAAACCGGTACGGTTATCATGCTTCGCGGCGACATGGATGCCCTGCCCGTTGTCGAGGAATCGGGCGAGCCTTTCGCTTCCACCAACGGGTGCATGCACGCTTGTGGCCACGATATGCATGCGACGGCGCTGCTCGGCGCGGCCCGTTTGCTCAAGGCCCGCGAGGCCGAGCTTGTCGACGCCAATGCCACCGTCAAACTGCTGTTCCAGCCGGGTGAGGAGACCTTTGAGGGAGCCCGCGCTGCCATCGCCGATGGCTTGCTGCAGAACCCGCGCCCCCAGGCTGCCTTTGCCATGCACGTCAACAGCCAATCGCCGCTCGGCCTGGTGCTCTATGGGAGCCCGGCGCTTTCGGGCGTGTACGGTTTCCGCATCACGCTGCAGGGCAAGGGCGGCCATGGCTCGAGCCCCGAGATCTGCATCGACCCCATCACGGCCGGCGTCCATGTGCACCTGGCGCTCCAGGAGCTTATCTCCCGCGAGGTGCCAGCGGCCAAGGAAGTCGCACTTACCGTTGGTAAGTTCGCTGGCGGCTTGGCGGCCAACGTCATCCCCGACACCTGTGTGCTCGAGGGAACGCTGCGCGGCTTCGATGTCGAGCTCATGACTCATCTCAAGGAGCGTATCGCGGAGGTCGTCAACGGCGTTGCCGCAACATATCGTACGCCGGCAGCCATCGAGACGCTTTCGGACGTTCCGCCGCTCGTGCTCGACAGCGATATGACCCAGGCGTCGCTTGGCTACGTGGGCGCGGTGCTGCCCAAGGCTGCCTTCCTGCCGCTGTTCCACGCCATGGCGAGCGAGGACTTCGCGTTGATCTCGAGCGAGATCCCGAGTGCGTACTTTACCGTGGGCGCTGCCGTGACTGATACGGACGAGCACTTTGCTCAGCATCATCCCAAGGCACGCTTTAGCGATACCGAGCTTCCCCTTGGCGCCGCGGCTTATGCCGCCGTCGCTCTCGGATACATTGCGGACCACAAGGAGTAATCCATGTCCCAGCAACGTAAGTTCTTCCCCGGCTGGCTCGTGGTGGCCTCCGGCTTTGTGATCATGGCCACGTGCTACGCGATTTTCGTTAACTGCATGACTATTCCTTCCGCACCAAGCCTTCCGAGATCGGCCTGAAGCCGCTCGGCGAGAACCCGGGCGATCCGTCCGTCTCGACGGCTGGCGACAAGGACGAGCACACGGCGCCCGAGGTTAGCGTCGGCTGGTCTCGTATCAAGAAGAGCCCGGCATTTTGGCTGCTTGTCGTCGCCTTCCTCTTTATGGGCTTGGTCAATGGCGCCATCCTGCCCAATCAGGTTACCAACATGACGAGTGTTACCGTCAACGGTGCCAAGATTGTCACGGGCGGCCACGATCCCATGTGGGCGGGTACCGTACTTTCGGCCTACATGGTCACCGTCGTTATTGCCAAGATTTCGCTCGGTGCGATCTATGACCGCTTTGGCCTGCGCTTTGGCAATATCCTTGGCTCCGTTGCGTGCATTATCGCCTGCGTGGCGCTGTGTTTCCCGACGACGGACCTCGGTCCTATTGTCGCCGCTGTGAGCTTTGGTGTTGGAACGTGCATGGGCACCATCACGCCTACCATCGCCGCGTCCAAGCAGTTTGGCATGGCCGACCTGGGTAAGGTCACGGGCACCATTACCTCGCTCGAGATGGTCGGCGGCACCGTGGGCGCCATTGTCTCGGGCGTGCTGTTCGATGCCACGGGCTCCTTTGCGAGCACCTGGATTGTGTGCCTGGCGTGCTCCGTGGTCATGCTCGTGTTCCTGCTGGCATCCGAGCCCATCGCCGCCAAGCTGCGCGCAAGCGTGGCGGGGGAGTAGCGGGTCGCCGCCTATTCCTGTTTGCCTGTTCTGCCCGTGGCTGCCCTGGAAGCCGAATGGATGCTCGTACTGTCATTC
>CATYZI010000030.1 GCA_958415625.1 uncultured Collinsella sp. | reverse complement strand
ACAGGAGGCCACTTAATGTGGCCTCCGTCGTGAGCAGGACTGTAGAGCAGGAAACTTTACCCGCGGACCCCGCCGGGAACAGCAAAAGGGCGACCCCTGTCCGGAGTCGCCCTTGCGGTGCTGCTTATGTACGGCTGTTACTCGGCGTCGTGGTGACGGCGGGGCTTGCGGCCTCCGTTGTCGCCGGGACGGCGCGGACGGTCGCTGCGCTCGGAACGCTCGCGACGCGGGCGCTCACGACGCTGGAAGTGCTCGCCGTCGCCCTCGGAGGCAGCCTCGGCGCGAGCCGGGGCCTCGGGCTTATCCAGACGATCGAGCGAGATCTTGCCGCGATCGTCGACCTCGATGACGACGACCTTGACCTCGTCGCCGACGTTGAGGACGTCCTCGACCTTCTCCACGCGGCCCTTGGCGACGCGGGAGATGTGCAGCAGGCCGTCCTTACCAGGCAGCAGGTTGACGAAGGCGCCGAAGGGCTGGATGGAGACCACACGACCGGTGTACTCCTCGCCCGGCTCGGGAACCTTGATGATGAGCTTGATGCGCTCGACGGCCTGATCGACGGACTCGCCAGTGCCGCCGACAAAGACGGTGCCGTCCTCCTGGATGTCGACCGAAGCGCCGGTCTCATCCTGGATGCCGCGGATGACCTTACCGCCGGAACCGATGACGTCGCGGATCTTGTCGGTCGGAACCTGGATGGAGACGATGCGCGGGGCGGTGCTGCGCGTGGTGTGGCGCGGCTCGGGGATCACATCGAGCATCTTCTGCAGGATGAAGGCGCGACCCTCTTTGGCCTGCTGCAGGGCGCGGGCCAGGATGTCGAAGGTAAGGCCAGTGGCTTTGTTGTCCATCTGCAGGGCGGTGATGCCCTCGGTGGTGCCGGTGACCTTAAAGTCCATGTCGCCAAGGAAGTCCTCAAGACCCTGGATGTCGGACAGGACCACGGTCTTGCCCTCCTCCTGGATCAGGCCCATGGCGATACCGGAGACCGGGCGCTTAATGGGCACGCCGCCGTCCATAAGGGCGAGCGTAGAGCCGCAGGTCGAAGCCATCGAAGAGGAGCCGTTGGACTCCATGACCTCCGAGACGACGCGGATGGCGTAGGGGAACTCGTTCTCGTCGGGAAGCACCGGAAGCAGAGCGCGCTCGGCCAGGTTGCCGTGGCCGATCTCGCGGCGCTTGGGGCTGCCCATGCGGCCGGTCTCGCCGGTGCAGAACGGCGGGAAGTTGTAGTGGTGCATGTAGCGCTTGCCCTCGGTGGGCTCGATGGTATCCAGACGCTGGCCCTCGTTGAGCATACCGAGCGACAGGACGGAAAGCACCTGGGTCTGGCCACGCTGGAACAGACCGGAGCCGTGAACGAGCGGCAGGTAGTTATCCTTCACCATGATGGGGCGAATCTCATCGGCGGCACGGCCGTCGACGCGCTCGCCGGTCTCGACGACCATGGTGCGCATGGCCTTCTTCTCGAGCTTCTTGAGCGCCACGGGGATCTCGCGCTCCCAAGCGGACTGCTCCTCCTCGGTGAACTCGGCACGGATGGACTCCTTCAGAGCCTCGACCTTACCGATGCGGGAAAGCTTGTCGGCATCGCGCAGGGCACCGGCCATCTCGTCGTAGTGGGCGAAGATGCGCTCCTGGACCTCCTCGACGGGCTGGTCGAGCGGGTACTCCTTCTTGACGATAGCGCCGTTGACCTGCTCCCACTCGGCGACAAACTCGTCCTGAGCCTGGCAGAAGGCAGCAAGGGCCTCCTGGCCAAACTTCATGGCGGCGAGCATGTCGTCCTCGGAGATCTCCTCGGCGCCGGCCTCGACCATCGAGATGAAGTCGGCAGAGCCGCCCAGCTCCAGGTCCAGATCGGAGTTCTCGCGCTCCTCATAGGTGGGGTTAACGATAAACTCGCCGGTCTCCACGTTGCGGCCGATGCGCACGCAGGCAAGCGGGCCCTCGAAGGGCACGCCGCCGAGCGTCATGGCCAGGGAAGCACCCATGACGTTGATGACGTCAAAGGGGTTGACCTGGTCGGCGACGAGCGAGGTAGCGACGATGTGTACCTCGTTGCGGAAGCCGTCCGGGAAGCTCGGGCGAATCGGACGGTCGATCATGCGCGCGGTGAGCGTGGCCTTCTCGCTGGGACGGCCCTCACGCTTGAGGTAGCCACCCGGGATGCGGCCGGCGGCGTACATCTTCTCGTTGAAGTCGACGGTCAGCGGGAAGAAGTCGTAGTTCTTGCGCTCCTTGGAGACGACCACGGTGTCGAGCATCGTGGTGTCACCCTGCTTGACCAGGCAGGCGCCGGTGGCCTGCTTGGCAAGCTCGCCCGACTCAAAGGTGTAGGTCTTGCCGTACAGCTCAAAGGTCTTGGATACGAGTGTCATTGTTCTCCTTTACCCCGCAGGCCCCTTGCCTGCAGGCTCCTCATGTGACGCGGGCCCCCTGCCCCCGCCACGCTTCAGAGCGTGATTGTTCACGCCCTTACACAAAAAGAGCGCCCCGCTGCGCAGGACGCTCTTAGCATGTACAAATCCTACTGGATGTTGTCGCGGATGCCCAGAGCCTTGATGAGCTCACGGTACTCGACGATGTCGTTCTTCTTGATGTAGGAGAGAAGACGACGACGACGGCCGACGAGCATGAGCAGGCCACGACGGGTGTGGAAGTCCTTCTGGTGGGACTTCATGTGCTCGGTCAGCTCCTTGATGCGCTCGGTCAGGATGGCGACCTGAACCTTGGGGTTGCCGGTGTCGACCGGGGTGTTACCGAACTGAGCAGTCAGCTCCGCCTTGCGCTCTTTGGAAACAGTCATTGTTTCACCTTTCGTTTCGCGTCGCCCACGGGCGACTCTATTCGCCTCGGACTGGGAAGCCGCCGGTGGAGCGAGCAACCAAGGTCGAGGTACCAACAGGTCGGTATGTTACCACAAGCGGCGTACGCCTGCGCATCATCACCGACCCAACATGAATTCCATCGCACGAAGCCGCTGATCGGTGTGCGTCGCGGCCCATACGTGCGAAAGACCCAGCAAAAACGCCGCGGTATGCGGGTCGATCCGCTCGGCCATGAGCGCGTCGAACGTCATGGACATAAGGGCACGCAGCCATGCGACCTCACCGGTCGACACCAGCTCGGCACCGGGCACGCTCGACGCGCACGACCCGCACATGAGCCCGCCCGCCTGAGACGAAAAATACGACAGCATGGGGTCTCCGCACAGCACGCAGGCCGAAAAATCGGGTCGGTAGCCAACGTGGGACAGCAGCTTAAAGACAAAAGCCGCCACGAGCAGGTCCATATGCGCCGTGTCGAGCCCACTGCCCACCAGGGCAAGCGCCCGCTGCGTGATGGCAAAGGTGAACGGGTCCTCGGCATCCTCGAACGAGCACACGCGCGCGACCTCGGCGATCGCGCTTGCGGCGCATGTCGTCTCGTAATCGGGCGCAGCGCCGAGCGGAGCCTCCATAAGCTCGGCCTGGGAAACCACGTCGAGCGACCGTCCATGCGCGAGCAGCATATCGACGGTACAGAACAGCTCGCAGCGCGCAGCCAGGCGTCCACCAGGTTTGCGGGCGCCCTTTGCCACGGCACGAACCTGCCGACCCCGCTCGTCAAGCATCGTCAGGATCAGGTCCGTCTCTTTGAGCTTCGTCTTATCGAGCACGAGCACTTTCGTGCGATATGTACGAGAACCTGCCATTCGCGCCGCGTGTCCCTAATCCTCGGCGTTATAGCCAAAGCGGCGAATCTGCGCCTCGTCGTCGCGCCAGCCGGCCTTGACCTTCACATCCAGCTCCAAAAAGACCTGGGTGCCAAAGATACGCTCAAGGTCACGACGCGCGTCGATGCCGATATGCTTGATCATCTCGCCGCCCTTGCCGATGATGATGCCCTTCTGGCCCTCGCGCTCCACGTAAATCGTGGCGTGTACGCGCAGGACCTTCTTGGTCTGCTCGAGCGCGTCGCAGATAACGCCCACGGAGTGCGGGATCTCGTCGCGGGTGCGGCGCAGGACCTTCTCGCGCACAAACTCGGCAACGAGCGTCTCGTCAGACGCGTCGGTGCCCATGTCCTCGGGGAACCAGCGCGGGCCCTCGGGCAAAAAGTGTGCGACGGTCTCGATAAACGCATCGACGTTAAAGTTCTTGACAGACGACGTCACGATCTCGTCGTCATATTCCATGAGCTCGTGAGCAGCCTTGAGCTGCTCCATAACCTGGGCGGGGTCGGCCTCGTCGGCCTTGGTGAGCACCAGGACCTTTTTGCAGCGGGCGCTCTTAACACGCTCGGCAACCCAAGCGTCTCCCCTGCCGATGGGCTTGGTGGCATCGATCAAAAACGCGACGACGTCCACGTCGTTGAGCTCAAACAGGGCGCTCTTGTTAAGCTCGGAGCCCAGGCCGTCCTTGGGCTTGTGGATGCCCGGGGTATCGACAAAGACCAGCTGGTAGCCGGGGCGATTGACGACTGCACGCATACGGCGGCGCGTGGTCTGGGCCACCGGAGAGGTGATGGCGACCTTCTTGCCGTAGCAGGCGTTGAGCAGCGTGGACTTGCCGGCGTTGGGACGGCCGACCAGGGCAACAAAGCCGCTGCGGAAGCCGGGCTCAACATCTCCAAAGCCCGCGAGACTTTCGTCCTCGTCGCACAGGGCGTCGAGTTCCTCGTCGCTCATGCCCTCAAACGGGTCGAACTCCTCGACGTCCTCGATGTCCTCGGTCACCTCGGCATCCACCGCGTCCAAGGACTCGTCGTCCAGAATCTCATCGATAGGCTGCATGTTGTCGGACATGGGAATCCCTTTCTAAATAATGCCGAGCGCATGGGCAAATACCAACAAGCCCACAATCGCGGCGGTGATGGAAAGAACGTATACGGAGGCGGCGGCGATATCCTTCGCGCGCTTTGCCAGCGGATGGAGCTCCTGGGTCGCCAGATCGACAATCGCCTCCATGGCGGTGTTGCACAGCTCGCCGTGAATCACCAGGCCGCAGCAGATGATAATCGTGGCCCACTCGGCAATGTCGAGCCCCACGATGCAGCCGGCGATGACGGTGCACACGCCCACCGCGAGCATGACCTTAATGTTGCGCTCGGTCTTGACGGCGGTGACGAAGCCCTCCATGGCGTAGGAGAACGACTTCAAGAAGGACGGATGGTCCTTGTTCGATCCGGGAATCATAGACGGCTCCTAGTCGTGGGCATGGTTGGTGATGGGGCCGACGTGGACCAGCTTGGGGTCCTCGCCGCGCTCAAGCGCAAGATCGCGCAGGATAGCATCCTCGCGAGCCTCCATGACCTCGGCCTCGTCGTCCTCGATGTGGTCATACCCCAGCAGATGCAGCATGCCGTGCACGAGCATCAGGCGGCACTCGTCGGCGGGGCTATTGCCAAAACCGGGGGCCTGGCGGGCGATGACCTGCGGGGCCAGGATAATATCGCCGAGCTCGAGCGTCTCGTCGGCGGGAATATCCTCGTCAAAGGCAGAGTCGCACTCAAACGAAAGGACATCGGTGGTGCGGTCGATACCGCGCCACTCGTGATTGAGCTCGTGCATCTCGTCCTCATCGACATACGAAAGGGAGATCTCGACTTCACGCTCAACGCCCTCGGCGGCAAGCACGACCTCGCAGATGTGCTCCACTTCCTGCGCGTCGAGCAGCGTATCGAGCTCGGCATCGTTGCTGATCAATACACTCAACGGGACTCCTTCCGGTCACGCACGCGCTTCTCGCGCGCGTCATCATACGCATCATAGGCCTCAACGATACGGCCCACCAGGGCATGGCGCACCACATCGGCGCGCTCCAGGTGCGAAAACGCCACATCGTCGACGCGGCCCAAAATTCTCTCGACATCGGCCAGGCCGCCGCGACGACCCACCAGGTCGCGTTGGCTCAGGTCGCCGGTGATCACGAATTTGGAATTAAAGCCCAGACGCGTCAGGAACATCTTCATCTGCTCGGGCGTCGTGTTTTGCGCCTCGTCGAGCACCACGAAGGCATCGCTCAGCGTTCGACCGCGCATATAGGCGAGCGGGGCGATCTCGATCACGCCACGCTCCATAAGCTCATCGGTGCGTTCGCGATCCATCATGTCAAAGAGGGCATCGTAGAGCGGACGCATGTAGGGATCGATCTTTTCCTCGAGGGTGCCGGGCAAAAAGCCCAGGTTCTCCCCCGCCTCGACAACCGGACGCGTCAAGATCAGACGGCCCACCTCGTGGCGCTTGAGCGCGGCAACGGCGAGAGCCATGGCCAGATAAGTCTTACCGGTACCGGCTGGACCCAGGCCAAACGTGATGGTATGCGAGCGGATGGCATCCACATAGCGCTTTTGCCCAAGCGTCTTGGGGCGAATGACGCGGCCGCGATACGAAAGCAGCACGTCATCGCGAAGCGACGTAGCCTCGTGCTCACCGTCGCGCAAGACGGCCAGGCAGCGAGAGACATCGTCAGCAGACAGCGTGCGCCCGGCGGCCGCCTCGCGAAAAGCGTGTTCGAAAAAACGCGCCACGAGCTCGACCTCGTCCGGGTCACCGCTCACGGCGATACTATCGCCACGGGCGACCACGTGAGCGCGAACCAAACTCTCGAGCGCACGAAGGACGCCGTCGCCGGCGCCCAAAACGCGCGAGGGATCAATTCCCTCGGGAACGGTAAGTCTAATCTTCGAGGCTTCCATGGACCTCCCTGCGCGCATGGACCAAGCCGGAATCATCGACTCCGATGATAGCAACATCGAGCAGGCACGGGGCTGTAAGTCCACAGGTATCGTCAAGACGGGCATGATGGAACGAACCGAGCGTCAGGTTGTCACCATACTCGAGCACGGCACGCTCGACAGTGCCCACGCGACGACGAGCATCGGCAATAGCGAGCTCCTGCGCCGCGTCTCGCATACGGCGGCTGCGCTCGGCCATAACCTCGGGCGGCACCTGGTCGGGCATGTCGGCAGCAAGGGTACCGGGACGCTTGCTGTAACGGAACACGTGCATACGCGAGAACCCCACGCGGCGGCACAGCGCCAGCGACTCCTCGAACTCCTCGTCCGTCTCACCAGGAAAACCGACGATGACGTCGCACGAAAGAGACGCCTGGGGCAAGTTGGCGCGAATCATACGCACCGTGTCCTCAAAGGCCTCCGCACTATAGGGACGACCCATGCGATGCAGGGTCGCCGTACAGCCGGACTGCACGGGCAGGTGCAAAAACGGGGCGATACGCTGCGGATAGCGCGCCATAACCTTAAGCAGGCGCTCAGAGATATCCATGGGCTCGACCGAGGAAATGCGCACATGCGCAATAGTCGTGCGCTCCATGATGGCCTCGAGCAGCTCATCGATTTCGACATGCTCGTCGGTCGCGCTCTTGCCATCGTAGGCACCCAGGTTCACACCGGTCAGCACCACCTCGGGCACGCCGGCCTCCTGGGCTTCACGCACCTGTTCGAGAACGGACTCGACGGGCACGGAACGCTCGGGGCCGCGCGCCTTCCACACAATGCAATAGGTACAGCGATGGTTGCAGCCGTCCTGGATCTTCACGCCCAGGCGAGAGCGACCGAGCGCATCGACCACCTCGCCATCGCTGCAGGCGGGAACGCTATCGGACTCAACGCTCAGCACCTCGCAGACACGTTCGGCGACATCGATCTTAGACGGCTCGGCAATCACGCGATCCGAAAGCTCCAACAGCTCCTCGGGATGCAAATTGACCACGCATCCGGTCACGACCACATAGGGCTCGTTTGGATGGGCCAGCGCATGACGGACGGCCTTACGGGTCTTGGCCTCGGCCTCGCCCGTAACGGCACAGGTGTTAATGACGATCAGATCGGCATCCTGGGGCTCCACAATAGCAAAGCCCAGGCGCATAAGATCGGCAGTGATACGGTCAGACTCAACCCGGTTGACACGGCAGCCGAGGTTGACGACGGAAATATGGGGTGCGAGCACGCGGGCTCCTTAATCGAGGATATCGTCGAGGGCACTCTTGATACGGTCGGTCACCGACTTCTTACCGAAAGCGACGTCATCGCCCATCTCATCGGCAAAAGCACGGAGCAGTTCGCGTTGCTTATTGGAAAGATTGGTGGGAACGACCACGCGCAGTTGCACGATCAGGCGGCCACGCGAACCGCCACCGCCAATGCGCGGCATGCCGTAATTATTGACGCTCACGGTGTCGCCGTACTGGGCGCCGGCGGGAACCGTCACCTTAACGACCTCGTCGGGCATAATGCCCTCGACCTCGATCTCGCAGCCGAGCGCAGCCTGCGCAATCGAGATATCGCTCACCAGGTACAGGTCGTCACCGTTGCGCTTAAAGCGCTCATGATCGGCAACGCGCACGTTGACAATCAGGTCGCCCGAAGGCTCGCCGCGAAGGCCGGCCTCGCCAAAGCCGCTCACACGCAGCTGGCGACCGGTCGAAACGCCGGCGGGAATATCGATGTCGATCTTTTCGTGCGAAGGCGTGCGGCCCTGACCGTCGCAGGTCTCGCAGGGATGGTCGATAACCGTGCCCTCGCCATGGCAGTCGGGGCAAGGCGAGGAAGACTGAACCTGGCCCAAAAACGATCGCTGAACCGTCGTGACGTAGCCCGTACCGTGACAGCGACTGCACTGCTTTTCCTGTGCACCCTCGGCCCTACCGGTACCGTTGCAGTCCTCGCAAGGAGCAAGGCGATCATAGCTGATCGTCTTTTTGCAGCCGAGTGCCGCCTCCTCGAGCGTCACCGAAAGCGAGATGGCCATGTCACGTCCGCGACGACGCTCACGACGGCTGCGAGCGCCACCACCGGCGCCACCGCCAAAGAACGACGAGAACAGGTCATCCATGCCCATGCCGCCAAAGATATCGTTGATGTCGACATAGCCAGAGCCACCAGGGCCGTCGGCGGTGCCGTAACGGTCATAGTTAGCGCGCTTCTGTTCGTCAGAAAGAACGGAATAGGCTTCGTTGAGCTCCTTGAACTTGGCCTCGGCCTCGGGGTCGTCCGAAACATCCGGGTGTACGGTACGGGCCTTCTTTAGAAACGCGCGCTTGATCGTCCGCGCGTCGGCATCCTTGTCGACGCCAAGTACCTCGTAGTAATCCCTATTTTCCGACACGACCGAATCCTTCCGACTTTCATTATTGTCACAGTGCGTCCTATACCCAAGCTGGGCAGATCGCAAACAGTACGCTTAATGTTATTGCATTCCGTAGGGCGAAAGCATGGCACGCTGAGAGCAGCTTGCGAACCATACCGACACGAGTGCAAACATAAATCCGTTGGCGAAACCATTGGCAAACTGCATCGCGCCGCGCTTCCACCACAGCAGGCTTCGGTGAAGCACCCCATCCGAGAGCACCATAAACAGGCCCATGGCAAACGGAATGAAGCACATCATGGCAAAGGCCGAGAACACGCCCGAAATGGCCGACAGCACCAAGAACGGCGCGATGATGCCCATGAGGTAAAAGCCGGTGCGCGCTTTGCCTTCCAGGCGCTCGGCCTCAACATGTGCACGGCCGACCAAGTCACCGCCCGAAGCGCCGTTGGTGCCGGCGTGGCCCATGTTGGGGATACGCACTTCGTCTCCGTCGTGGGTGCCGGCGGGGAACTCGATCGTCTGCTCGGAGGTCACGCGGGTACGGCCACTGCCGCCGCAATCGGGGCACGGATCGGCCACGACCTTGCCGGAACCGCCGCACTCGGGGCAGACCGACTGGAACGTGCCCGCGCCGAACAGGAAGGACAGGTCGACGTCAATATGGCCTCGACCGCCGCAGCTCGGACAGGTATGGGCATGCTCGGACGAAACGGAACCCGATCCTCCGCAATGACCGCAAGTATCGTAATGCGCATAGCGCACGGTCTTACGGGCGCCTTCCTTTGCCTCCTTGGCGTCGAGCTTAATGTCGACCACCACGTTGGCGCCGTTCTCGGGGTTGTACGCAGCCTGACCGCGACGCTGTTGCCCCCAAGCACCGCCGAAGGGAAAACCGCCCTCAAAGGGATTGCCATAGCCCGTGTTGCCAGCATAGCCGCCACCATAGGGCGAAGCCGTCGGTGCACCGGCAAAGGGATTCCCCGAGCGCATGGCGTCATAACGCGCACGCTTCTGCTCATCCGAAAGCACGGCATAGGCTTCGGAAACCTCTTTAAACTTTTCCTCGGCATCCGGCTCCTTGTTAACGTCCGGATGGAGTTTGCGGGCCTTTTGCTGGAAGGCCTTTTGAATATCACGCGAGGAGGCGTCCTTGGAGACACCCAGGATCTCGTAGTAATCTTTTTCGTTCATCGTCGCCATACGCGGCAACCTCCTGCTCACAGCAGCGTATATATTGCGGTAATTCTACCCGAGCGGCCTAAGCTAGACCCCAAAACAGCTCGAACAGAACATTTCCATCGAGCCAGCCCAAGTGGGTCGGCGCCAGATGGGCGCGGGTGCGACCCGCGATGACGTCGGCCGATGCGACGGAGCCAACATAGGGATCGTCGGCGTCTGGCACCCAGACGGCAAGCCCAAGCTCAAGGGCGCGGTCGCAAGCTGCTGTCAGTTCGTCCACGGGAATCACGTCCGCCGCGCGAACCAGCAGGTCGAACCCCACGCCACGCGTCATGCGGCAGGCGAGCATCAGGTCCTCGGCCACCGTCTCGCGCCGCGAAAGATACTCGGCCTCAAAAGTCGACGCGGCATCATCGCGCTGTACCAAGCGCACGCGATGCGCGTCACCACGAGGCGAAACGCCGGGAAACAGCTCGGCCAAACGATCGAAATCTTCGGCGTCGAGCATCCCCGCGGCAGACCGACCAATACCCAAATAACCCTGACCGGTCCAGTAGGCAATGTTATGGGCGCATTCGTGTCCATTGAGCGCATAGCTCGCCACCTCGTACGGATGGTAGCCGGCAGCGCATAGACGCTCTCGAGCCACATCCATACACGCGGCTTGAAAATCCTCATCGGGCTCAAGCGACTCATCGCGGCATGACATGCGGAAGAGCGGCGTTCCTTCCTCGAGCGTGAGCGGATAGACCGACACGTGATGCGGGGCAGCCGCAAGCACGCCCTCGAGCGTGCGTTGCCAACTCGCAGCCGTCTGTCCGGGAAGCCCGCACATAAGGTCGCACGACACGTCAAGCCCGACATCCTTAACCGTCGCGATGGCCGCGAGGGCCCGCTCGGCATCGTGGATGCGGCCGATAGCGGCAAGCTCGTCATTATCGAGCGTTTGCACGCCAAGTGAAATGCGCGTGACACCTGCCACGGCAAGGGCTTCTGCAAGCTCGGCAGTCAGCGACTCAGGATTGGCCTCGCAGGTAAACTCAACGGGCTTACACCGCATGAAGATGCGCCGGGCAAGTTCCACCAGGCGCTCCCCCGCCAGCGACGGCGTGCCGCCGCCCACGTAGACGGTGCGGACCTGCTCGAGCGCCCCGGCGTCGCCAAAGGCATCGAGACGCGCGTACAGCTGCTCAAAATAGGCATCGAGTGCAGCATTCAGGCCGCACAGCGCGAAGCTGCGCGAGTCGAAGTCGCAGTAGCGGCACTTTTGAGCGCAAAACGGTACGTGCACGTACAGCGCGGTAACGGCCACCCTTAGGCCTCCAGCAGATGCGCGGGCACCGACTCGCCGGCGGCAAGCGCTGCCTCACAGGCCACCACATCGCGTTCGATATCATCGACCAGCGCCATAAACTCCTCATACGAGGAGCAGCGCACCACCTGAGCGCGCCAGGCGGCGGCATGGGGCATGCCTTTGAGATACCAGCTCGCGTACGTACGGGCACGCGACATGAGCGGCAACAGCTCGTGCGTGAGCGTCAGGTGCTCGCGCAGGGCGTCCAGGCGCTCGACCGAGCTGCGCGACGGCACCGGCGTGCCATCGAGCGCAAGGGCGCGCGCATCGCCAAACACCCACGGATTGCCGTAGATGCCGCGTGCGATAAACACCGCGCTGGCGCCCGAGCTGCTCAAATGTTCAGCCGCATCCTCGGCAGAGAACACATCGCCCGAACCGATCACGGGAATCTCAACGGCGTCGGCGACTTCATCGACGACCGACCAATCAGCCTGGCCTGTATAGAGCTGCGTGGCGCAACGACCGTGAACGGCAACTGCGGCGGCGCCGGCGCCCTCGAGCATCTGGGCAAACGTCGCGGCATTGCGGTCCTCGGCATAAAAGCCCTTGCGGATCTTTACGGTCACGGGCACATGCGCCGCACCCACCGCGGCCTCGACAATCTTCTCGGCCAGGTCGGGCGTGCGCATGAGCGCCGAGCCCTCGCCCTTGGTAACGACCTTACGGGCGGGACAGGCCATGTTGATATCGATGAGCGACAGGCGATCGCCCACGCGCTCCTCGACGGCAGCGACGGCGCTCGCAAACTGATCGGGTTTGGAGCCAAAGAGCTGCACGCAAATCTGCTGCTCCTCGTCTGCCGGCAGCACCAGGCGCCACGTTTTATTGCTGGCATAGGCAAGGCCCGCCACGCTCACCATCTCGCTGTAGGCAAGGTTGGCACCGCGACGGCGGCACATGATGCGATAGGCGGGGTCGGTTACGCCCGCCATGGGAGCCATAAGGAACGGCTGCTCGGCATACGCGTCCAGCAGCCGCTTGCTGTATTCAGAAAGCGCCATGAACCTACTCGTCCACCTTGAGGATCGCCATGAAGGCCTCCTGCGGAACCTCGACCGAGCCGATGGCCTTCATGCGCTTCTTGCCCTCTTTCTGCTTCTCGAGCAGCTTGCGCTTACGCGAGATATCGCCGCCGTAGCACTTGGCCAAAACGTCCTTGCGGCGCGCCTTGACGGTGGAGCGGGCGATGATCTTGTTGCCGATGGCGCCCTGGATAGGCACCTCGAACAGCTGGCGCGGGATAATCTCCTTGAGCTTGTCGCACAGGCCGCGGGCCAGGCCATATGCCTTGTCCTTATGGACGATAAACGAAAGCGCGTCCACCTCGTCGCCCGAAAGCAAAATATCGAGCTTCACGAGCTCGGAGGGACGGTACTCGTTGAACTCGTAGTCGAGCGAGGCATAGCCCTTGGTGCGACTCTTGAGCTGGTCGAAGAAGTCCAAGATGAGCTCGGCGAGCGGCATGTCGAAACGCATCTCGACCGATTTGCTCGTCAGGTGGATCATATCGGTCGTGATGCCGCGATGCTCGATGGCAAGCTGCATGACGGCACCCGTGTACTCGGGCGGGCAGATGATCTTGGCCTTGAGGTAGGGCTCCTCGATACGCTCGATGCGCGTGGCCTCGGGAAGATCCTGCGGGCTGCGAACATCGATCATCTCGCCATCGGTCTTGTAGACGTGATAGTCCACCGAGGGGCTCGTGGCAATGAGGTCCAGGTTGAACTCACGCTCCAGGCGCTCCTTGACGACCTCCATGTGCAGCAGGCCCAGGAAGCCCACGCGGAAGCCAAAGCCCAGCGCCACCGACGTCTCGGGCTCCCATACCAACGACGGATCGTTGACGTGCAGCTTGTCGAGAGCGTCGCGGAGGTTCTCGTAATCTTTATTGTCGATGGGGAACAAGCCCGTGTAGACCATGGGCTTGGCCTCGCGATAGCCCGGCAGCGGCTCGGGGCAGGGATTTGACGCCCAGGTAAGGGTGTCGCCCACGCGCACGGCCTCGGGGTCCTTCAGACCTGTGACCACATAGCCGACCTCGCCGACGGTCAGTGCATCGACCGGGGTCTCGGCGGGACGCTTGACGCCCACGCCGTCGACCAAAAAGTCGCCCTTGGCCTGCATCATGCGCAGAGTGTCGCCCTTTTTGATGGAACCGTCAAAGACGCGCACCGTAGCGACGACGCCGCGGTACTCGTCAAAATACGAGTCAAGAATGAGTGCCTTGAGCGGCGCCGAGGCATCGCCCTTGGGCGGCGAAATCAAAAAGACGATGGACTCCAACAGGTCATGGATGCCCTCGCCGGTCTTGCCCGACACGCATACGGCATCGTCGGCGGGAATTGCCAGGTCGTCCTCAATCTCGGTCTTAACCTCGTCGGGGTGTGCCGAGGGCAGGTCAATCTTGTTGATGGCGGGCACGATGTCCAGGTTGGCATTCATGGCGAGCGTAGCGTTGGAGACGGTCTGCGCCTCGACGCCCTGCGTGGCGTCGACGACCAGTACCGCGCCCTCGCAGGCGGCCAGCGAACGCGAGACCTCGTAGGTAAAGTCCACGTGGCCCGGCGTATCGATCAGGTTGAACTGATACGTCTCGCCGTCGTCGGCATCATAGGAGACGCGGACGGCATTGGACTTGATCGTAATGCCGCGCTCGCGCTCGATGTCCATCGTATCGAGTAGCTGCGACTCCATATCGCGCTCGTCGACGGTATGGGTGAGCTCGAGGATGCGGTCACTGATCGTGGACTTGCCATGGTCGATGTGCGCAACAATCGAGAAGTTGCGGATGTGGGAAATGTCAATTGAAGTATTCATGCGGACTATCTTACCCGAGCGGTACAAAAAATGGAGCCTGTTCCATAAAACAGGCTCCATTTATGCGCGTAATCTGTGTGGTGTGAAATTTACAACTTAGGCGTTGATGCTGTTCACGAGCTTGGCAAGACCGGACTTGCGGTTGGAAGCCTGGTTCTTGTGGATGACATGCTTGGCGGCAGCCATGTCGAGACGCTTGGTGACGGTCTTGAGGGCAGCCTGGGCCTTCTCGGCGTCGCCCTCGGCGACGGCGGACTGAACGTGCTTGGTCAGCGTCTTGAGCTCGGACTTGACAGCCTTGTTACGCATGCGAGCTGCCTCATTGGTGCGGATACGCTTCTTCTGAGACTTGATGTTTGCCACTTCTGGAGTTCCTTTCGAGTTCCTTGCAAAAAATGTATGACACCTCTGAGACACGGTGAGGTCATGCAAGCGCCTACTATAGCACGCTCCCCCTCAAAGGGATAGAACGAATTTGTCAAATAGGCAGGTATCATCACGATTTTCTCAAGATGTTCGTAATCCAGAGCAAAAGCGCAGTCTGAGAATCGGCCGAACCCTTGAGCGCGAGCTCCACATCGACCGCACCCTCGAGCGCTGCGACGAGCTCTGCCATCGAAAAGCGACGTGCCCAGGTCAGGTGATTCTTGACCTGCCAGGACTGGAGCTTGAGCGTTGCGGCCAGCTCACGACCCTGTCCGCGCGCATCGAGCGCCTTGGCAACGATCAGCTCACGGATGCGACCGCATAGCAGCGTATAGGTCCACACGTAGCTCTTGGAGGGCAAAAGCTTAAAGAGCTCGAGCGAACGCTGCATATCGCGGGCCGAGACGGCGTTGAGGAAGTCCCAGGGCTGAACCTCGGCCGTACGCACGATCCAACGCTCCACATCGGCAAGCTCAATCTGGGGCGCCTCGACCATCTGAGCAAGCTTAGCGAGGTCGTTATCGAGCATGCGCGTGTTCTCGCCCGAGCGCGAGACGAGCTCCTCGGCAGCAGCCGTGGAGATAGACTTGCCGTGCTGTGTGGCCATCTGCTGCACGCGGCGCGGCAGCTCCCAGCGCTTGGTGCCCGAGCAATCGATCACGGCCTTCTTATCGAGCTTTGCGATCGCCTTGAACAGACGCGTGTTCTTGGCAAGTGAGTCGGCGATGATGAGGCAGACCGTCGTAGGACTGGGACTTGTGAGGTATTCGACGAGCGGCTCTGAAACCGACTTGGCGAGCTTTGAGCAGCCATCGAGGATTACCAGACGAAACTCGCTGCCCATGGGAAAAGTATTGAGCGAGCCAATGATCGACTCGATATCGGGGTCCTTGGTCATGTCGCGTTCGTCGAGGTTGAACTCGACCATACCCGACTTTTCCAGACGCGCTTTCATACGCGAGACGGCGTGATCGCGCTTGACTCCGTCGGTACCGACGATCAGATATGCCGGCAGCAGACCGGTTTCGGACATTGCGCTCCCCTCCCGCAGGCCTTCGTATTCGTTCCGTGTCATTCTAGCCCAGGGGCCCACCACACGCCAACGACGTCGTCACGGTCGCTGGCATCGCATCGCAAAGCCATTCGCAGTCGGCGTGACGGTAATGTCTCCGTGTTCGATGGTGCACGCGAACACGCCGCCCGCTTCCTTAACGGCATCGATGCAGGCAGCGGACGGATGGCCGTATCGATTCCCCTCACCCGCGCTCGCGAGGGAAAGCTCGGGCTTCAGGACGTCCAGCAACTCGCCATCGACTGAAACCTTGGAGCCGTGATGCCCAAGTTTAAGGACATCGATATCCCCCACCTCCTGCACGAATTCCCGTTCTTGATCGAGTTCGGCATCACCGGTGAGGAGCATGCGCAGGCCCTTGCCCTCCTGAACATAGGAGAGCAGCAGGACAAGCGAGTCCTCATTTCCCTCGCCATCCACGGACTCGAATGGCCACATCACGCGGGCGCAAAATGAGCCGATGTCGACCGTATCCCCACGGCGCACCTGCCGATACTCCACGCTAGGGCGGTTCAATACCTCGGCAGGAGCATCCTCCAGCGCATCCGCCGCCACGGCAATCGTTCCGACCGAAAACTGTTCGAGCACGGCAGGCAAACCACCCCAGTGGTCCTCATCCCAATGCGTCACAAAGACGGCATCGATATGGTGCACGTTATTGCGAACCAACGCCGCCACCACACGCTCGTCGAGCCCACAGTCGACGAGCGCTACTGCGCCGCCCTGGCGGATAAGAATCGCATCGGCCTGGCCCACATCGAGCACCGTCACCGAAGGCGGAGCAAATCGATCCCAATAGACGTACGGAATCGCAGCCAAGAGCACCAGACATGCAAGCCCCACCGCCATAGGACGTGCACGGGGTCGAGGCCACCAGACCAGCAGAACCGCCAGCAAACACGGCACTAGGTAAATCCACATGCTATCGGGCGGCACGCTCACGGACGCACCCGGCACGGCTGCGAAGAGCTGCTCAAAGAACAGCGCACAGCGTGCGGCAACCATGGGCACCACAAGCGCCCAGGGTCGCAACAGGGGCACGAGCGAGCACGGCGCCAGCACAATCGAAACAGCAAGCAACACGCTCACCACCGGGCCGATCACGGCATTTGCAATCGGGGCAATGAGCGAAAAGGTACCGAATGCGGGAACGGTGATGGGAAGCGTTGCCAGCTGCGAGCAGAGCGTGACGGAAAGTATACCGGCAATGCCCGCCGGCACGCCTAACTCGCCCAAAGCGTAGGTGACATACGGGCAAAAGCACAAGATGGCAAAGACGCTGGCACACGAAAGCTGAAAGCCCATCTCGAACAGCACCGTTGGACGGAGTAGCAAAAAAATCGACATGGTCACAAAGAGCGCAGAGATGCCGTGGCGGCGACGCCCGGCACCGTTGGCGACAAGCGTCGCGAACACCATGCAGCACGCACGAACAGCCGAGGGCGATGCACCTGTAAAGGCGGCGTAGGCCACAAGCGTTGCCGCAAAAAGCGCCCGCTGCAACCCACGCGAGCAGCGTGTCTTTTGCAGGGCGCCCTCGATCACAAACCCTACGACGGCAAGATGACTTCCCGAAACAGCAATGAGATGCGCCGTTCCCGTCACCGAAAACCATTCGCCCGCCGGCTGAGCGCGCAGCTCGGACGAACGTCCGCAGACAACGCCGGCAATGAGCGAGCGCGCCGGATCGGTCGCGGGAGCAATGGCGGTAAGTAGCTCATTTCGCAGCCGAAGCAACGGCCCTGGAGAACCCCCATCGATCGACACAATCCGGACAGTCTTAACCTTGCGCAGCTCACCCCGAAGCACGCGCGAACGCCCATACGCATCATTCTCGAAGCGCGAAACGCGGCCGATGACACGCACGCGCGACCCAGCACTGAGCTCGCGATCGCACGATAATCGAACGGCACCCACGCGCCAACCGTCCGCGATCGCGTCACAGGTATAGGAATACGCATCGTCGTTGATAGACGGATCGCTCTGAACGACGAACTCAAGACTGCTTGCAGCCCGTCCATCCAGAGCGACGGAAGCTCGGAGGGCACCTATCGCCCACCCCGCGGACACGATCGCTCCTGCCACGAGTCCGACCGCCGCGGCATACAGCCATCGCTTCCATCGCACAAGACGCATGCAAGACCGAGCCAATACGACGAACGCTACAGCCACAACGGGAATGCCCCAGAGTAACGTGACGGAAGTCAGTCCTTCTCCTAGTAGCGCATCAGCCGCCACGTTAAGCACCAAGCCGCAACTCGCACACAAGCCGGCACAAAGGGCCATCGTCCACGGCAATAATGGCCGTGGAGGCATCACGTGCTCACGCTCGGTCGCACTCATACGCAGATGCAATCTTTGATTTTGGCAAGCTTCTTCTCGCCGATTCCCGACACACGCATCAGATCGTCAACCGAGGCGAAAGCACCGTTCTTTGTCCGCTCATCGATAATCGACTGGGCCATGGAGGGACCAATGCCCGAAAGCGTCTGCAGCTCTTCTGCGCTTGCCGTATTGATGTTTACTAGGCCTGTTGCGCCACTAACGCCCGATGATGCGGAAGCCCCACCATCAACACCGGCTTCCGCAATGGACGCCTGCTGCTCCCCTACCGTTGGAACGTGAATCTTCTGTCCATCGACGACCTTAGATGCCCGATTGAGCCCCGTAACGTCTGCCTCGGGCGCCAGCCCGCCGGCGGCATCAATCGCCTGAGCCACTCGCGCGCCGTCCTTGAGACGATATACACCGGGCGACACAACGGCGCCATCAACATCGACATAAACCTCTGCCGCGGCAGACGCCTTAGACGAAGAGCCTTCGGATGTCTTTCCGCTCGAAGCATCGCCGGATCCCGGCTCCACTAACGTGCCCGAACCATCAGTGCGCTCAAACGACACACCGCCGGCACCGCCGCCAAGGTTCGCCATTGCCAGTCCACTCGCCATCGCAATGACGACCAGTATCGCCATCACCACTGCCTTATGACGGAGCAGTTTGCCCGCCCAGCGGTCCATCTTTTTGACTCGTTCGTGTTGTTCGCGCTGCGCCATAGCAAAACCTCCCAACACCATCGTGTCAGGAAAGAAGTTCCGCAGCAGCCACGCCCCAAAACCAGTTTTCGCAGTCAAACCAAAAGCTGACCAAAACCTTGCGAAATAATGTCCATTTATTCAGGCGCACGTCAGCAAATGAACACTTAGCCGCAAAATGCCCAGATATCAAAAGACCGACGATGCAGGCGCATCGTCGGTCTATGCACAAATTTACTCGTGATCTTGGTAAATCTCACGCGGAGCAAGCTCCGAATGTTTGCGTTTTAAGGTCTTAGGGGCCTTATATGTGTTGCTCTCGAAGTCGATGTACTCGGTCTGCTTGAGCAGGCGCTCAATCATCTCCTCGTGATCGAACAACTCCCAGGCCTCATGCACGGCATCGAGTTTAGCGTGCGTCTCGGGACGGCGCGGCATAAACAGCGTGCAGCAGTCGGGAGCGGCCTCAGTCGAGATATCGAAGGTACCGATCTCCTCGGCGCGTGCGATGATCTCCTGCTTGTCCGAACCGATGAGAGGACGGAACACGGGGATCTTCACGGCCTCGTTAACGGCCATGATGTTCTCAAGCGTCTGGGAGGCAACCTGCCCAAGCGATTCGCCCGTAACGATGGCCTTGGCACCCTCGATGTGTGCAATGCGCTCAGCAACCGAATACATAATGCGGCGATACATGATCACGCGCAGGTTGCTGGGACAGGTGACCGAAATCTCACGCTGGCAGTCGCCAAACGGCACCACGTACAGGCGGCCGATCTGGACACCCGGCTCAAGCGCACGGATGATGTCCTGCACCAAATACTCACTCGTATCGGGCGTCTGCGGACGACCGGAGAAATGTACCGGCACGCACACCGCGCCGCGGCGCGCGAGCATCCAGGTCGCCACCGGAGAATCGATACCCGACGACAGCAGCGTCACGACCTTGCCGGCAGAACCCACCGGCAGACCGCCCACGCCGCGCTCGGAGCGCGCGTACACATAAACGCTACCCTGGACCACCAGTACGTGCACCATCGCATCGGGGTCGTGCATTTGAACCTTTTTATCGGGAAAGGCCTCACACAGCACCTCGCCCACCTGACGATTGATATCGATCGAGGTGAGCTCATAGTCAGTATTGGAGCGCTTGGCGTGCACCTTAAACGAATCGAAGGAACCAAACTCGCGCAGCGCCTTCACGGCGGCGGCGCAGTACTCCTGCGGGTCGCGGTTGGTGTGATACGCCAAAGACACACGGGCAACGCCGGGGACGGTGCGGATGACACGCGCCGCCTCGTCGGCCTGATGCTCGTTAAAGGTCACGAGGATATAACCGGAAATTCGAGACACGGCGTTCACGGAAAAGGCGGCCAAGGCCGCCTTGATGTTATCCATGAGGATATGCTCAAAATGTGCGCGGTTCTTGCCCTTCAGTCCAACCTCGTGATAGTGGACCAGGCAGACGCGAGCTGCCATTTAGGCTTCAGCAACCTTGTGGCCGAGCGCCTTCTCGTAACGGGCCTCGTCGTAAGAGATGTCGCCGTCGACAATCTCGTCCATAGCCATCGAGATGGTATCGGCACCGGAAAGCCCGATGGTGATGTCATCGACATCCTGGACGGCAAGCACGCGGTTGTGCTGGCCACGCAGCATGCTATTGATGTCGCAGGCGCGCTTGGAGGCAAGCGAAGCGAGCAGGAAGCGGTTGTGATCGGTCTTCTCCAGAAGATCGTCAATGCAAGGCTTTACAACGGACACGGACCTCAGATCCTTTCATGCATATCGAGAACGCGAACGAGCTCATCGGTCGCGCGGTCGAGATCGTCATTCACCACGACGTCGTCGTAGCGGTCGGCAAGGGCAAGCTCATCGGCGGCGTTTGCCATACGCAGCTCAATCGTCTCGGGCGTCTCGGTACCGCGACCGACTAGACGCTCGCGGAGCACCTCAAGCGAAGGCGGCTTGATAAAGATCAGCACGGCCTCGGGGAAACGCTCCTTCACCTGCAGAGCGCCCTGGACATCGATCTCCAAAATCAGAGACGCGCCCGAGGCGAGCTTGGATGTGACCTCGCTCACCAACGTGCCGTAGCAGTTACCGTGGACCTCGGCCCACTCAACAAACTCACCGTTTGCCACGCGGCGGTCGAACTCCTCGCGCGTCAGAAAAAAGTAGTTGACGCCGTCGACCTCACCTTTGCGTGGTGCTCGCGTGGTAGCCGAAACCGTCAGGCCCAGGTTCGAGCGGCGCTCGCGCACACGAGTGACGAGCGTACCCTTGCCTGCGCCTGACGGTCCAGAAATCACAAAGAGCTTGGAATCCTGAGCGCTCACTTATTTGGTCAGCTGCTCGAGGAGCTGCTCGCGCTGACGGACGCCGAGGCCCTGGACGCGACGAGTAGCGGAGATACCGAGCTCCTCCATGATCTTGGCGGCCTTGGCCTTGCCATAACCGGGGAGAGACTCGATGAGAGTGGAAACCTTCATGCGGGAAGCGATGGGGTCATCGGAGTTGAGCACGGACTCGAGGGACTTCTCGCCCTTCTTGATCTGCTCGCGAAGCTCAGCGCGGGCGTGACGTGCGGCAGCAGCCTTCTCAAGAGCCTGCTTGCGCTGCTCGTCGGTAAGCTGAGGGAGTGCCATTCGTACCTCCAAATAGTTGGGTTATATCTGATTCAATAATTGGCATTTTAGCACGTAGAACGTACAAAATGCCTAATCGCGGCTCCATAGGTTAGACGATACCCGCAAAAAGTGCAATATACTGCGCCCAAAGTTAAGCCCCTGACCTGCGATTCCACACAAAGGATGGGAAAGTTTACGCAGGCACAGGGGCTATTTTGTGCTAATGAGACCCAAAAGTGGTGACTTAGGGGAATCTTTTACGCAACGTTTTCGACCAGCTCGGCGACGATGGCGTCAAAGGCGGCAACCGGATCGTCGGCACCGGTGATGGGACGGCCCACCACAATGTGGCTTGCGCCACGCTCGATAGCCTGGGAAGGCGTCGCCACGCGGGACTGGTCGCCTAAGGCGGCACCCACCGGACGCACACCCGGAGTCACGATCAGGGCATCAGGACCCAGCAGCTCACGCATGTCGTGAGCCTCCATCGGCGAGCACACGATGCCATCGATGCCGTTGGCCTGAGCGAGCTTTGCCAGGCGGGCGGCCTCCTCGGCCACCGGCGACTCGACGCCAATCTCGCTCAAGGCATCCTGATTCATGCTCGTGAGCACGGTGATGGCGACGAGCTTGGCGCGGTCCTCGCGCGCCTCCTCGGCACCCTCGCGGCAGGCAGCGAGCATGGCGCCCGAACCCAAGCCGTGAACCGAGAGCAGGTCGGCACCGGCAAGCGAGGCCGAACGGGCGGCACCGCGAACCTGATGCGGAATATCATGGAACTTAAGGTCAAGGAAGACCTTAAAGCCCAGGTCCTTAAAGGTCTTGACGATCTCGGGGCCCTCAGCGTAATAGAGCGTCATACCAACCTTAAGCCAGGCGGCATGGCCCGAAAGCTCGTGGGCAAGCTCGAGCGCACGCTCGCGGTCGCAGTCGAGAGCGACGATTACGCGGTCGCGGGCATCGGTCTCTAGCATTCGAAAGCACCTACCAGTTCGTTGATGTCCTTCACGCCTTGGGACTCAGCCCAGGCCTCGAGCTCGTGCGCGATCTTGAGCGAAGCGCACGGATCGACGAAGTTGGCCATGCCGACCGACACGCAGGTGGCGCCGGCCAGGATAAACTCAGCCGCATCCTCGCCGGTCATGACACCGCCGACACCGTTGATGGGGATATCGACGGCCTGGGCAACCTCCCAGACCATGCGCACGGCGATGTGGTGGCACAGCGGGCCCGAAAGGCCGCCCTTGGGCTTGGCCACGCGGGACTTGCGGGTATGGACGTCGATGGCCATGCCCTGGATGGAGTTGATGACTGAAAGGCCGTCGGCGCCGGCAGCCTCGAGGGCCTTGGCGATCTCGGCGACGTTGACCGGAGCCATCTTCACGAACAGCGGCTTATCGGTCACCTTGCGGCAGGCAGCCATAACGGAAGAGGCGCCCTCGGGCGTGGAGCCCATGGCGGCACCGCCGGCGGCGATATTAGGGCAGCTCACGTTGATCTCGTAGCCGGCAGCCCAGGGGCACAGCTCGACATACATCTCGAGTGCGCGGACAAACTCGTCAACGGAGTGGCCGGCAACCTGACAGATGACCTGGCAGCCGTCCTTGGACAGCTGTTCGAGCCACGGACCGGACTCGCGGGCAAAGGCGGCCACGCCGGGGTTCTGAAGGCCCACGGAGTTGATCATACCGCCGGGAATCTCGGCCATGCGGGGCGCGGGATTGCCGGGCCAGGGCTCGGCAGCGCAACCCTTGGTGGTGATGGCACCCAGCTGGGAGACATCAAAGAAGTTCTGGAACTGCCAGCCGTAGCCAAAGGTACCGGCTGCGGTGTTGATGGGGTTTTGCATCTTGACGCCGCCGAAATCGACGGCCATGTTCACGGTACCCACTAGAAGACCACCACCTTGGAAGCATCGAACACGGGGCCGCACATGCAGGCGCCCTTCATACCGTCGACCGTCTCGACATTGCAGGTGTTGCAGGCGCCAAAGCCGCAGCTCATCATGCGCTCGAGCGACACCTCGCAGTACGCGCCGGCCTCGGCGGCAGCGGCGGCGACCTTCTTCATCATGACGGCGGGGCCGCAGCTGGCCACATAGTCGTAGCCGCCCTCGCCGAGCAGCTCGGATGCCGGGTCGGTGCAAAAACCGTGCGTGCCCAGCGTGCCATCATCGGTGCACACGTTAACCGTATCGCACAGCGCGCGGAACTCATCGACGCCCACGGCCTTGGACGCGGTGCCAAAGCCCAGGCACACGTCGACGGCTACACCCTGCTCGGCAAGCTTGTCGGCAAGGCACAGCACGGGCGGAACACCGATGCCACCGGCGACGAGCAGGGCCTTCCTGGTGCCCTCGGGTACCATCCAGCCACGGCCACCGGGGCCCAGCAGGTTAGAGGTGGAGCCAGGGCCCATCTGGGACAAACGACGGGTATCGTCGCCCACGACGGCGTACCACAGCTCGACGGTGCCAGCCTCGGCGTCGGCGCGGTAGTAGCTCAGGGGCACGCGAAGCAGCGAGGACGCATCGCCGGGTACGGCGATGTTCACAAACTGACCGGGCTTGAGCGCACTTGCAAGCTTGGGGGCCGAGATGACGAGCGAGAAGATGCCGTCGGCAATCTCCCGGTTCGAGACGACCTCGAAGTCGTGCATGCGTGCAGTGGAAGGTGTGGGCATAGACGCTCCAATCCCCCATGCGGTTGCATGGTCCAAACGAACAGAAAGCGCGGCACCGCAAGGGCGCCGCGCACAAAAGCGATAAGGCTATGCTAGCAGATGCAGCCGTCGGCAAGCGTCTGCTTACCGCCGACAAACACATCGGTGGCACGACCGGTGAGCGTGCGGCCGGCAAAACCGGAGTTCTCGGCGCGCGACTCGTAACCGTCCTCGCCAACCGTCCAGGTGGCGGACGCGTCGAACACGGTCAGGTCGGCAACGGAGCCCGCCTTGACCTGAACCTGGTCGAGACCCAGGATCTCACGCGGCTTGATGGCCATGAGCTCGACCATGCGGCCCATGCTCATCTTGCCCGTGTTGACCAGCTCGGTGAGTACGAGCGACAGCGAGGTCTCGAGGCCGATCATACCAAAGGGCGCAAGCTCGAACTCACGGGCCTTCTCCCACGGGGTGTGAGGAGCGTGATCGGTGACGATAACGTCGACGGTGCCGTCGATGACGCCCTGACGGATGGCCTCGGCATCCTCCTCGGTGCGCAGCGGCGGATTGACCTTGAGCGAGGTGTTGTAGGTCTCGTCCAAGTCGTTCTCGGTCAGAAACATGTGGTGCGGGGTGGCCTCGCAGGTCACCTGGACGCCAGCGGCCTTACCGGCACGCACGAGCTCGAGACCGTGAGCGGTGGAGATGTGCTGGATGTGCAGCTTGGCACCGGTCAGCTTGGCGATCTCGATGTCGCGGGCGATCTGGAGCTCCTCGCCGGCAGCCGGCCAGCCCTCGAGAGCCAGACGGGTCGAGACCTTGCCCTCGTTGATCTGGCCGTGGCCGACCAGGTCCTCGTCCTGGCAATGGCTCATAAAGACCTTGCCGAACATCTTGCCGTAGTCCATGCAGCGACGGAGCATACCCGCGCCCTGCACGCCGCGACCGTCGTCGGTGAAGGCGACGGCGCCGTGGGCGACCATATCGCCCATCTCGGACATGGCCTCGCCCTTAAGACCGCGGGTCATGGCGCCCGACGGATAGACGCGGCAGTGACCGACCTCGGCAGCGCGGGACTTGACGAACTCCACGACGGTGCCGTTATCGGTGACGGGATCGGTGTTGGGCATGGCGCACACGCCGGTAAAGCCGCCCTTGGCAGCTGCGCGGGTGCCGCTCTCGATGTCCTCTTTGACCTCGTAGCCGGGCTCGCGAAGGTGAACGTGCATATCCACCAGGCCAGGGACGAGGTACTTGCCGGAAAGGTCGCGGACCTCGGCTCCCTCGACGGCGAGATTCTCGCCGACCTCGGCGATCTTGTCGCCGTCAATCAGGACGTCAACGACACCGTCAAGCTCGACGGACGGGTCGACGACGTGGGCATTCTTAAGAAGCAAGGCCATTATCGGCACCTCCAAGCAGCAGATACAGGATAGCCATACGCACGCAGATACCGGCGTAGACCTGCTCCAGGATGACGGAGCGTTGCGGGTGGTCGGCCATATAGGAGTCGAACTCGACGCCGCGGTTGATGGGGCCCGGGTGGCAGATGATCGCATCGGGCTTCATGAGCTTCTCGCGGTCCTTGGTCAGACCGAAGAGCTTGTGGTACTCACGAATGGTCGGGAACGGGGCACCCTCGAGGCGCTCCTGCTGCACGCGCAGCATGTAGACGACGTCCAGCTCGGGCAGGACGGAATCGAGGTCGCTCGTCACGTGGTCGCAGCCCAGGACCTCGGGCGCCGGCGGCAACAGCGTGCCGGGGGCGACGGCGTAGGTCTCGCAGCCCATGATCTTAAGGGCGGGAATCAGCGAGCCGCAGACACGGGAGTGCGCGATATCGCCGACGACAGCGACCTTCAGACCGTGGAAGTCACCCTTGTGCTCCCAGATGGTGTACAGGTCGAGCAGGGCCTGCGTGGGATGGTTGTGCTTGCCGTCGCCGGCGCAGATGACGCTCGCGGGCGAGTTCTGCGTGACGATGTAGGGAGCACCGGCGTGCTTATCGCGCACGACGATGCAGTCGATCTTATAGGCGTTGAGGGTCTCGACGGTGTCGACGAGGCTCTCGCCCTTGACCGTGGAGGTCGAGGAGCCGCCAAAGTTGAGGCTGTCGGCCGAAAGACGCTTCTCGGCGAGCTCGAAGGAGCTACGGGTGCGCGTCGAGGGCTCGTTGAACATGTTGACGATGGTCTTACCCTTGAGCGTGGGGACCTTCTTGATCGCACGCTCGTTGACCTCAGAGAACGCCTTGGCGGTCTCGAGGATGAGCTTGATGTCCTCTTCGGAGTACTCGGTAATGTCGATCAGGTGCTTATGGTTGAACGCCACGGTACTACTCACCTCCCAGCGGCGCGGAGCCCACGTGGGAACCCGGCGCGACGTCGTTAATCTCGACGGCGGTGTGGCCGTCGACTTCCTTCATATATAGGTGCACGTTCTCCTCATGCGACGAGGGAACGTTCTTGCCGACAAAGTCCGGCGAGATGGGGAGCTCGCGGTGACCGCGGTCAACGAGAACTGCCAGCTCAATACGGCTCGGACGGCCCAGGTCCATGACGGCGTCCAGAGCAGCGCGGATGGTACGACCCGTGTACAGGATGTCGTCCACCAGCACGACGCGCTTGCCGTCGACGCTAAAGGGAATGTTGGTGGCGTGGATCGCGGGAGCGAAATTGGTCGCATAGTCATCGCGGTAGAAGCTGATGTCCAGGCTGCCGAGCGGAACTTCGACGCCCTCGATCTCCTTGATCTCCTCGGCGAGCTTCTTTGCCAGAAGGTCGCCGCGCGTGACGATGCCGACCAGAGCGAGGTCTTCACAGCCCTCGTTGCGCTCGAGAATCTCGTGCGCGATGCGGGTCATCGCTCGATTGACGGCGGTCTCGTCCATGATGACCGCCTTGGGGGAAGTCGTGCCCATCGATCTCCTTCCTCACATGTCTTGACTGCTGACACAGTCAAAAAAATAGATGCCCGACCGCTTAAAGCGGACCAGACACCCACAGGAAAGGCTGCTCGCATGGCAGCTATGTAATTCCATGTGGGTATCTCGTACCCCTTTAATGGTCAAGGGATAGTGTAGCCAACCTCGAGCTTAATTGCGAGCATAAATACAGAGCAATCCGTAAACGGAGCCCAATGCTCCATAAACCTATATATATTTGTGGGACGAGCTTGAAAACGCACGCACGAGCTGGCATAATCCCCTCTGCTGCACGCAAATCGGATCTACGTCCAGGGCCGTTGCGAGGGCA
>CATYZI010000029.1 GCA_958415625.1 uncultured Collinsella sp. | reverse complement strand
TCCGCGCCGCGCTGGGAAGGGCCGCGTAGCGGTCCAAGAAATCGTCCGCAGTCCCCGATGATCCCTTGGAGACGGAGGAAAACGGATCATTTAGAACTGGCAAGGGCATGGTTTAATCGCGCGATCCACCCCGGTTCGGCCGCTGCCGATTCGGTGCGGTTCGAAAGGGTTATTCGGCGCCATGGTGACCGGTGGTACTCTAGTATCCGTTTGAAATCGAGCGAAGGAGTGCCGCTATGGAGCAATCGAGCCTGTTTGGTGACGGCGTGGACATCGATACCGAAACGCCCGCGAGCGCGGATGCCGCCGCACCGACCGACGCTCGTGCCCAGGCGGCAGCGCGCGCGGCCGAGCTGCGCCACGAGCTCGATTACCACGCCTACCGCTACTACATGCTCGATGCGCCCGAGATCACGGACGCCGCCTTCGACAAAATGCTCGTTGAGCTGCAGGAAATCGAGGCGACCTACCCCGACCTGGTAACGCCCGACAGCTATACTCAGCGCGTGGGCGGATACGTGAGCGAGCAGTTTACGCCGGTCACCCACATGGCGCGCATGTATTCCATGGACGATGCCATGGATCTGGACGAACTTGACGCGTGGCTCCAGCGCACCGAGGATGCGCTCGGCGCCGGTAGCGTCACCTATACCTGCGAGCTTAAGATCGACGGCCTGGGCGTGGCGCTTGCCTACCAAAACGGCACCTTTGTGCGCGCGGCCACACGCGGCGACGGCACCACGGGCGAGGACGTGTCGCTCAACGTGCGTACCATCAAGGATGTGCCCATGCACCTGTCCGAGCCGGCGCTCGCCCACATGGGCGCCGACCGCGAGCGTGCCATCGAAGTACGTGGCGAGGTCTATATGCCCAAGGGCAGCTTTGTGCGTCTGAATGAAGAGGCCGATGCCGAGGGTCGCGACCCCTTCGCCAACCCGCGCAACGCCGCTGCCGGATCGTTGCGCCAGAAGGATCCCAAGGTCACGGCACGCCGCGACCTGGCCACCTTTATCTACGCCATTGCCGATACCGATCCGCTGCACGTCCACAGCCAGCGCGAATTTCTCGACTGGCTGCGCAGCGCCGGCTTCAGCGTCAACCCCAACGTGGCCCGCTGCGCCACGCCGGCCGAGGTTCACGAGTTCTGTGCCCAGGCACTTGAGCACCGCGGTGACCTGGACTACGACATCGACGGCGTAGTCGTAAAGGTCGACAGCTTCCAGCAGCAGCTCGACCTGGGCTTTACCGCTCGCGCACCGCGCTGGGCTATTGCCTTTAAGTTCCCGCCCGAGGAAAAGCAGACCGTCCTGCGCGAGATTCGCATCCAAGTGGGCCGCACCGGTGTGCTCACGCCGGTCGCCGAGTTCGACCCGGTCACGGTTGCCGGCTCTACCATCGCGCGCGCAACGCTGCACAACATCGACGAGATCCGTCGCAAAAACGTGCGCGAGGGCGATACCATCATCGTGCACAAGGCGGGCGACGTGATCCCCGAGGTCGTGGGTCCCGTGCTCGACAAGCGCCCTGCCGATTCGGCCGACTGGCACATGCCCGAGGTCTGTCCCGTGTGCGGCAGCCCCGTGGTCCACGAGGACGGCGAGGTCGCCTACCGCTGCGTCTCCATCGACTGCCCTGCGCAGCTCAAGGAGCGCCTGCTCCATTGGGTGAGCCGCGGCTGCATGGACGTCGACGGCCTGGGCGACGAGATTGTCGACAAGATGATCGCCGCCGGGCTGATCCACGATGTCGCAGACTTCTACCAGCTCACGGTCGACGACATCGCCGGCCTGGACACGGGCCGCGTGTACGCCAGCTCCAACAGCAAAAAGGGCGTCAAGAAGGGCGATCCCATTCCGGTGGGCCTCAAGACGGCCGAGAAAATCATCGCCGAGCTCAACAAGTCCAAGAGCCAGCCGCTCGGTCGCGTGCTGTTTGCCCTGGGCATCCGCCATGTGGGCAAGAGCGTGGGCGAGGTCATCGCCGAGCGATTCCTGTCGATCGACAAGCTCATCTTGGCGAGCGAAGAGGACATCGCCGAGTGTGAGGGCATCGGTCCCAAGATTGCGGCGAGCGTCAAGCAGTTCCTGGCCGTGCCCGAGAACCTCGCCGTGCTAGAGCGCCTGCGTCAGGCGGGCCTGTCGCTCGAGGTCGACTTGGGCGCCGCGCACGCGCAAGCCGCGGCCGACGCTGGCGTGGCGGGCGAGCTCGCCGACGCACAGCCGCTTGCGGGTCTGACCTTCGTGCTCACCGGCACGCTCGTCAACCGCACTCGCGACGAGGCGGGCGCGGCGCTCAAGGTGCTCGGCGCCAAGGTTTCGGGTAGCGTGTCAAAGAAGACGAGCTATCTGGTCGCCGGCCCCAAAGCGGGCTCCAAGCTCACCAAGGCCGAGCAGCTGGGTGTACCCGTACTGGATGAGGACGCACTCGAGCAGATCTTGGCTACTGGTCAGGTGCCAGAGGCGTAAGGCATCGATAGCCAAATTGAAGAACCGTCCGGAAGCACGATGCCTTCCGGGCGGTTCTTACTTTGCTGGGGCAACGGGCACCGTGATCTGCGTCACGTAGGTTGCCGGGTCGTCGCTGATGATGTCATCGATGAGGGCGATCTCGCGTGAGGGACCGGCGGGTGTCAGGCCGTGCTCGCAAATATAGCCGAGCAGCTGCTCGTAGCGTGGGGCTGCTTGCCCATGTGTACCGCGGAAGCTTATGGTCAGACAGCGCGCGGCGGGCCGCACCTCGACGTCGCCCACGTAATCATCGGTGTCATCGAGCAGCAGGAAGACCTCGTCGTAGCCATCAAAGTCGCCGGCGGCGAGGCGCTCGGCGCCAATCCCGACGCCCAAGTTGCCCAGAAAGACAAAGGTCTCGTGCTGGCCCTTCTGCAGTTGACGAATCTGCCACTCCAGCGCATAGGCGTCGGTAGGGTTGACGCGTTCGCGCAACACGGCGCAGCGAAGCTCGGGCGCATCGATTGTGCAAATGGTATCGAGCTCGGTGTTCAAAGCATCGTGGAGCAGCGCAAGCCGGTTATCGATCTTACGCGACACGCGCTCCAGCTCGCGGCGCTTGCGCTCGATGAGCTCCTGCTGCTGAGCCAGCTGCCGCTGCATAAGGTCCACATCGCGCGTGGTCACAAACTCACGGATTTGCGCGAGTGGCAAGTCGAGAACGCGCAGGTGGCTGATGGTATTGAGGGTGGAGAGCTGTCGCGATCCGTAGTAGCGGTACCCACTTGCCGGATCGATGTGCGCCGGGTCCAGTAGGCCCATCTGCTCGTAATGGCGCAACGTGCCCACGCTCAGGTTAAACAGACGCGCCACCTCGCCAATGCGGAGCAGGCCCTCGGTGTGTTCGCTTGGCATGTCGGTCACAGGACCGCTCCTTTCGGTAAAACAGGGGAGAGGCGCTGGGCCTGCGTCGCCCCGCTACGCTACCAGTTTGTCAAAAGCCCCACGGCGGTTGAGCACGGTAAATGCAATCACGCAGATGGCCGCCGACAGAATGGACCCGCACGGCGAGGCGATGCCCATGGGGAACAGCGTGTCGGAATAGGCGTTCGACAGCAGCCACGCGCCCGGCACGCGAATGAGCGCCACGGCCAGCACGTTGTGCGCAAAGCCGATGTAGCTCTTGCCGTATGCAGCGAAAAAGCCACTAAAGCAAATGTGGATGCCGGCAAAGATTGCATCGAAAATATAACTGTGCATATAGCCGGTACCGGCGGCGACTACTGCAGCGTCCTTGGCAAAAAAGCCGATAAACGCCGGCGCCACCAGCCACATCAGCACCGTGATCAGGCAGCCGTACACCACCGAGATCGTCATGGCGTCCTTGAGTACCTGACGCGCGCGGTCGCCCTTGCCCGCGCCGGCGTTTTGCGCCGTGAGTGCGCTGACGGTGGCACCCATGGAACTCGGCACAATGAACAAAAAGCTGATCATCTTCTCGACCAGGCCCACGGCGGCGGCGTCGACTAGGCCGCGGTGGTTGGCGATGACGGTGATAAACATAAACGCCACCTGGATGCAGCCGTCCTGCACGGCCACGGGCACGCCGATCTTAAGAATGCTGCCGAGCACCTCGGGCTGGGGGCGCAGGTCGCTACGCTTAACGTGGATGTTCGTGCGGCGGCTCTTGAGCCACACGAGCGCGAGGGCAACGCTGGCTGTCTGGGCGGTCACCGTGCCGAGCGCTGCGCCCACGGGGCCGAGCCCCATGTGGCCGATAAACAGAAAATCAAGCGCGATATTAATGATGCATGCCACGCCAATCACGTACATAGGCGAGCGTGAATCGCCCAGCCCGCGAAAGATGGCCGAAAGAATGTTGTACGCGGCGATAAACGGAATGCCCATAAAGCAGATACGCAGGTAGGCGGCGGTTCCTTCGACCGCCTCGGCCGGCGTGCCAATGAGCGCCACGATCTGCGGGCACAGTGCGAGCAAGATAGCGGCCAGCACCACCGAGACACCCATAAAGAGCGTGATGGTGTTGCCGATGGCGGTCTCGGCGCGGTCAAACCGACGCGAACCCACGGCGTGGCCGACGATAACCGTCGTTCCCATGGCCAGGCCCACGAGCGTCACGGTAATGATATAGAGCGTCTGCGCGCCGTTGCCCACGGCGGTGATGCCGGCGGCGCCGCTAAACTGCCCCATCATGTACAGGTCGGCCATGCCGTAGAGCATCTGCAAAAAGTACGAGAGCATATAAGGCAGGGCAAAGACCGCGATGGTCTTAAGGACATTGCCGCGTGTGAGGTCGTGTTCCATGGGCGGGGCACTTTCTGGCTTGGGTCGTTTACGTACCAGTGTAGTGAAAACCCTATAACAATTGTAGAGTCAAGGTTTGTGTTGGCGGCGGAGCGAAAAAGTCACGCATGCGTTCATTTCCAATTGAATACAGGGGCGCGTCCTGCGAGCATGAAGCCTACGCTAGCCTTGCAGAAATCGATTTCGGAACACTTGACACCGCCGCACGGCGCGCCATAATACGTGGGTTTGCGAACAACGTTTGATGGGGGATGAACCTGCGTGCGCAATCTCAAGATTTTGTTTTCCTATCTGGGGGCATACCGCCGCGATGCCATGCTCGGCGTGCTCTTTGTGACGGCCGAGACGGCGCTCGAGCTGTTTATCCCGGTCATCATGGCAAATATCATCGATGTGGGCGTGCCCGCGGGCGACATCAACTATATGCTGTTGCAGGGCACGTATATGTTGATATGCGCTGCATTTTCGCTGGTACTTGGCTTGGGCTATGCGCGCACGTCTGCCCGCGTTGCCTCGGGGCTGGGCGCTAACCTGCGCGAGGCGGAGTATCGCAAGATTCAGACGCTCGCCTTTGGCAATCTGGACAACTACGATGCCAGCTCGCTCGTCACGCGCATGACCACCGATATCACCGTCATCCAAAACGCCATCGGCAACGGCTTTCGCCCCATGGTGCGCGGCCCCGTGACGCTCATCGTCGGCTTGGTCTATGCGCTGGTGCTGTCGCGTCCGCTTGCTACGGTATTCGCGATCATCCTGCCGGTGTTGGCGATCGTACTGGGCGTTATCACCTATCGCGTCAGTCCGCTTTACCGCCAGCTGCAGACCTCGATGGACCATCTCAACGGTGTGGTGCAGGAGGACCTCACCGCCGTGCGCGCCGTCAAGGCGTACGTGCGCGCCGAGCACGAGGAGGCCAAGTTCGATGCCGTCAATACCGAGCTTGCGCGCACCGCGACGAATACCTTTGGCAACGCTGTACTCAACCTGCCGGTGTTTCAGCTGTCGATGTACGTGGCGGCGCTTTCCATTCTGTGGATCGGCGGGCGCATGATTCTTGCCGGCGAGCTCGGCGTGGGCTCGCTCACGGGCTTTATGAGCTATGTGCTGCTGATCATGAACTCGCTCATGATGATTTCCAACGTGTTTTTGCTGCTCACCCGCGCACTTGCCAGCGTGGAGCGCATCTCGCGGGTGCTCGACGAACGTTCGCTTATCCAAGCGCCCGACGCTGCCGCTGCCGTGCGTGAAGTGGCCGATGGAAGCATCGAGTTTCGCGACGTGTCGTTTAAGTACCGCGCGGATGCTGCCGAGGATGTGCTCGAGCATATTGACCTTTGCATTGAGGCAGGCTCCACGGTGGGCATCCTCGGCGGCACGGGCTCGGGCAAGAGCTCGCTTGTGCAGCTGATTGCGCGCCTGTACGACGCCACCGAGGGCGCCGTGCTTGTGGGCGGACACGACGTGCGCGATTACGACCTGGTCGCCCTGCGCGACGCCGTGGGTATCGTGTTACAAAAGAACGTGCTGTTTACGGGTACCGTGCGCGAGAACCTGCAGTGGGGCAATCCGCAGGCGTCGGACGATGAGCTCCTCGCGGCTTGCCGCGCGGCATGCGTGGACGAGTTCCTGGATCGCATCGGCGGCCTTGACGGCTATCTGGGTCAGGGCGGTGCCGGTGTCTCGGGCGGGCAGAAGCAGCGCCTGTGCATCGCGCGTACGTTGCTCAAACATCCGCGTGTGCTCATCTTTGACGATTCGACCAGCGCGGTCGATATGGCGACCGACGCCAAGATTCGCGAGCACATCGCTCAGATTCCCAACACGACGGTGATTGTCATCGCGCAGCGCATTGCGAGCGTCATGGATGCCGATCGCATTATTGTGTTGGACGACGGCCGTGTCCACGGCGTGGGCACGCATGAGGAGCTGCTGGCGGGCGATAGCATCTACCAGGAGATCTATGCCTCGCAGATGGAGTTTGCGGGGGATGCGGACGTCGCAGACGGCGCAAATGCCCCGTCTTCCTCTGGCCCCAGCGGATCACCTCAAGCCACGGAAGGGGGTGAGCGCCATGCCTAAGACATCCGCTCAGGCCCGTCCCGCCAATCTGACGCAGACGCTCCGCCGCCTGCTCTCCTACATGGGGCATGCCAAGTTCTCGTTGCTCGCGGTGGGCGTGCTCGCCTCCGTCGCCGCCATCGCGAGCCTCGCCGGCACCTACATGGTGCGCCCCATCGTTAACGGTTTGGCCACGGGCGGGGAGGAACTGCTCGCCAAGCAAGTTATCCTGACGGCGATCATCTACGCCGCGGGCGTGCTCTCGGCCCTGGGTTACTCGCAGATTATGGTGCGCGCGGCCCAGCGCGTGGTTTCCGATATCCGCCGCGACCTGTTCGCGCACATCCAGACGCTGCCGCTGAGCTACTTCGACAGCACGCGCTCGGGTGACATCATGAGCTTCTTTACCAACGATGTCGACACCGTCTCCGAGGCGCTCAACAACAGCTTTGCCAACGTGATCCAGGCCGCCATTCAGGTTGTGGGCACCACGGCCATGCTCATCATTCTTAACTGGCAGCTCACGATTATCACGCTCGTGTGCGATGCGGCCATTGTGCTGTATGCGCGCTACTCGGGCGCGCGCTCTAAGCGCTTCTTTGCTGCCCAGCAGGCATCGCTTGGCGATTTGGACGGATATATCGAAGAGATGGTCTCGGGTCAAAAGGTCATCAAGGTCTTTAATCACGAACAGGCCAACGTGGCTGGTTTTGACGTGCGCAACCAAGAACTGCGCCGCACCGGTGGCGCCGCGCAAGCCTACGCCAACTCGATGGTGCCCATGACCGTGGTGATCGGCTATGCCAACTACGCCATCGTCGCCGTGGCGGGCGGCATGCTCTGCATCAAGGGGCTCGCCGACGTGGGCGCGCTTGCAAGTTACCTGGTCTTTGTGCGTCAGGCCGCCATGCCCATCAACCAGTTCACGCAGCTGGGCAACTTTTTGCTCAACGCGCTGGCCGGTGCCGAGCGCCTATTTGCCGCCATGGACCTTAAGCCCGAGGTGGACGAGGGCTGCGTGGAGCTGGTGCAGACGGGCGACGCCGCGTGGGCGTGGAAGATTCCCGAGGGCCAGGGCGTGGGCGCGTACGGGCACCTGCATGATGTGGCTGCCGTTGATGAGTCGGGCCGCGCGGTGGCCGCCGACGGTACCGAGCTCACGTGCGGCTTGGTCCCGCTTGCCGGCGACGTGCGCTTCCATGCCGTGGACTTTTCCTACGTGCCGGGCACCCGTGTGCTCACGGACCTCAACCTGTTTGCCAAGCCGGGGCAAAAGATCGCGTTTGTGGGCTCGACGGGCGCCGGTAAGACGACCATCACCAACCTCATCAACCGTTTCTATGAGGTCGATGAGGGCGAGATCACGTACGACGGCATCGACGTCAAGCACATTGCCAAGGCCAGCCTGCGCGGGTCGCTCGGCATTGTGCTGCAGGACACACACCTGTTTAGCGGCACCATTGCGCAGAACATCCGCTTTGGCAACCTCGACGCGACCGACGAGGAGGTGCGCGCCGCCGCCGAGGCCGCCTGTGCGGATTCGTTTATCCGCCGCCTGCCTAGAGGGTACGACACGCCGGTCACGGCCGACGGCGCCAACCTGTCGCAGGGCCAGCGCCAGCTGCTCGCCATCGCGCGCGTGGCCGTCGCCGATCCGCCGGTGCTCATCTTGGACGAGGCCACGAGTTCCATCGACACGCGCACCGAAAAGCTCATCGAGCGCGGCATGGACCGCATCATGCGCGGACGCACCACGTTTATGATCGCGCACCGCCTGTCCACCGTCCGCGACGCCGACGCCATCATGGTCCTCGAACACGGCCGCATCATCGAGCGCGGCACCCACGAGGAGTTGCTCGCGTTACATGGAGAGTACTGGCAGCTGGCGCATGGCTTAAAAGAGTTGGATTAACCCGTTCGAGCACGATGCTTTGACCCCTCCATGCTCCTCACCTCGCCTCAAACCATCACAACATTCGACGTTTTTTGCCAAAAACGGGAAAAGCATCGAATGTTGTGATGGTTTTTCTACCACTCGATCGGGTGGAATCGCTTTCTTGCGCGCGAAGGTGTGCGGACCCGTGGGCAGGGGAATAAGGTTGGTTATCCGACTCCATTGGAGGGCTCATGGACCTGCCGATCGTCCTGTCCCATAAGACTGCCTGGCTGTACCACAACGTGGCGCGCCCGTCCGAGCCGCTCTCGCGAGCAAGCAGCCTATACGATGAGGACTCGCTTGCTAGCGAGGCGGAGCCGACTGCGGACCTGCCCAAATTGGGGCTCGATGCCAAGGGGCTGAGGGCTTCAACGGCAGTCGGGATTGTTACCGACCATCTGGTTTCGCTTGGTATTCCACGGGAAGAGCTCGATCATATCGACACGCTCGTCAACTTCGATTTTGAGCGCTCGACGCCGGCTGGATTTAGGTGCCACGTGTTTGGGGCGCCGGTACCTCCAGGCCATCTTATCGAGGTGGCAGAGGGCCTTCTAGTGGTTGATGAGGTCATGTGTTTTGTCCAAGCGGGTTCGTGGATGAGTGAGCCCGAGCAGCTGGAATATGGCTACGAAATCTGTGCCCGATACCATTTGAATCATCTGTCGACGGACGATTATGTCGAGATGGGGCAGAGGTATACCGTTGCCGACTTGATTGCCTATTGCAATGAGAACCGATCTCGTCAGGGGGCCATACGCGCGGCCGCCGTGCTCAAGCGCGTGCACGATGGCGCGCGGTCGCCCATGGAGACGGCCACCGCAATCATGGTCGTAGCAAAACGTTCCCAGGGCGGGCTGGGATACGTCAAGATCGAGCTCAACCATCGGGTCGATGTTCCCAGCGAGTTCAAATATCTCGCAAAGGCCGGGTATTTCGAGATCGACGTATATGCGCCTGCGAGTGGTACGGGGATTGAATACAACGGCTCGGACCATCTTGATAAACAGCGCAGCGCGTCGGATGCGGAGCGTATGACCGTGCTGAGCACGCTGGGCTTTAGGATGATCGTCCTCACCGGGACTCAGTTTGCCCACCAGCTGCAATTGCACCGGGCGATGAACGCCATCGCACTCGCGATAGGCCTTAAGTGCGACCGAAGCGAAGCGTTCCAGAAACGTCAGAACGACCTGCGAGAATTCGTGATTCGGCACTGGGACGGCGGCCTCTAGGGGTGTTTTGGTCCTTCTACGGGGTGCCGTGGGCAGGCAGACCATCACAACATTCGACGTTTTTTGCCAAAAACGGGAAAAGCATCGAATGTTGTGATGGTTTGTGTGTTGAGGATGGGCTTGGAAAGTCCGTTTTGCCCGAAGTGACCTGTCCTGTCGTACGGGTGTCGGCATGATTCTCCCGTGGGGTATTATGTTTTCCGAAGAATAAAACGCCGCGTGAGGGGAGGGCTGCGTGGACGGGCGCGTGCAACATGACGGCTTTGGCCGCGACATTAACTACCTGCGCATTGCCGTTACCGACAAGTGCAATTTCCGCTGCATTTATTGCATGCCGGCCGATGGCGTGGCGCCCCGCGCGCACGACGAGCTGCTCAGCGCCGAGGAAATCGCCCGCTTTGTGCGCTTGGTGGCGGGGGAGGGCATTCGCCGCGTACGCCTGACGGGCGGCGAGCCGCTGGTCAGCCGCCGTATCATCCCGCTCATTCGCGACATCCGCGCGATTCCGCAGATCGAGGACATCTCGCTTACCACCAACGGCGCCCTGCTGCCCAAGCTGGCGCCGCAGCTCAAAGACGCGGGGCTTAATCGCGTCAACATCTCGCTCGACACGCTCGACCCTACGCTCTTTGGAAAGATCACGCGCCTGGGCCGGCTCGAACAGACTATGGCCGGCATCGACGCGGCGCTGGCTTGGGGCTTTGAGCCCGTTAAGGTCAACTGCGTTGTGGTGCGTCGGCTCAACCAGGATGTGGCGGCTCTTGCGCGGCTGACCGTCGACCGCCCCATCCACCTGCGCTTTATCGAGTACATGCCCATCGGCGACGAACGTACGAGCTCGCATTGCGCTGTGGACCCGCATGCTCCCGCGCTCAATCCCGAGTTGTGGGATGCGAGTGACACCGTGCCGAGCGACGAGCTGCGGGCGCGCATCAATGCCGGGGTCACCGCGACGGGACTGGGCGAGCTCGAGCCGCTCGACATCAACGACGCTCCTGCCGGCGCGGGCCCTGCGCGCTATTGGCACTTTCCGGGCGCGGCGGGAACGGTTGGCTTCATCAGTGCCATGTCCAACCATTTTTGTGCGAATTGCAACCGCCTGCGCCTGACGGCCGACGGCAACGTGCGTCCGTGCCTGTTCAGCGATGCCGAGTATTCGGTGCGCGACGCCCTGCGCCGTGGTGATGATATGCAGGTACTTTCGATTTGGCGCGATGCCGTGGCCCACAAACCGCAGGAACACGCGATAATTGAGGGCACGCAACGATTTATGTCCCAAATCGGAGGATGATCATATGGCCAAGAGCAGGTACGCCGATGCCACCAAGGCCGCTCGCAGGGCCGCGATGTCTGCCCACAAAGTCACGGCTGCGGCGAATGCTGGCAGCGCCGACGCGTCCGCGCAGCCGACTGCCAGCGCTGCAGCCGAGCCCGCCCGTGACGCGCGCCGCGACGAGCTGACGCACGTGGACGCCAAGGGCGAGGTGCGCATGGTCGACGTGTCCGACAAGGCCGAGACCCATCGCATTGCTATCGCCGAGGGCACCATTCTCATGCATTCCGAGACGCAGACCATGGTGCTGCAGGACCGCGCCAAAAAGGGCGACGTGCTTGCCTGCGCGCGCGTGGCGGGCATCATGGCCATCAAACGCACGAGCGACATCATCCCCATGTGCCATCCGTTGCTCATTACCAAGAGCAAGTGCGACATTGCGCCCATCGCTGCGGCGGGGACGCCGGCCGAGGACGTGCCCGAGGGCTGGGCGCCGGCGCGCGCGGATGGGCAGGTTGGCTTTCACGTGCTGGTTACGGCCGGCGTAACGGGCAAGACGGGTATCGAGATGGAGGCTCTAACCGGAGCGAGCGCCGCGTGCCTGACCATCTACGACATGTGCAAGGCAGTAGACCGCGGCATGGAAATCGTCGACGTGCGTCTGCTGCACAAGGAGGGCGGCCGCTCGGGCGTGTGGGATCGCGCGGAGCGTCAAGCTGCTGCTGCCGAGGCCGCCGCTGGCGACGGCACCGCGCCCGCGAGCGTATCCGTCCCGGCCGCACCCGCAGCTCCCGCCCCGGCCGTCCCCGCGATCGCGTTTATCGGCTACCAAAACTCGGGCAAGACCACGCTCGTCGAGAAGGTTATCGCCGAGCTCACCCGCCGCGGCCTGCGCGTGGGTTCGCTCAAGCATCATGGGCATCACGGCTTTGATATCGATGTACCCGCTAAGGACACCTGGCGCCATCACCAGGCCGGATCCAAGCACGTGGGGCTCATCTGCGCCACGCGCTGGGCGGAGTACGCCGACACGCGCGAGGAGGACGAGATGCCCGCGCGCGAGCTGCTGTTGCGTTACAACGATGTCGACGTGGTGATCATTGAGGGCTACAAGACCGAGGGCTTCGACAACATCGTGGTCGCGCGCTCCGGTGTCGACCGCCTGCGCGGCAAGAGCTCGCTCGACCTGGTCGATGGCCACACGCTAGCCCTTGCCTGCAATGAAGCCCTGGCGCGTCAGGCCTTCGACGCCGGCTTTGCGACCCGAGCCATCAACATCAACGACGCCCGAGCCATCTGCGATCTGATTCAGGACCATCTGGCCTAAAACCTGCCAAAAAGGGACAGGTTTATTTTGGCAGGTTTTATCTGGGCAAACGTCATTTCCACCACAAAGGGGCCAGGCTCCTTTATGGTGGATTTTGCTTTGGTAGATGGTTGGGACATGCCTTACAATCTACCGAGTAGTTCATGACGGGCGAAAAACGGAGAGAAGGGGCTCGATGCGTCTTAATGTTTCATGCGGATTGATTGATTCGATAGACGGTGGCGAATGCCCACCGCCCGTATTCGTATGAAACAAGGAGTCTCCATGCTCGCCTCTCTTTTTTCAAAGCCTCAATCATCGCTGTCCGCGCAGGCTAAACGCCTGGTGGCAATGCGCTTTCTCATCTACACCGGGTTTCAGACCAGTTATTTTATCGGCGTCATCGGAACACTTACCTATGCGGACGGCGCTTCGGTCGTCGTGACGTCGCTGGCCGTCCTGTTTATGAACGTCTTCGTAATCCTGGGGTCCTTTGCGGGCGGTGCAGCGCTCGACGCCTGGGGGCCGCGCCGCCATTTTCTGCTGAGCATCGTCGGCGCGCTGGCAACCGGCGCGGCGATCATCGCCTTTGGCGACGCGACCGAGACGGTCCTTGCCGGCGCGGTACTCCTGGGCTTTGTGATGGGATTCGCCCAGCCCATTGCCACGTCCTATCCGGCGTACCTCACCGACGATCCCGTCGAGCTCAAAGACATTAACTCTGCCATAACCATGTTCTCCAACGTGAGCATTATCGTCGGCCCCACACTGGGCGGCTTTGTCGCGGCGGCTACATCGTCACGCGCGGTGTTCGTGCTCATGATGCTCTTTACCGTACTGGCGTTCATTGCCGGTTGGGGCTTTAGGCCGCAAGCAGGTCACGTCGTTGCACGCGAAAGCGATCCTGCGGAAAACGGTACGACGGCAAGTACTGCCAGCCAAGGCCCCAGCCCCAGCGCATCCGCCCGCACCACCTTCGCGACCAGCATCAAGACGGTCTTCACCAACAGCGTCCTCGCCCTGCTGTTCTGCATCATCTTCCTTTCGAACTTTGGCTACGGAGCCTTCGATCCGCTGGAGTCGTTCTTCTACCGCGATGTCCTGCACGTCGGTGTCGAGTGGATGGGCTGGCTCTCGTCGGCCTGCGGCGTGGGTGCGGTGCTGGGCGCCGTACTCGCGCTCCGCTTGCCGCCGCGCTTCGTCAGCCTCAAAACGCTGCTCGTGGCACTTATGTCCGTAGGCCTGGGAAGCCTGCTCTACGTGGGAACGCCGTACGTGGGCGTAGCCCTTGTCGGCCAGATTGCCCTAGGCGTGGCCTGGGGCGTCGTCAACCCGCTCCATAACACCATCGTGCAAACGACGGCACCGCTCGAGCAGCTTGGCCGTGTGAACTCGGTCATGGGCTTTGGCAATATGTTCGCCGGCGTGGCCCCTCTGGCGATTGCCCCGTGGCTGGCGGCAACATTTGGCGTACAACGGACACTCGTGGGGGCTGGCATGGTCGTGACGGCGGTCCCTGCGGCGCTGCTGCTGTTTGGACGCCGGCATTTTGATCGTGCCGCAAGGCAGTAAAACCATCACAACATTCGATGAAAATCGCGATTTTGCCGAAAAACGTCGAATGTTGTGATGGTTTGCGCCCCGGGCCAGGCCACCCTGCGGATCCGGCCACCACAAAGGGGCCAGGCACCTTTGTGGTGGTTTTTGCTTTGACGGGCTGCGCCTGCGCCTTGGTATACCATGTACGCCATTTCCGACCACATACAGCACCGCCACACAACCCAGAAAGGCCCCCATGGACACCACCTTCAGCCACATCAAAGCCGTGTTCTGCGATATCGACGGCACGCTGCTCACGAGCGAGCACACGGTGTCCCCGCGCACCGTGGCAGCCATCCGCGCCCTGCGCGAGCGCGGCGTGCTCTTTGGCCTGTGCACCGGGCGCGACGCCCACGCGACCGAGGCCATGTACGAGCTCTGGGGCATCGAGGGCCTGGTGGACGTGATGGTGGGCTGTGGCGGCGCCGAGGTCATCGACCGCGCGCACGGCATCAACGAGCTGAGCCACCCGTTGCCGGGCGAGACCATCGCGCGCATCTGCAAGCACATGGCGGACCTTCCGGCGACGCCCGTCTGCCCCCGAGACGGCGTGTTCTACGTGCCCGAGAGCAACGCGTGCGTCGAGCACCTGTCGCGCGTCGACGGCGTGCCCTACCAGGTGGTCGATTTTGCCGAGTTTTTGCGCGAGCCGCAACCCAAGGTGATGTTTACCATGGCGCCCGAGGTGATGCCGCAGGTCATCGAGCGAGCGTCGACGTTCGTCGACGACACCGTCAAGGCGGCCGCCCTGCAAACCACGCAGCGCCTTTACGAGTTCATGGATCCGCGCGTGTCCAAGACGCGCGGCCTTGTGCGCGTGGCTGAGCTCAACGACATGGAGCTCCAGAACATCTGCGTGTTTGGCGATGCCGATAACGACACCTGCATGGTGGCCGACGCCGGCGTGGGCGTGGCCATGGCAAACGGCAGTGACGCCACCCGCGCCGCCGCCGACTTTGTGACCGCGAGCAACGACGAAGACGGCATCGCGATCTTTATCCAGGAGCACCTGCTGTAGTACTGCGCGCTGGACAAAAACCACCACGAAGGGGACAGGCACCTTTGTGGTGGTTCGATCAGGCGTCCCGGCAACCGATTGCCGGGACGCTTATTGTTCCGAGGCGAATCGACGCGGTGAACAAACGACCACTCGCAGCCAAATATCGACCGTTCACAGATTGAGTAGGTTAAAACAAAATGTTGTACAAATAACAACAGAGTGTCATTTCTCTATATTTGCCAGCAGTTCTACCTGCTGTTTTCCAAAACTGAAAAATCGAATATCACAGCATAATTTGAATAAATGTCAAGAAAAAAGATTCTGAGAAAAGAAATTGATAGAATCGGGCTTTTCGTTGTTTAAACAATGAGTAATAATATGCATATTGAGTGCGAGCAATTATAGGTTGCGCGCTCAAGGTTAATTCGTGAAAGAGCAAGATCGCGGTCTCTTGGGGAGGAGGCATCGATGACAGCAAATTCAGATAAATCTAAGCAGAACAATAAAGCGACGCATCGTGTGCTAGCAGGTGTTTTGTGCGGAGCTTCCGTTTTGAGTCTGGTGCTGTCGCTCGTTATGCCCCCGATCTCGCAGGCCATCGCCAACGGCACCCAGACAGTTTCTACCGAGAAAACTGTAATGGGGGGGGGTTCCTCAAGTGACTCCGCTGCTGTAGGTAACATCAGCGAGGATGCCGAAAACCAGAATAGCGCCGCCGCCTCTGCGAGCGCGGCTACCACTGTGAACAAGGGCATCTACAAGCCCACGTCTATCGGTATCGGTACGAATATCGATGTCTCCACCCCCGATCCCGGCGTGGCCACCTACGTCGGCCGCGACATGTACATTGGTGGTAAGCCGAGCCTCACTAAGACTCTTGATGCGAAGAACGCCCCCACTGGCTCATATGCCGTTGAGGCGGAGGGCCTTACCGTGGTCCGTGGCAAGCTTGCCATGAATCCTATCAAGCGGAGTTGGGACGGCGATGGCTTCCGTTTCGGCACCGTCGGCTTTGGCTCGCAGTTTCGTCCCAGTGAGGGAAGCACGGTGCTTGCGGTCGCCGGTATAAACAGCTCGATTGAGAACATGAACACCGGTCGGGGAGAGACCTCAGATACTGCGACGGTTGGTGCTTGGAGCAAGGGTGCCTGGGTCGGCAAGGCGAAAAAGGATCCCTACGGCTATGACTACACCGCAGAGATCGCCGGTCCCATTACCTATTCCTATTGGAATAATGACAACGGGCGCCAGTCTGTGGTGAAAACCCAGGGTTATTGGTACGCGGGCGAAAGCGCTCAGGATAGCCCCCTGTTCAACCAAGTCAACTTCCTCAACGACATTAATGGCAAGGATTATTCGAATTACAGCGGAGAGACAGGCTATCTCACCACGCTCTCTAAGCAGCTGAATTCGTTCGCGAGGACGGGCGAAGTGAGCTACAGTGTTGCTCCGGCGTGCGATAAGGACAACCGCTACATCATCAACAAGTACAACAAGACGGATTGTAACTATGGCCTGGTGTTTGATGGGTCGGATAAGACTATCAATGAGGACTGCGCCGATACGTCGCTCAAAGGTAAGCGATTCAAGAATAGCGAGCGTCTTATCACGTTTAAGGGTGACAACACCTCTATGCAGCAGGTGTTCACCATCGATGCTTCTCAGCTGAGCAATACATACAGCAACGAGTATTATCGTGGCGTTGATTTCGCATTCGAGGGCATTCCCGAGGGCGCCTCGGTTGTTGTGAACGTTACCGGATCTTCGAATATTGAGTTTCACAATGGCTGGCGCTTTTGGTGGAACGGCACCGAGATTTCGCGTGGTTACGAAACTCAGTATTCCGGCAAGCCGTGGGGCGAGGCATACGCGATGGCTTCTCAATCCGTCATGTGGAACTTTGTCGGTACGCAAAGCCTTACCATTCGGGGCGGCATCGCGGGAGAGGACCGCGCGGACTGGGGATACGGTGGCACAGACAACGGTGCCAAGTGGACCGACGATGACCCCGCCGCTGCTATGCTCGGATCGATTCTCGTTCCCAACGGAAGCTTCGACGACCATGTGACCACCAACGGTCGTGTGTACGTGGGCGAAGACTTCATGATGAACAACCCTAAGGTCGCGTACGACTTCACAAATATCGAGGGTAAATCGTCTTCCGTCATTGATATGGATCAGGAGCGGCACAACTTCCCGTGGTCCGGCTCGTATACACCGGACGGTTCTTCCATTGCATGGAGCAAGGTCGACGCTAGCGATTCTACACTGCTTGCCCACTCGGCATGGGCGGTGTACGGCTCCGTAAAAGATGCCGTTGATGGTACGAATGCAATCGTGACGGTGACCGATGGCGGTACCAACGATTACGCTTCTATTGATGGCGAGCTTCAGTTCAGCTATTTGAACCAGAAGGCCGATACGAGTGCGGGGATCTCGGATTCTAACCCGGCATTCATCTATTACATCAAAGAGGTGACTGCTCCGGCTGGTTACCAGAAGTCCGAGACCATCTACTACGCCATCATGAACAATGCTGGTGAGACGGTCAACTATGTCCAGGGTTATGTGGATGAGAACGGGAACCATGTTCCGTTCGACTCTTCTAACACCACGGGCGCCATCTCCAACACCAAGATCACTGGTACGGTGTCTTGGACCAAGGTGGAGGAGGGCGACACAAAACACACTCCGTTGACTGGTTCCGAGTGGAGGCTTGCGAAACTGGTTGCCGATGGCTCGACCGAGGAGAAGTCCTGGACCGTGAGTGACCAATCGACTCCGGGCGAAACCACTTGGGCCCATACCGACGCCAAAGATGGCAAGTTCACATTGGCCGGTTTGCTACCGGGCACATACACGCTCACAGAGACCCAGGCTCCGTTTGGCTACGAACTGAACAAGAACACCTACGAGTTCACTGTGTCCAACACGGACGGTTCCATTACGTGGACCAAGGGAAAGAGCCCGATGATTGACGGGAGCAACGTCTACGTCTCCGACACTCTCGCCACTACGTCCGTGCAGATTCCGGTAACCAAGTCTGTTCGCAATACGGATTGGCCGAAGGATGCTGACGGCAACTATGTTTCGTTCGACTTCGAGATCACGGCGACGCCGTCCGACCCCGCGGCTCCGATGCCTGGCGAAACGACCATTCACGTTGCGCCTACGGACGAGTCCAAGGTCAACGACATCGTGGCGAAATTTGGGGAGATCGCATTCGACAAGGACGATCTTGCCGCGATTGACGCTTCGAATCCGACTCGCGCTAAGACTTATACCTACACAGTGAAGGAAGTCGAGCCCGCCACGGACGCTGTCGAAAAGCTTCGCTATTCCAAGGCCGAGTACCAGGTTGCCGTTACAGTGGAGACCGTGCTGGACGACGCTGGCAAGTACTCCGGCCTCACCACCTCCACCACGGTCACGCAGGTGAAGGACGACATGGGCAACACCGTGAGTAACACCATCGGCAAGGACGCCGCGCCCAACGCCATTCCCGCCTCCACCTTCACCAACACCTACTCCACCACTCTGCCTCTTTCCGGTATGTCGGGCGTCACTGTGACATACCTTGCCGGCGCGGCGGTGCTTTGCGCTGCTGCAGCCTGGATGCACATTCGTCGCAAGGCGAATGCGAAGGGAGGTGAGCGTCGTGAATAAGAAAGTTAGCTCCTTCCCGATCTTGTTTGCGCTGCTTGCCCTCTTGATCGGTACCTGCGCGGTTGTGTTCCCCGCTTCCGCGCAGGCCGTGCCGACCTCGACCGGTTCCATCACGGTGAGCGGCACCGTAGCGAGCAGCTACGATGCCTACCAGATCTTTAGCGCCAATGTCGTCGACGGCGACAGCGACGCTAAGATCGCCACCGACCTCGCTTGGGCAAGCGACGCCGCGCGCGACGCTGTCCTGCCTGTGCTGCATAGCGCCGGCATGCCCAATTCCCAGATCACCGCGCAGGAAGCTGCCGAGTGGCTCAACGCCGATTCCCACCTTACGAGCGCGCTGAGCGCACAGCTCGCTCGTTCCCTCCGGAGCTCCGGCGCCGTGCCCGTGCCCCTTAACGCGGGCACGGCGGCCAAGCTGTCCAGCGGATACTGGCTCATCGTCGCCGACGACAGCGCCATCGCCCAGAACGAGGCCGGCACCGCGCCGATCATGGCCCTGGTGGGCGGCAGCGCCGTCACCGTCAAGCCCAAGGCCGCGACGCCCAAGGTCCAAAAGCACGTGCTGGAGGACAGCACCGCTGCCTGGCAAAAGGCCGCCGACGCCACGGTCGCCGACAACCTGTACTGGCGCCTCTCTGCCACGGTCCCGGCGGGTCTTACCGCCTACGACACCTATACGGTGCGGTTCGTTGACACCATGAGCGCGGGGCTCGACCCCTCCAAGGTGGCCGCGAGCATGCATGTGTACGTGGCGGCGGGCGCGGACGGCGGCTTTGACGCCGTCTCGGCCGGTAAGGACGGGCGCGCCGGCACCGAGCCCACGCAGGGCTGGACCGATATCACGGCCCAGTGCGCCACCAAGGTAGCGGCGGACGGAACCTTCACCGTGCGCACCGGTGACCTTATCGCCGCGCTCGGCGGGGTCGACGCCTTCACCGCGGGCGCCCGCGTGGTCGCCGTGTACAATGCGCCGCTCAACAGCGCGTGCAACCACGGCATCGCGAAGGGCAACCCCAACGAGGTCTACCTGCGCTACCCGCGCTCTCCCTTTGCCGACCAGTCCGGCGACGCGAGCTTCAACCGCACGCCGAGCGACGATGCGTGCGCCTACACCTGGGATCTCGCACTCACCAAGCGCGGCAGCGACGGCGACAAGCCGCTTGCCGGGGCGGTCCTGAGCATCGCCGACGACCGCGGCCGCACGCTAGCGGCCGACGGCACGTGGGATACAGAGGGCAAGGCCACCGTCACCACGGGCGAGGACGGCCGTGTGGCCGTGTCGGGCGTGGACTCAGGCAAGCTGGAGGTCCGCGAGCTCAAGGCACCCAAGGGCTACACCGCCTTTGAGGGCACGCGCTCCGTGACGGTCAAGGCCGAGGGTCTGGACGTCGACCAGGTGGCCGCCGCCAAGCCCAAGCTCACCATCACGGTCGAGTCGCCCCTGCGCGCCGATAGCGCGGACGGGTCGACGGGCAGCCTGGAGGCGTCGCTCATCAACACGCCCACCGGCACACCCCCTAGCATTACCACCGGAGGCTTTATGCCCTCGACTGGCGATATGGCAATGTACGCCGCGGCCGCCGCAGCGGTCGCCGGAGCCGCGCTCATCGTGGTCGCGCTCCTGGTCAAGCGGGGAGGTGGCAGCCATAAAGAGTAGCTGGCAGCCTCCCAGAGAGCGGGGCGAGACGTAGCGAAGCAGATGCTAAGACACAGACAGATGATGACCGATCGAATGAGAATCAAACGGAAAACGGAGGAAAAGAAGATGAGCATGAGCAAGAACATCGCACGCCTGGCAGTAACCGCCGGCCTCACAGCAGCGCTGAGCTTCGGCGGCGTCATGGCCCCGGTGACGATGGCGTTTGCGGCCGAGGGTGACGGCAGCATCACCATTAGTCAGGCCGAGAAAAACGATGGCACCACGTTCAAGGCGTACCAGATCTTTAAGGCTACGGTGACCGACACTGAAAACGGTGGCAAGACCGCTCAGAACATCACGTGGGCGAGCGATACGGTTAGCACGAAGGTGATTGATGCCATTAGGAAAGACTGGAAGGGTTATGGCGGCTTGGAGGTTAAGGATCAGCTGTCTGACAAACCTACGGCCCAGGAAGTAGCCGACTTCCTCATGGCACATGCGGGTTCCACTACTGCAGGATCAACATCGACTGATGGAACGCGAATCGCTACCAACAATGTTCTCTACGCAGTTGCGAATGCCGTTAAGAGTGAGAAACCTGCCGCGACTAACATCCCTACTGGTAATTCTTGGACTCCTGATCTGGCGAATGGCAACGGTTACTACCTGTTTGTGACCAGCGATCTCGATTCGACCAAGCCGAACACTGGCACGTCCCCGATCTTTGCAGTCGTGGGCGGTAGCGCCGTAACTATCCATGAGAAGACCAGCATCCCCACGGTTGAGAAAAAGATCCTCGATGATTCTAAGGTGAAGGGCGGTGACATTACCGGCGAGATTGACTGGGTGGACGCTGCCGACTCCCAGATCGGCCAGGAGGTCAACTACCGGCTCACCGGTACGATTGCGGACAACTACGATAGCTACGACACCTATTCCTACAAGTTCAAGGATCAGCTGACGGACGGTCTCGACTACATCACTGACTCGATCAGCGTTTATGCGCTGAATAATGGTGAATACACCGAGATTAATCCGACTAGCTACGATGTGGATGCCCCTTCTGAGTCAAATCAGCGTGTTTTGACAGTTAACTTTAATGGAACCAATGGGCTGAAGTCAGCCATCGCGAAAAATGGCGGAACGCTTACGATCAATGCCAACACCAATATTGTTGTCTTCTACAAGGCAAAGCTCAACGCAAAGGCGGTTATTGCAGGGGCCAACAACAAGCTGGAGGGCAACCCCAATACTGTTACGCTCGAGTATTCTAACAACCCCATGGTCGCAGGTACTGGCACCTCGGAATCCGATACGGTCAAGGACTACACCTACGGCCTCAAGATCAACAAGGTTGACCTTGGCACTGAGAAGGCGCTGGAAGGTGCTACGTTCACCATCGCAGCTGGTGACACAACTAACGGTGACGAGAACAGCGCAAACGTTAAATATGTCAAGAGTGACGGCACTTTGAGCGACAACAAGGTTGAGCTTTCGATGAACCCCGATGGTGTCATTACGCTTACCGGTCTCGATGCTGGCGTCTATACGGTCACGGAAACTTCTGCTCCCGATGGTTACACCAAGGTCGAACCCTTCACCTTCGAGATCAAGCCGACCATGAACACCATTGATCCGAACGCTGGTCTTACTGCGCTCTCTGGCACGCTTGATAGCAAGAACCAGAGTGACAAGGTCATCGCTGGCCTTACCGATGAGAATGCCGGTGATAACAGGCTAACGGCGCAGGCCGGCTCGGACAAGGTCACCGATGGCTACTTCAACATCACCGTTGGCGATACCAAGCAGGTTGGCCTCCCACTGACCGGTCTTAACGGCGTGACCTTCACTTGGATCGCTGGTGGCGCGGTGCTGTGCATTGGCGTGGCACACCTCATCCGCAGCCGTAAGCAGGCTGAGGAGTCCGAGCAGGAGTAACGCTCGCTCACCCATCCCTTTGGCAGGTGGGATGTGATGGCCATGAGACTTGCGGACACTTTTCTCGTCCATTGACGTTCTTGCTTTGCCATTCTCTTTTCGGGGCAGACTCCGCACTGGAGTCTGCCCCGTTTTTTTGGGATAACACAGCCAGCCTTCATCGTCCGATGCGGGCACGTTCGTCATCGCGTTTCTTGACTCGTATGAAGTTCGGTTTAAGGTCCGTAGGCGCACGCGCGGTGCGGACGGTGGACGGCATTTGCGCCGAAAGCGCAAATAAGAATGCCCGGGGGTCGGATCCCGGGCATTTAACAAAAACTGAAAACTAGGCCGCCCGCGCTCTTGTACACTTACGCGGGGTGCGTCGTTTTCTATTGACATTGTATCCCGAATCGCCCAGCCGATTCGGGACATTTTGAAAACTCAAATGCGGGCCCATACTCGCGCTGTGCAATGCTGTCAGGCTGCGTTGTCCGGCGCGGAAGCTCGCTAATCGGCTATTATTTGTTTAGACAACCTGAGCTGTAAAGGAGTGACCGGCGATGGTGCAGGGTGCCAAACACATGAAGAGCAATAACGCCGTGGCCAACGGTGGCTCAAGCCCCCAGCCCAAACCTCAACCAAAGCCTAAGCGTCGTCGCAAGCGACTGCCACGTTGGGCCGACCGACTCATCACCATCGTCATCATCCTTATTGGCGTGGGCCTTATGACCTGGCCATGGATCTTGGACCGGCTCGAGGCCTCGGGCGTGTTCAACCAGATCAGCACCGTGTCCAGCACCGTGGACGCGCTCTCCGAAGAGGAGCGCGAGCGCATCCTACTCCAAGCGCGCTCCTTTAACGAGCAGCTTGCCGGCGAGGCCACCGAGCTTCCCGCCGACCAGATCGAGCCCTACGATCAGCAGCTCATCTTTGACCGCGACCCCATGATGAGCTGGGTCGAGATCCCCTCCATCGACGTGAGCATGCCCATCTACCACGGCACGAGCGAGGAAGTCCTTATGGCGGGCGTCGGCCACCTGGAGGGTACGAGCCTGCCGGTGGGCGGCACCTCGACGCATTGCGTGCTCACCGCGCACTCGGGCATGCGCAACCTGAGCATGTTCGACGACATCCATTCGCTGGAGCCCGGCGACCTGGTGCTGCTGCACACCATGAACAAGACGCTCGCCTACAAGATGGTGGACTCCGAGGTGGTGCTGCCCGAGGAGATGGAGTCGCTGACCATCGAGCCCGGCGCCGACAAGGTGACGCTCGTCACCTGCACGCCCTATGGCGTGAACGACCATCGCCTGCTGGTGCATTGCGTGCGCACCAAGTACAACAAGAAGGACGTCGACAAGCAAAAGTCGCTGGCCGGTCGCCACTGGGGCAAGCGCGAGTTTGCCGTGCTCATCGTGGTCGTAGCCATTGTGCTGTTGCTGCTGGACATCGTGATCCACGCGGTCCGCAAGCGCCGCAAGGCCAAAGCCTCGGCATAAGACATTCTCCAGAACCACCACAAATGGGACAGGCACCTTTGTGGTGGTCGGGGCTTCCAAACCATCACAACATTCGATGAAAATCTCGATTTTGGCGAAAAGCGTCGAATGTTGTGATGCTTTTCGTTGTGGGCGGGACGGTTTTCGTTGTGGGCGGGACGGTTTTCGCTATGGACGGTGCGGTTTTGCTGCAGAACCGCCAGCCCGTTGCCTGCCAACCTGCCGTCCTCGTTACGTTTTCGCTGCATTTGGGTAAAGCACCTGCTCCAAGCAGCGTTGCCTTGTATACTAGAGCGGTTTATCTGTTATGCGGAAGGGAGCGCCTATGGCACTCAGCGAGAAAGACGTGCGCGGCATCGCCGAGTACGCAAAGATCGCACTGACCGATGACGAGCTCGCCCAGATGACGTCCTATATGAACGATGCCGTCCAGATGCTCGAGCCCGTCTTGCAATATGACTTGCCCGACGTGGAGCCCACGTTCCATCCCATCGGAAGCCTGTCCAACGTGATGGGCGACGACCTGCGCGAGCCCGAGCGCGACCTGCCGCTCGACGTTGCGCTCGAAAACGCCGGCAGCGCGCGCGACCGCTACTTCCGCGTGCCGTCCATTTTGGGAGAGGGGGAGAGCGAGTAATGGCGCAGAACTTCGATTCCCTTACCGCCGCCCAGGTCGCCGCGGGCGTTGCCGCCGGCGACTTTACCGCTACCGAGGTGGCCCAGGCCTCCCTTGCCGCCATCGAAGCGCGTGAGGGCGGGGTCCAGGCATTCCTGCAGGTGGCGCCCGAGCTTGCGCTCGAGGCCGCCGCGCGCGTGGATGCCGACCGTGCCGCAGGCAAGCCGCTGCCCCCGCTCGCGGGTGTGCCGCTGGCCATCAAGGACAACATGAACCTCGTGGGCACACGCACCACCTGCGCCTCCCGCATGCTCGAGGATTACCAGAGCGTCTACACCGCCACCTGCGTCCAGCGCATGCTCGATGCTGGCTGTCTGCCCATGGGCAAGGCCAACATGGACGAGTTTGCCTTTGGCAGCTCCACCGAGAGCTCGGCGTTCCACCGCACCAACAACCCCTGGGATACCGAGCGCGTGCCCGGCGGCTCCTCGGGCGGCTCCGCTGCCGCCGTCGCCGCGGGCGAGGTCGCGCTCTCGCTGGGCTCGGACACCGGCGGCTCCATTCGCCAGCCGGCGTCGCTGTGCGGCGTGGTGGGCTTTAAGCCCACGTATGGTGCCGTGAGCCGTTACGGCGTGGTTGCCTTTGGCTCGTCGCTCGACCAGGTGGGTCCCTTTGGCCGCACGGTCGAGGATGTCGCGCTGGCCATGAACGCGCTTACCGGCGCGGGGCACGATCCGTACGACTGCACCAGCCAGGACTGCGCCGTCGACTTTACCGAGCATCTCAACGACAGCATCGAGGGCAAGCGCGTGGGCATCATCCCCGCGTTTATGGAGGCCGAGGGCCTGACGCCCGAGGTCAAGGCCGCTGTTCAGCGCGCCGCCCAGGAGCTGCAGAACCAGGGCGCCGAGCTGGTCGAGGTCGACCTGCCGCACCTGGACGCCGCCATCGCCGCCTACTACGTTATCGGCCCGGCCGAGGCGTTCTCCAACCTGGCTCGCTTCGACGGCATTCGCTACGGCTATCAGGAGGAGGGGTGCGCCAACCTGTCCGACCAGAGCTCGCTTTCGCGCGCCCACGGCTTTGGCGCCGAGGCCAAGCGCCGTCAGATGCTCGGCGCCTACCTGCTGAGCTCGGGCGTGTACGACAAGTACTACTACGCCGCGCAAAAGGCCCGCACGCTCATCACGCAGGACTATGACGCCGCGTATGCCAAGGTGGACACCATCCTCATGCCCGCCTCGCCGCGCACGGCCTTTAAGTTTGGCGAGCTCAACGACCCTACGCAGATGTACCTCTCCGACCTGTACACCATCTCGCTCAACATTTGCGGCAACGGCGGTATCTCGGTGCCGCTGGGCCTGGGCGATGACAGCAAGCTGCCCGTTTCTGCCCAGCTGGTGGGACCTGCCTTTAGGGACCGTCAGCTGCTCACGTTTGCCCGCGCCCTGGAGCGCGGCTTTGCCGATGCCGCCACGGGTGCGCCCGCGCTTTCCGTCGCGCCCGATTTTGCCGGGAAGGGAGGCGAGCTGTAATGAAGGAGCTTTCCGAGGTCCTGCAGGATTGGGAGGCCGTGATCGGCCTGGAGATCCACACCGAGCTCACCGCACTCGACACCAAGATGTTCTGCAACTGTAAGCTCAGCCACGATGACGAGCCCAACGCCAACGTGTGCCCGGTGTGCCTGGGCCTGCCCGGCGCCCTGCCGGTGCCCAATAAGCGCGCCATCGAGAGCATCGTCAAGGCCGGTCTCGCCACCAACTGCGAGATCCAGCGTCACTCGATGTTCTACCGCAAGCACTACTTCTATCCCGACATGGCCAAGAACTTCCAGACCACGCAGGGTCCGGTCGCCTTTGCCATGTACGGTCACCTGGATCTGGATGTGACCGGTCGCGGTGCCGCCGAACGCCCCGACTGCGCGTTTGGCGAGGCCGAGGCCCAGAGCCTGGCGAGCGCCTCGGCCAACGCCGAGGGCCTGTCCACGTCCATGACGTCAACCATGCGCGAGGGTAACCAGCGCGCCGGTCACCTGGCCAGCTACGATGCGTCCAACCTGCAGATGCCCGAGCGCCGCGAGGACGGTTCCTACACGGTGCCCATCCGCATCCTGCGCATCCACATGGAGGAGGACGCCGCCAAGATGGTGCACGTGGGCGGTGCCGAGGGCCGCATTACCGCCGCGGCCGAGTCGCTCGTCGACTACAACCGCTGCGGCACGCCTTTGATTGAGCTCGTGACTGAGCCCGATCTGCGTACGCCCGAGGAAGCGCGCCTGTTTATGGAGAAGCTCCGTCGCATCTTTGTGACGCTGGGCATTTCGGACTGCTCCATGGAGAAGGGCTCCATGCGCTGCGACGGCAACGTGTCGCTGCGCCGCCGCGGCGAGACCAAGCTGGGCACCAAGACCGAGCTCAAGAACCTCAACTCGTTTAAGAGCCTGCACGACGGCCTTGCCTACGAGATCTGCCGTCAGGCCGAGGTGCTCGAGGAGGGCGGCATCATCTATCAGGAGACTCGCCACTGGGAGCCCAGCCGCAAACGCACCGTGGTTATGCGCGTCAAGGAGACGGCCGACGACTATCGTCTGTTCCCCGACCCCGACCTGGCGCCGTTCGATCTGGACGACGAGTTTATCGACCGCTGCCGTGGCGAGATTCCCGAGCTGCCCGATGCCAAGCGCGCCCGTTTTGAGGCCGACTTTGGCATTAAGACGGCCGATGCCGAGCAGATCGCCGGCGACCCCGAGTTTGCCGACTTCTTTGAGGCCGCCGCTGCCGGTATGGCCGGCAAGGAGGCCCAGACGGTCGCGAACCTGCTGGTCAACGAGATGATCGCCTATCTTAAGGGTGCGGGCGTGTCGCTTGCCGAGTCCGGCATTGCACCGGCTCAGGTGGCCGCACTTGCCAAGTTGCTGGCGACCGATGCCATCAGCTCCAACCAGGCGCACGAGGTCTTTGAGGCCATGGCCCAGACCGGCGACGACCCCAACAAGATCGTCGACGAGCGCGGCATGCGCCAGGTGAGCGATGCCGGCGCGCTGCAGCCGATCGTGGACGAGGTACTGGCAAACTGTGCCGAGCAGGCGCAGCAGTACCGCGACGGCAACCAGAAGGTCATCGGCTTTTTGGTAGGCCAGTGCATGAAGGCGAGCCGCGGTAAGGGCAACCCGAAACTCTTC
>CATYZI010000028.1 GCA_958415625.1 uncultured Collinsella sp. | reverse complement strand
TTCGCACGGGGGCGTAGCTCAGCTGGGAGAGCGCTTGACTGGCAGTCAAGAGGTCAGGGGTTCGATCCCCCTCGTCTCCACCCGAGCATTGAATGAGGCTCCAACGCAAGTTGGGGCCTTTTTTCATATAGGCACACAAGGTCAAAGGCGGCAGCATGATCCTCCTGGTCGACAAGATCGAAAAAAGCTTCGGCGCACGCGTCCTCTTTAGCGGCGCGTCCTTCCAGATCAACCCCGGCGAGCGCTTCGCGCTCGTGGGCCCCAACGGCGCCGGCAAAACCACCATGCTCAAAATCATCATGGGCATCGACAGCCCCGACGCCGGCCAGGTCCAGTACGCCAAGGACTGCCAGGTGGGCTACCTAGAGCAGGAAACTAATCTGGAGCACAAGGACACCACCATCCTTGCCGAGGTCATGGCCGCCGCCAAGGAAATCCGCCGCATGGGCGAGCGCGCTAACGAGCTGCAGGCCCAGATCACCGAGCTCTCCGAGCAGGGCAAGGACGTCGACGCACTCCTTAACGAGTACGGCCAGGTCCAGGACCGCTTTGAGCACCTGGGCGGCTACGAGCTCGAGAGCAACGCCCGCAAAATCCTTTCCGGCCTGGGCTTTAAGGTCACCGACTTTGAGCGCCCATGCTCCGAGTTCTCGGGCGGCTGGCAGATGCGTATCGCGCTGGCAAAACTCTTCCTGCGCCATCCCGACCTGCTGCTGCTGGACGAGCCCACCAACCACCTGGACCTCGAAAGCGTCCAGTGGCTGCGCGGCTTTATCGCCAACTACGACGGCGCCGTCCTCATCGTCAGCCACGACCGCGCCTTCATGGACGCCTGCGTCGACCACGTCGCCGCCCTCGAGAACCGCCGCGTGACCACCTACACCGGCAACTACAGCAGCTACCTCAAGCAGCGCGAGGACAACCTGGAGCAGATGCGCGCCAAGCGCGCCGCCCAGGAGCGCGACATCGCCCACATGCAGGTCTTCGTCGACAAGTTCCGCTACAAGCCCACCAAGGCAGCCCAGGCCCAGGAGCGCATCCGCAAGATCGAGCAGATCAAAAAGGAGCTTGTCATCCTACCCGAGGGCCACAAGCACATCGACTTTAAGTTCCCTGACCCACCGCGCTCCGGCGATATGGTCGTGGGCCTGGAGGGCGTCTCCAAGTCCTACGGCAACAAGCACATCTACAGCGACATCGACCTCAAGCTCTACCGTGGCGAGCACGTGGCGCTCGTCGGCCCCAACGGCGCCGGCAAGTCCACGCTCATGAAGATCATCGCCGGACTGGAGCCGCCCACTACCGGCACCCGCGACCTGGGCACCAACGTGGGCGTGGCCTATTACGCCCAGCACGCGCTCGAGGGCATGACCGAGTCCAACACCGTCCTGCAAGAGATCGACACCGTCACGCCCAAGTGGACCGTGCCGCAGCAGCGCAGCCTACTGGGCGCCTTCCTGTTTAGCGACAACGATTCCATCGAGAAGCAGGTTCGCGTCCTCTCCGGCGGCGAAAAAGCGCGTCTGGCCCTGGCCAAGATGCTCGTGGCCCCCGAGGCGCTCCTGTGCCTGGACGAGCCCACCAACCACCTAGACATCGACTCGGTGGACATGCTCGAGAACGCCCTGCAAAACTTCCCCGGCACCATCGTGCTGATCAGCCACGACGAGCACCTGGTGCGCGCCGTGGCCAACCGCGTCATCGACATCCGCGACGGACAAGTCACGGTCTACGACGGCGACTACGACTACTACCTCTACAAGCGCGAGGACCTCGCAGCCCGCGCCGCCGCCGAGGCGCCCAAGGAGAACGCGCCTGTGGCGGCCAAGTCCACCAAAGCCAGCGCCGCCCAGGCCGACACCCCCGCCGCGACGTCTAAGCCTGCCGAGGGCAAAAAGACCAAGGAGCAAAAGCGCGCCGAGGCCCAGGCCCGCGCCGCGCTCAACAAAAAGCTCAAGGGCGTGCGCAACCAGCTCAAGAAGATCGAGACCGAGCTTGACAAGAAGCGTGCCCGCTATGACGAGCTTATGGAATTGATGGCAAGCGAAGAGCTTTATGCCGATCAGGACAAGTTCAACGCCGCGCTGGGGGAATATAACGGCCTTAAGCAAGAGCTACCTAAGCTCGAGGACGAATGGCTCGAGCTTTCCACCCAGATCGAAGAGGAGACCGCGCGTGAACTCTCGTAAGGCTGCTGCCGTGGCAATGAGCATCATTGCCATCGTCTGTCGCATCTGCGGCATCTTTATGAGCGCGATGACCGTGCTGCTGTGCTTTAGCGGCCTCACCGCCAAGCTACAGATCGTGGGCTTTGTCGTTGAGCTTTCGCGCGCCCTGCCGAGCGCCATCGCCGGCTACGGCGTCATCACGTCACCCTTTGGCGGTGTGTTCCGCCTTGATTACGCCATCGTGGCCGTCATTTTGTTTGTGGCCGATTACCTGCTCACGCGCGCCTCGCGCCGCGTCCGCTAGGGGAGCGCCATGTCCAGCAGCTACCTCTTGAACCTGCTCGCCAGCGCCGTTGCCGTCATCGTGGGTATTGTCATCCACGAGAGCGCGCACGCCGCCGCAGCCTGGGCGCTCGGCGACAAGACGGCCCGTTCGCGCGGCCGTGTCTCGCTTAACCCGCTCAACCACATCGACCCGTTTGGCACCATCCTCCTGCCGCTGCTCATGCTCGCCGCCGGCGGCCCGGTGTTCGCCTTCGCCAAGCCGGTACCCGTCTACCTCAACAACCTCAAGCACCCCAAGCGCGACGAGGTCCTGGTGAGCGCTGCGGGCCCCGCGTCGAACATCGCACTCGCGTGCCTCGCTGCAGCGCTCATGCACCTGGCCTATGGCAACCTCTACGCCGGCATGTCCTTTGCCGTGGCGTCCCAAATCATGAACTTCGGTGCCACGTTTATCGTGGTCAACCTGTCGCTCGCGTTCTTTAACCTCATCCCGATTCCGCCGCTCGACGGCTCTTCGATCATCGTGCCGTTCCTCAAAGGCAATGCGCTCGCCAACTACTACCGCCTGCAGCAATACGCCATGCCGATCCTCATCATCGTGCTGTACCTGCTGCCCATGTGGACCGGCATCGACGTGATCGGCCGCTATTTCGACGTTACCGTGTATCCGCTGGCCGAGTGGCTGCTCGACTTCGCAATCGCCGGCATCTAGGGTAAACTTACAGGTCGACCGTGCAAAACGGTCTCAACATGCACCCAAACCGCGCCGCGAAGGCGCCGTCAAAGGAGGTCGAAGATGTCGTATCGCGTGTCGACGCAGGTCTACAGCGGACCGTTCGACCTGCTGCTGCAGCTGGTAACTCGCCAAAAAGTAGATATCGGCGCCATCTCGATCAGCGAGGTGGCCGAGCAATACCTTGCCGAGGTCGAGCGCATCGAGGCGCTAGACCTGGACGTGGCGAGCGACTTTTTGCTGGTCGCGGCAACCCTTTTGGACATCAAGGCCGCCTCGCTGGTGCCCCAGGAGGCCCCGCGCACAGCCGACGACGATGACGAATTTGACGAAGATCTCGAGGAACTCAATGCGCTCGACGGCGATGCCCTGCGCGAGGTCCTGATCCAGCGCTTGATCGCCTACAAACAGTTTAAGGGCGCGGCGGCTGCCCTTGGCGCGCGCATGCAGGCCGAGAGCCGCATGCATCCGCGCGTGGCCGGCCCCGACCCCGAGTTCTTGGGCCTTATGCCCGACTATCTGGCCGGCATCACCCTGCGCGGCCTCGCCGTCATCTGCGCCGACCTGGACGGTAAGCGCCAGACCTTCCTGCTGGAAGCCGAGCACGTGGCACCGCATCGCGTGCCGCTCGACCTGACGGTGGCCTCGGTCGACCGCTTTACCATGGCGCATCAAACCTGCACCTTTCGCGAGCTGCTGGACGGCGACGCCACCACCGAGCAGCTCGTCGTCACCTTCCTGGCTATGCTCGAGCTCGCCAAACGCGGCTCGCTCACGCTGAGCCAGGACGAGATTTTTGGAACCATTCAAATCAACCGCGTCGAGGGCGCCGAGGCATACGTGCCCGGTGAGGGCCCCGAGCTCACCGAATAGGAGCGGCAACCATGTCAACCCTTTCCACGCTGGAGGCAAACAGCCTCAAAGGCGCCCTCGAGGCGCTGCTGCTGGTGTCGAGCGATCCCGTAAGCGCGCCCGCGCTGGCAGGTGCGCTGGATATCGCCCCCGGCGAGTGCGCATCGCTTTTGGCCGAGCTCAAGGTTGAGTACGAGGAGGCCAACCGCGGCTTTCAGCTGCGCGAGGTCGCCGGTGGCTGGCGCCTGTTTACGCACCCCGCCTACCACGATGTGGTCGAGGCCTACGTGCTAAGCTGGGACACGCAAAAGCTGTCGCAGGCGGCGCTTGAGACCCTGGCTGTCATCGCCTATCACCAGCCCGTCACGCGCGAGGTGGTCAAGGGCATCCGCGGCGTCAACTCCGACGGCGTCATCGCGTCGCTCGTGGACAAGGGTCTGGTGCGCGAGCTCGGCCGCGACCCCGAGCGTGGTCAGGCCATCATCTACGGCACGACCAACGCTTTCTTGGAAAAGTTCGGCCTGCGCTCCACCCGCGACCTGCCCGATCTGGAGCAGTTTGCCCCCGACGAGCAATCGCGCCAGTTTATCCGCGAGCGCCTGAGCGGCCGCAGCATTCAGTCCACGCTCGAGGAGCAGGCTGAGGATCTGGGCGAAGAGCGCGAACTGATCGATACCGATGTTGAAGATGTTGAGGCAGTCGAGGACTTGGAAGCCCTAGTCGTCGACGAGACCTCGGAGGGTTTGCATGACGAGGACTAACGAAGTAGGTGAGACGCGCGGCGCGGCCGGCACGGGCACGGTGCCGGCCGCAACCGACGCCCAGCCCGTCTACCCGCACACCATGCGGCTACAGCGCTTTTTGGCGCGCGCGGGCGTGGCGAGCCGCCGCGGCTCGGAGGACCTGATGACCGCCGGCCGCGTGACCGTCAACGGCCAGGTCGCGACCGAACTGGGCACCAAGGTCGACGTCGATCGCGACCATATCGAGGTCGACGGCATGCCCGTCAGGCTCAACCAGGGCGCCGTGTACCTGATGCTCTACAAGCCGACGGGATATCTCACCACCATGAGCGATCCGCAGGAGCGCCCTTGCGTGGCCGACCTGGTCCCGCGCGACCGCTTTCCGGGGCTCTTTCCGGTGGGTCGCCTAGACCGCGACACCACGGGCCTTTTGCTTTTTACCACCGATGGCGACCTGTCGCAGGACCTGTTACACCCAAGCAAGCACGTCTACAAGACCTACCAGGCGCTCGTGGACGGCCACCTGACCGATCGCGACTTGGAACCACTCCGCCGCGGCATCGAGCTCGATGACGGCCTGTGCCAACCGGCGATCTGCCGCGTCATCAACGCGCGCGAGGCCGAGGCCGTGGCTCCGCAAGGTGTCAAGCCCGGCACCACCGCCGTGGAGGTCATCATCCGCGAGGGACGCAAAAACCAGGTCAAGCGCATGCTGAGCAAGATCCACCACCCGGTGATCCGCCTGCACCGCTGCAACTTTGCCGGCCTGGAGCTCAAGGACGTGGCCAAGGGCTCATGGCGCGAGCTCACCGACCGCGAGGTACAGGTCCTCAAGGCCGGCGGCATCCCGCCCAAGCAGGCCAGCTCAAAGCGCGGTGACAAGGCCCTGGAAACCCCCGCAATCCGCACGCGTCACCACGGCAGCCACGGCTCCGCACCCAAGCGCAACACCTACCGCGAGCGCTACACGGGCTAGCCAGTCCGCCAAGCCGTAGCGTCCGCGTACCATACCAGCACGTCAACCACCGAAAGGAAGCATTGCATGATCGTCGCCATCGACGGCCCCGCCGGTTCCGGCAAGTCCACCATCGCCAAGGAGATTGCCCGCCAACTGGGCTTTAACAAGCTCGACACGGGCGCCATGTATCGCGCCGTCACCTTCGCCGCGCTCGACCGCGGCATCGACCTGGACGACGAGGCTGCCATCGATGCCCTCGCCGAACAGATCGAGATTCGCTTTACCAACGGCACCGGCGAGGACACGCGCCTAACCATCGACGGCCAGGACGCCTCGGCCGCCATCCGCACCCCGCAGGTGGACGCCAACGTCTCCAAGGTCTCGGCCTACCCGGGCGTACGCGCCGCCATGCTCATCCACCAGCGTCGCGCCGCCGAGGACCGCGACATCGTCGCCGAGGGTCGCGACATCGGCACCGTCGTGTTCCCCAACGCACAGGTCAAGGTGTTCCTGACCGCCGACCCGCGTGAGCGTGCCCGCCGCCGTGTGCTGCAGCGCCACCAAAACGACGCCCAGCCGCTTACTGCCGAGCTGCTCGAGGCCGAGGTCGACGAGACCCTCGACGCCCTCAAGCAGCGCGACATGCTCGACAGCAGCCGCGAGGTCGCGCCGCTCGTTCCCGCCGAGGACGCCGTGCACGTCGACTCCACCGCCCACACCATCGACGAGGTCGTCTCGATCATCGAGGACCTCATCAACCAAAGGAGGTAGCCCATGCGCCTGTTTAAGCAGACGCCCGAGGATTACTACAACGCACCCTACGCCGAGTTCCCGGCGCTCATCCGCGGCACCGTCGCCGTGGTCATGGGCATCCTGTGGGTCTTCTCCAAGCTCATGTGGCGCTGGAAGGTCGAGGACAGCGACCTGCTGTTTGAGCGCCAGGAAGGCCGCGGCAGCGTGGTCATCTGCAACCACACCTCGATGGCCGAGTTGCTGGCCGTGGAGACGGCACTGTTCTTTGGCGGCCGCCGTGTGCGCCCCATCTTTAAGTCCGAGTTTGCCAAGAGCAAGATCGTGCGCTGGGCCTTTAGCCGCGTGGGCGGCATTCCCGTCGAGCGCGGCACCGCCGATATGAAGTGCCTGCGTGCCGCCCAGCATGCGCTGCAGCGCGGCGAAGACGTCCTGATTTTCCCCGAGGGCACGCGCATCCGCTCGCGCGAGATCAAGCCCGAGGTCCACGGCGGCTTTGCGCTCATCGCCCAGATGGGCAAGGCACCCGTCAACCCGCTCGCCATCTGCGGCTGGTCCGATATTACGCCTGCGGGCAAAAAGCTCATGCGCCCCAAAAAGTGCTGGATCCGTGCCGGCAAGGCCATCTCGCTATCCGATGCACCGGCCGAGCTCAAGCGCAAGGAGCGCCTGGCCTGGTTTGAGTCCGAGGCCATGAACCGTGTCTACGCCATGCGCGATGAGCTGTGCGCCGAGCACCCGGGTAGGTTCTAGCCATGGGCGAGGAAGTCATGAACACTGCCGAAGCTGTAACCGGAAAGGTCGACGCCCCCACCATCGAAATCGCTGCCCACGCCGGCACCTGCTACGGCGTGCAGCGCGCGCTCGATATGGCCCTGGCGGCCGCCCCGCAGGCGGGGGAGAGCGCTCAGGTCCACACCCTGGGCCCGCTCATCCATAACCCCATCGTGGTACGCGAGCTCGCCGAGGCGGGCGTCGGTCTGGCCGAGACCCTAGACGATGCCGCATCGGGCACCGTGATCATCCGCGCTCACGGCGTGGTGCCGCAGGTGATCGATGCCGCTCGCGGGCGCGGCCTTACCGTGGTCGACGCCACCTGCCCCTACGTGAAGAAGGTCCACGTGGCCGCCGAGCGCCTGGTGCGCGAGGGCTACCACGTGATCGTCGTGGGCGAGCCGGGCCATCCCGAGGTTGAGGGCATCCTGGGCCACGCCGGCGATGACGCGCAGGTCGTGAGCTGCGCCGCCGATGCGGACGCGCTGCCGCTCAAGGGCAAGGTAGGCCTCGTTGTGCAGACCACCCAAACCGCGCAGAACCTGGCCGAGGTCGTGGCTGCCATCACTCCGCGCGTGCAGGAGCTGCGTGTGATCAACACCATCTGCGCCGCCACGAGTGAGCGTCAACAGGCAGCAGCCGCACTTGCCAACCGCTGCGACTGCATGGTCGTGGTAGGCGGCAAGAACTCGGGCAACACCCGCCGCCTGGCGCAGATTTGCGCCGACGTCTGCGAGCGCACACATCACATCGAGGAAGCTTCCGAGCTACAGGCCGCGTGGTTTACCGACGCTCACCGTATCGGCATCACCGCCGGAGCCTCTACCCCGCAAGAACACATCGAACGCGCCGTCGAGCGTATCAAGGAGCTTTGCCGCTAATCATGGACCAGACCGTACCCGCATACGCCGCCGAGGTGGCCGATTACGGGCGCAGCCGCGACCCCGAGCCGGGTGAGGGCGCGCTCGTTAAGAACGTGCGTCCCGAATCGCCCGCATGGGATGTAGGTATCGAACCGGGCATGCGCGTGCTCACGGTCAACGGCGAGCAGCTGACCGATATGATTGTGTGGCTTTGGGAGGCTGATGACGATTCCGTCGAGTTGGAGGTTTTCGGCCCGCGCGACGACACCGTCACCCCCGTTGAGCTCGATCGCTTTCCCGGCGAGGACTGGGGCTTGGAGTTCGATGGCCCCATCTTCGATGGCATGCGTACCTGCGTCAACGCCTGCGTGTTCTGCTTTATGACCATGCTGCCCAAGGGCGGCCGCTCCACGCTCTACATCCGCGACGACGACTACCGTCTAAGTTTTTTACAGGGTAACTTTGTCACGCTCACGAACCTTTCCGACGAGGACGTGCAAAACGTCATTCAACGCAACATGAGCCCCATGAACGTGTCGGTCCATGCCGTAAGCCCCGACGTCCGCCGCCGCATGATGGGCCGCAACGCCCAGCGCGGTATGGACGTGCTCGAGGCCATCATGGCGGCCGGCATCGAGATTCACGCACAGATTGTTCTGTGTCCCGGCATGAACGACGGCGAGGAGCTGGAAAAGACCTTGCGCTTTTGCGAGGAGCACGAGCAGATCACGAGCCTGGGCATTGTGCCGCTCGGTTTTACCAAGCATCAGAACCGTTTTAGCTGGTCCTACAGCGACAAGCCCGAACTGGCGCGCGAGACCATTGCCATGATCCGGCCCTTCCAGGACCGTGCCTTCGAGCGCTTTGGCCGCCACACCTTCCAGATGAGCGACGAGTTCTATCTGGACGCCGGCATCGAGCCGCCCGAGGCAGACTTTTACGACGGCTACCCGCAGTACTACGACGGCATCGGCATGATCCGCTCCTATTTGGACGAGACCGACAACGTGCTCGCCGCCGATGCTGAGCGCCTGCGCCGCGTTCGCGAGGCAATCGCCGCCCGGGGCCAGCGCCTGCTGTGCCTCTCGGGGGCCAGCGCACGCGATACGGTGGCACGTTTCGTGGAATCGCCGCAGGGCCTTGCCGGTACCGTCACGGCTATCAAAAACCGCTACTTTGGCGGCAACGTGGACGTGACCGGCCTCATCGTCGCCTGCGACATCTTAGAGCAACTGCCGCAAGACCTGTCGGGGGTTATGCTCTTTGTGCCTAAGCTCATGTTCAACGCCGACGGTATGACCCTTGACGAGTATCATCGTGACGAATTACTCGCAAGCCTTACCGGTCGCGGCGCTGAGGTTCATGTGGTATCGACCATGCCGCATGAGCTGCTCGATACCCTAGAGCACATCCTTGGCATAACGCCCGCCAATTCAACTATTCCCGCTGACCCTACCCATTAAAGGAGAGCAGATGAAACCTATCGTCGCCGTCGTCGGACGCCCCAACGTGGGCAAGTCCACGCTCGTTAACCGCCTGGCCCAGACCTCGGACGCCATCGTCCACGAGTCCCGCGGCGTCACGCGCGACCGCTCGTATCACACGGCCGATTGGAACGGCCGCGAGTTCACCATCGTCGACACAGGCGGCATCGAGCCACTCAAGAGCGACGACGTCTTTGCCACGTCCATCCGCGACCAGGCCCTTGCCGCCGCCGAGGAAGCTGCCGTCATCCTGTTTGTGGTCGACGGCCGCACCGGCGTCACCGAGGAGGACGAGTCGGTCGCCCGCATGCTCAAGCGCTGCGACAAGCCGGTCTTTCTGCTGGTGAACAAGCTCGACAACCCCGACCGCGAGAATGACAACATCTGGGAGTTCTATTCGCTCGGCGTCGGTGAGCCCACGCCGCTGTCGGCCCTTCACGGCCACGGCACGGGCGACCTGCTCGACGACATCGTGGCCCTGTTACCCGAGGAAGAGGACGAGGTCGCCGACGAGTTCCCCGACGCGCTGAACGTGGCCATCATCGGCCGCCCCAACGCCGGTAAGTCCTCGCTGTTCAACCGCATCCTGGGGGCCGACCGCTCCATCGTATCCAACATCGCCGGCACCACGCGCGATGCCATCGACACCGTCGTCGAACGCGACGGCAAGCACTACCGCATGGTCGACACCGCGGGCATTCGCAAGAAGAGCACCGTGTACGAGAACATCGAGTACTACTCCATGGTCCGCGGCCTGCGCGCCATCGACCGCGCCGACGTGGCGTTGCTCGTCGTCGACGCCTCCGTGGGCGTCACCGAGCAGGACCAGAAGGTCATGGGCTTGGCCATCGAACGCGGCTGCGCCATCGTGGTGCTGCTCAACAAGTGGGACCTGCTCGACGATGACCGCAAGCGCGAGGCCTGCATGGAGACCGTCGACCGCCGTCTGGGCGTCATGGCTCCCTGGGCCCAGTACCTGCGCATTTCGGCCCTGACCGGCCGCAGCGTCGAAAAGATCTGGGCGATGGTCGACGCCGCTGAGAAGACACGTTCGCAAAAGATCGCCACCTCGCGCCTCAACACGTTCCTCACCGACCTGCGCGAGTTCGGCCACACCGTGGTGGACGGCAAGCGCCGCCTGCGCATGCACTACGTGACCCAGACGGGCGTCAACCCACCGACGTTTACGTTCTTCGTCAACCAAAGCGACCTGGTCAACGACACCTACCAGCGCTACGTGGAGAACCGTATGCGCTCGACCTTCGATTTTTCCGGCACGCCCATTCGACTCTTCTTTAGGAAGAAGGAGCAAAAGGATGCATAATCCGATTCTGCTGACCGCCATCTGCGCCGTGATCTCGTTCTTTATCGGAGCGATTCCGTTTGGCCTGATCCTGGGTCGCGTGTTTAATCACACCGATATTCGCAAGGCGGGCTCCGGTAACATCGGCACCACCAACGCCCTGCGCGTAGCCGGCCCCAAGGTGGCTGCGCTCACGCTGCTGCTCGACTGCCTGAAGGGCGCCATCTGCGTCCTTATCGCCCGTCCGCTTATCGCGGGCGTGGGCTATGGCTTCCCTGTGAGTATCATGGCGCCTGGAGCCCCCGGCGACTGGATGCTCGGCGTCATCTGCCTGGCTGCGGTGTGGGGGCACATCTTCTCGCCCTACCTCAACTTCCATGGCGGCAAGGGTATCGCCGTGGGCTTGGGCGTCATCCTCGCCTGGTACTGGCCCATCGGACTTTCGCTGCTGGGCATGTTTATCGTGGCCGTCGCCATCACCAAGTTTGTGTCGGTAGGCTCGCTTGCCGCGGCCATCGGTCTTCCCATCGCCGTCTGCGCGGTCTTTCCGTACGGCAGCCTGGGACTTAAGTTCTGCATGGCGATGATCGGCATCACCGTGGTGTGGGCCCATCGCGCGAACATCAAAAAGCTCATGTGCGGTAAGGAGTCCAAGCTCTCGTTTACCAAGCGCGTCACTGAGCCCGACGATAAGTAGGAGAAAGTCATGAATGTTGCGCTGATTGGCTCCGGCTCCTGGGGAACCGCCGTCGCCGGCCTTGCCGCCGCGCGAGCCGAGCGCGTGACCATGTGGGCCCACAGCGAGCATACGGCCGCCGGCATCAATGGCGAGCACCGCAACCCCCGGTATCTGGTGGGATATGAGCTGCCCGGCAATGTCGTCGCCACGACGGACCTGGAGCAGGCACTCGAGGGCGCCGATGCCATCATCTTTGCCGTGCCCTCCACGCACCTGCGCGACGTCTGCCACCAGGCGGCGCCGTTCATCGCGGACGAGACGCCGGTTCTGTGCCTCACCAAGGGCATTGAGCCCGAGTCCGGCCTGCTCATGAGCGAGGTCATTGCCAGCGAGATCGGCAACGAAGCGCGCGTGGCTGCGCTCTCGGGCCCCAATCATGCCGAGGAGATCTGCCGCGGCAGGCTTTCTGCCGCCGTCATCGCCAGCAAAGACTCGCAGGTAGGGGAGACCTTTAAGGACCTGCTCTTATCCACGGCCTTCCGCATCTACCTGTCGCAGGACATGACCGGCGTCGAGGTATGCGGCGCTATGAAAAACGTCATCGCCATCGTGTGCGGCATCTCCGCCGGCTCGGGCGCGGGCGACAACACGCTCGCCCTCATCATGACGCGCGGCTTAGCCGAGATCAGCCGCCTAGTGCACGCCCGCGGCGGTCAGGCCATGACCTGCATGGGGCTTGCCGGCATGGGTGACCTTATCGCCACCTGCACCTCCGAGCATTCGCGCAACCGCACCTTTGGCTTCGAGTTTGCCCACGGCGTTTCGCTCGACGAGTACCAGACGCGCACGCATATGGTGGTCGAGGGCGCCGTCGCGGCCCGCAGCGTGAGCGAGCTCGCCCGTTCACTGGGCGTAGACATTCCGCTCACCTTTGCCGTGGAGCAAACGCTCTACAACGGTGTTACTTTGGATAGGGCGCTCGAGATTCTCACAGATCGCGTCCCCTCTCAAGAGTTCTACGGACTTACCGACTAGCGCAGAAAGGCAACAACCATGGGTTCCATTAAAATCGCTCCGTCCGTCCTTTCGGCCGACATGGCCAACCTCAAGGGCGAGCTCGACAAGATCGCCGGCGCAGATTACGTTCACTTCGACGTGATGGACGGTCACTTTACCGGCAACCTCACCTTTGGCGTTGACATCCTCAAGGCCGTCAAGCGCTCCACCGATGTACCGGTGGACGCGCACCTGATGGTGTCGAACCCCGACGAGACGGTCGATTGGTACGCCGACGCCGGTGCCGACATGATCACCGTGCACTACGAGGCCTCCACGCACCTGCACCGCACGCTCACGCACCTGCAGCAGCGCGGCGTCAAGGCCGGCGTGGTGCTCAACCCCGCCACGCCCGTCTGCGTGCTCGAAAGCATCATCGACGTTGTCGATATGGTGCTGCTCATGAGCGTGAACCCTGGCTTTGGCGGTCAGAGCTTTATCCCGGGTACCATCGCCAAGCTCCACGAACTCAAGGCCATGTGTGAGCGCCACGGCGTGTCGCCCCTCATAGAGGTCGACGGCGGTATCTCTTCCAAAAACATCGCCGAGGTCGTCAAGGCCGGTGCCAACGTGCTCGTAGCCGGCTCCGCCGTATTTAAGTCCGAAGATCCCGCTGCCGAGGTTGCACTGCTGCAGAAGCTGGGCAACGAGGCCGCACAGGAGGCATAAACCCTTATGACCGCAGGTCAAAACCGCATACCCGTGAATCTTGACTACGCCGCCTCGACGCCCATGCGCGCCGAGGCGCTCCTTGCGCAGCATGAGTACGATGATAGCGAGCTTGCCGGCGTCAACCCCAACTCGCTGCACTCGCTCGGTCGTAAGGCCGCCGCACGCCTGGAAGTCGCCCGTCGCGAGATTGCCCGCAGCTTTGGCGCGCGCGTCCGCCCGTCCGAGATCGTCCTGACCAATGGCGGCACCGAGGCCAACCAGTTGGCGCTCCTCGGCCTTGCCGAGGGCGCTCGCCAGCGCGATCGCAAGCGCGACCGCGTGATCGTGTCGGCGATTGAGCACGATTCGATCCTTGACAACCTGCCGCTGCTGCGCGCCGCCGGCTTTACCGTCGACCTGGTGCAGCCCTGTCGCGCGGGCTACATTGAGCCCGCAGCGCTCACGGAGCTGCTCGGCGACGATGTCGCACTCGTGAGCATCATGGCCGCCAACAACGAGACCGGCGTGGTACAGCCCATCCGCGAGCTGGCCGCTGCCGCGCATACCGCCGGCGCCTTGTTTCATACCGATGCCATCCAGGGCTACTTGCATATTCCGCTCGATGCTAACGAGCTGGGCGTCGACGCCATGTCCGTCGCGGCCCACAAAATTGGAGGTCCCGTTGCCTCTGGCGCGCTCTACCTTAAGAACCGCACGCCGCTGCGCCCCCGCATCTTTGGCGGAGGACAGGAAGCCGGACGTCGCGCCGGCACGCAGGACCTGCGCACGCAGCTGGCTTTCGCCGCTGCCGCCCGCACGCTGGCGCCCCACGTGGCCCAGGAGCGTGCGACGCTGCAAGCCCTTTCCGATAAGCTCTACGCCACGCTTACGGCCCATCCGCGCATTCACGCCACCATGGGCGACTACGCACATGCCGACCGTCTGCCCGGCATGGTATCGATCTATATTGACGGTATGGACTCCGAGGAGCTCATCATCAAGCTCGACGCCGCCGGTTTTGAGGTGTCTGCAGGCTCGGCATGCTCGAGCGGCAGCATGGACCCCAGCCATGTTTTGAGCGCAATGGGCATCGGTCGCGAGCAGGCGCTGGGCGCACTGCGCATTTCCTTCGATGACCGCGTGAACCCAGCCGATCTGGACGACTTTGCCCAGACGCTACTCTCGATCGTAGGTGCCGCATGATCGTCGCCGAGCTCGAGCGCGCCCTGCTTGCACGCTATCCTAAGACGGACGCCGAACCCTGGGACCACGTAGGCTTATCCGTTGGCGACCCCGACGATGAGATCCGCGGCGTTGCCTGCGCGCTCGATGCCACCAGGGACAACGTGCAGCGCGCCTTGGAAGCCGGAGCCAATGTGTTGCTCACGCATCATCCTATCTACATCAAGGCGCCTGAGGCGTTTTGCCCGCCCAGCGCGACGCGACCCCAGTGCAGCGCTGCGCTGTACGAGGCTGCCCGCTGCGGCGTGATCATTATTTCACTCCACACCAACCTGGACCGCTCGCACGAAGCCCGTGTCTGTCTGAGCAAGCTGCTGGGTGCCGCACCCGTGAGCTCACTGGAACACGTGGACGACCCCGAGTCGACCGGCCTGGGCGCGTTAGCAACGCTCAACGATCCGCGCACGCTGCGCGACCTCGCCGCACGCGCCGCCACGGCGTTTGGCAGCGACCCGCGCGTATGGGGCGAAGCCGAGCACCCGTGCCGGACCGTCGCCATCCTGGGCGGCTCCCTGGGCGACTTCGGAGAGCTAGCCATCGCCGCAGGCGCGGATGTTGTCGTGACGGGCGAGGCGGGCTACCACGTGGCGCAAGACCTCGCTCTGCGTGGGTTGCCGGTGATCTTGCTTGGCCACGACCGCTCCGAGGAGCCGTTCGTGGATATCTTGATGAACTCTGCGGTTGACGCCGGGGTTGACCCCCGTCATGCGATTAAAATACTGAACCCTTGCCAATGGTGGACTGTGACAAAAGGAGAGAACTTATGAGCGCCGGCGCTACGCTACTCAAGCTGCAACAGATCGATTTGGAGCTCGCCCGCAACAAGAGCGAACTTGCCAATATGCCGGAGCTCAAGGAGCTCGCTTCCAAGCGCAAGACCTACGTTAAGCTCAAGGCCGAGATGACCAAGCTCTACGCCCAGCGCAAGGACCTGGATATTGAGCTCGATGACCTCAACACCACCGAGATTCAGACCAATAACGCCATCGAGGCCGCCAAGAAGCGCCACGTTGATGGCTCTGACTACCGCGAGGTTCAGGACCTGGAGAACGAGCTCGCCACCCTGGCCAAGCGCCTGGACAAGATCGAGCACACCCGCAAGGACGTCGTAGTCGCCCACAAGGAGGCGCTCGACCGCGAGGCTCGCGCACAGGCAATCATCGCCAAGTTCGAGGAGGGCGTGAAGGCCGACACCAAGGCCGCCCGCGCCAAGGCAGCCGACCTCCAGGCCCAGATCGATGCCGCCACCAAGGAGCGCACCGCGCTGGCCGCTACGCTGCCCACCGACGTGCTCAGCGACTACGAGCGTCTGCTCAAGCAGTTCCGCGGCTTGGCCGTCGAGACCATCCAGGGCAACATCCCCACGGTCTGCCACACCGCGCTGCAGGCATCGTCCATGAGCGACCTCAACCACGACGGTAGCGAGATTACGCACTGTCCGTACTGCCACCGCCTCCTGGTGCTCCCGAGTAAGGAAGCCTAGCGATGACGGCGGCATCCAACAATTCAATGCAACTTGAGGGAAAAACGATCCTGCTGGGCATTACCGGCGGGATCGCCGCCTATAAGTCGTGCAATATCGTGCGCCTGCTGCAAAAGCGCGGCGCACGTGTCAAAGTCGTTATGAGCGAGCATGCCACGGAGTTTGTGGGGCCGCTTACCTTCCGCGCGCTCACCAACGAGCCGGTCGCGGTTGGGCTATTCGACGATCCTTCCGACCCCATCCACCACATTTCGCTGGCGCAGGAGCCCGATCTGGTGGCCGTGGCGCCCGCGACGGCCAATATCATCGCCAAGATGGCCAACGGCATTGCCGATGACCTGATTTCTACGACGCTACTCGCCACGCCGCGACCCATTGTGATCGCGCCGGCCATGAACAATGGCATGTGGAAGGCGCCGGCAACCCAGGCCAATATGGCCACGCTGCGCGACCGCGGGGTGCACGTGGTTGGGCCCGGTAGTGGCTACCTTGCTTGCGGCGACGTGGACACGGGGCGCATGAGCGAGCCCGAGGACATCGTCGAAGCCATCTGCGAGGTGCTCAATCCCGTGCCGCAAGACCTGGCGGGCAAGCGCATCGTCATCACTGCCGGTCCTACGCACGAACCGATCGACCCCGTGCGTTTTATTGGAAACCGATCGTCGGGCAAGATGGGCATCGCCCTGGCGGGGAAGGCCGCTCGCCGCGGTGCCGAGGTCACGCTCGTGCTGGGACCGACATCGCTCGATGTTCCCCGCGGCGTGGCGTGCGTAAGCGTGCAGACCGCCGCAGAGATGCTGCAGGCGGCGCTGAGCGCCTTCCAGACGGCCGACGCTGCCATTTGCGCCGCCGCCGTCGCCGACTACACGCCGGCGGCCCCGGCGGACCATAAGCTCAAAAAGGCCAACGAGCGCCTGGATCGAATCGAGCTCGTCGAGACCGTTGACATCTTGGCCGAACTCTCACGCCAAAAGGGCGATCGCCTCGTAATCGGATTTGCTGCCGAGACCGATAACGTCGTCAAGTACGCCGAGCGCAAATTGGCACGCAAAGGCTGCGATGCCATTATCGCCAACGATGTCTCACGCGCCGATTCGGGCTTTGGAACCGATACCAACAAGGCCTGGATTGTGAGCACAACGGGTACGAAAGAACTTCCCGTTCTAACAAAACCCCAGCTCGCAGATACAATTTTGGACTTGCTTCAAAATTTATAAAAAAGTTCTTGCACAAGTCTAAAGTTTCGGGTTAATATACTCCCTGTTGCGAGCGAGAGCAGAGCAACAAACAAAAGCTTCGGGACGTGGCGCAGCTTGGTAGCGCACTTGACTGGGGGTCAAGGGGTCGCTGGTTCGAATCCAGTCGTCCCGACCAGAAGTTTGCAGGTCAGGCATCTAGTGCCTGACCTTTTTTGTTTTAAGCAATTGCTTAATTTTGATTAAGCAACGGGGTGCCAAAAATCTACCTGAGCGATAATCGCCTTTTGCGGTTACTTGCGCGTTTTGCACACGCTTGAGCCGATTTATTAACGCGATATGAATCTACATACGCGTAGTTGGTATACAGCCGAGTACAGGCTGTATTTATCGCGGCGATTTACACAGATATAGCGACTGTAACGGACAAGCGTGTCGCTGTATTTATTCCAGTAGTTCACTTGACCGGTGGACAAGTGGGCGATTGCAACGATATGCCAAACGGTATGGGCTCTATACGAAGACGCCGCAGAGGTAATGGCGGGGGAGTGCGGCAAGCGCTCTGAGAGCTGCTGTATGACCCCATTTCTCCTTAACTCGATAATTTGTGTTTCAAGCCACGAATCGGTCGAGCAATTGCCAAAAGTAAGGCCCATGCAGGATTGCACGGGCCTTACATCAGATCAAATTTGAGCTAGAAGCACCAAACGGGGCAGACGCAACACCATCTCGTCGCGGCCTCGGCGAGCGACATATCGCAGTCGAGGTAGACATCGAGGAAATCGTCAGATCCCGCACAGGGGGACCGCGATGGTGGCCACCGCACCGCCCGAGGGGCCGTTGGCGAGCGAGACGGATCCCCCGTGGGCGCTCGCGGCCTCGGAGGCGACGTGGAGGCCGAGCCCGTAGTGGCGGCCTTCGTCACGCGAGGAGCGGGAGGAGTCGTCTGTGAAGAGGCGCTCGCAGCCGCGTTCGAGGGCGGCGGGAGAAAAGCCCGGTCCGTCGTCGGCAACCTCGATGACGAGGTGCCCGCCCGCAACGTCGCAGGAGACAGCCACGCGCGAGCGTGCGTGCTCGGCGGCGTTGGCCACGAGGTTCGCGGCGGCTCGCGCCAGGGCGGTTCGGTCGAGCGCGGCCTCGGGCGCGCCCGCGACAGCGGGGCCCGTGGCCGCGTCGAGCGTCACGCCTCGCGCCCGGGCGATCTGGGCGGCCTCGGCGAGGACCTGCTCGCAAAGCTCGGCCGGCCGCATGGGGGCCCTCTCCGCCCCGCCGGACCCGCGCGAGGCCTCGATGAGCAGGCGCACGTAGCCGTCGAGCCTTTCGACACTGCCGGCTATGTCGCGCGCGGCGGCCGCGAGGTCGGCGTCTTTCTCGTCTTCCAGCTCCTCCGCTACGAAGTCGGCGTTGGCGCGCAGCACGGTGAGCGGCGTCTTGAGGTCGTGGGCGAGCGACGTCATCTGCTCGCGCTGCCCCCGCTCCGCGGCCCAGCGGGCCTCGAGCGACTCGGCGAGGGAGGCCCGCATGGCGTCCATCGCGGCGAGGACGTCGTTCACCTCGCGCACGTTGGTGCTGCCGACCGCGAAGTCGAGCTCCCCCGCGCCGACGCGCCCCGCCGCCTCCGCGAGCGGCGCCATCTTGCGCGAGATCACGCGGCTCGCGCGGCGCGCGACGAGCGCAAGCGCAAGTGCGCTTCCCGCCGTGGCGCCGACGAGCATGAGGTTCTGCGGGTTGGGAAGCAGGCCGGCGAGGTCGCGCGAGACCCACTGCGGCAGATACTCGCTGACGAGCGCGCAGGCCCCGCCACCTTTGAGCGGGAACGCGGCGTAGGTAACGCCCGAACCCCCGCCCTCGATCTCCACTGTGCCCGGATCCGCGGCGAGTGCCGTACGAGCCATTTCCTTCGCGTCCTCGAGCCGCGTGCTCTCGAGGTCTGTCATCAGCACGTTTCCGTCCTTGTTCAGGATGAGGTAGCGGTACGCCGTCGGCACGTCCTGCTGCCCGCAGACGCCGTCGCGTGCCAGGCCCTCCGCGACCTCGCGCGCATTGGCCGGCCCCCAGCTTGCCTCGTAGACGAAGCCCGCGTTGATCGCCACAGAGAGCATCATGAACGAGGCGAGCCACGCCGTGGCGACTGCCGCGAACGCGTAGGCGAAGTAGCGCGCGATGACGAAGGAGAGCGGCATGCCCCCGCGACCTCGCGCCCCGATCCTCAGAGCTGCCACTTGTACCCCATCCCCCAGACGGTCGCGATCGGATCGGCGCCGGCCTCGGAGAGTTTCCTCCGGGCGCGACTGACCTGCATGGATATGGCCGCGTCGTCGGCGTCGCTCTCCCAGCCGAGCACCGCCTCGCGTATCTGCGCGCGGCTCATGACCTGCCCGGGGTGGCGGGCGAGGTACTCGCAGATGGCGTACTCGGTGGGCGTGAGCGGCACGGCCTCGCCGCCCACGGCGAGGCCGCGCGCCCTGAGGTCGATCCGCACCTCCCCGAAGGAGAGGGCGTGCGAGCGCGGCCGGCGCTCACGGCGTAGATGGGCCGCGACCTTGGCGCGCAGCTCCGCGGCCCCGAAGGGCTTGCGGACGTAGTCGTCGGCGCCCAGGCCGTAGGCGGCCACGGCATCCTCCTCGGCCACGCGAGCGGTCAGGAAGACGATGGGGCCGTCGAAGTCCGGGCGGATCTGCCGCACGAGCTCGAAGCCGTCGAGCCCCGGCATCATGACGTCGCAGAGCACGAGGTCGAAGCGCGAGAGGTCCATCCCCGGGACCGCCGTCGGGTCCTCCGCCTTGACGACCTCATGGCCGTCGCGGCCGAGGACGCGCGCAAGCGCGTCGAGGATCGCCCGTTCATCATCCACTGCCAGTATCCTCGCCATGTTCGACCTCCTGAAACTCTCGTCGGAATTGTACTAACGCCGCGCTCAGCGGTCCAGAGCCCTGCGCGCAGCCACGGGTGTCTCGGCCGCGTCGCACGCGCGGTAGCGCACGCCCGAGCCGCCGCGCGCCTCGATCTCGAGCCAGCCCTCGCCGTCCGACTCCCGCCCGAAGAAGATGAGCTGGAGCTCTCGGACATTGCCTCTGTCGTCCGCCGCGTCCACCAGGTAGACGTAGTTTGCCCCCGCCCCGGTGGCGTCGGCGTAGGAGCTCGCGTGGCTGCCGGGCTCGGGCGCGGGCGCCCACATGGCGATCTCAGGGTTAGGCAGCACGCGGTCGGCGATCGAGCGCAGCGCCGACCCCCAGCCGGCGTCGAGCAGGGCATTCCCGCCCAGGACGAGCGCTGCGGAGAGGAGGACGAACATGGCGGCGAGCGGCTTCCTACGCATCTACCCTCCCGTCCTCGAAGCGGCAGAACCAGGCAAGAAGGACGGCGTCGGCTGCCAGGGTGAGAACGAGGCTAGCGAGCGCAGTCGTGAGGAGAGGGCCCGCCGCGCGTGCGGCGTCGATGAAGGCCTCCACCCCGAGCGACCCCAGGCGCGCGGGCCAGGCGAGCGGCACCCAGCTCAGGGGCGTCGCCAGAGCGCCGGTGAGCTCGCCGGTCATGAGGCCGTGCGCAAGTCCGCCCACCGAGAAGAACGCGAGGAGCACCCCCGCCGCGCCGGCGCCGATGGCGGCGTTGCGGCCGAGGCGCAGGGCCACGCCGAGCCCCAGCGCGTAGAGGGGCAAGCTGCCCAGCACGATGCCCGCCCAGGCGGCCGCAAGCGGAGCGGGCCCGAGCGGCAGGCGCCCGGCGACGGCGAGCACGGCCCCGAACACGCCGAGCGCCACGGCCAGCGCGCCCGCGCCGAGCGCCGCAAGGGCGAGCAGCTTCGCCGCGACGGCGCGCCCGCGCGAGGGGACCGCCGTGAGGTTGGCGAGGCGCCCGGCAGCGCGCTCCTCGTCCACGGCGAGCCCGCAGACGATGGCGGACATGAGCGGCATGAGGGCGCCGAGGAACTGGGCGTAGGCGTCCGCGCCCAGCGCCGGGTCCCATCGGGTTACGGAGAAGTACTCGCCGCAGGCAAGACCGGCTGCCAGGCCGCAGGCGAGGTGCACCGCCGAGAGCGGGGAGCGCGCCAGGCGCAGGGCCTCGGAAAGCAGGGCCCGCGGGAGAGTCATGCGCGGCGTCGGATCGGAGAGTCGTGTCATGGCCATCACCTCTCCTCGGAGTGCGCAAACCAGGCCGCGCCCGCCGCCGTGAGCGCGGCGAACGCGAGCGCACTGACCGCAAGGCCCGCCAGCGTGAGCATGCCGTCCGCCGTGAGCGCCCCGCCGAGCGCCATGTCCGCCGCGAGCGGCTCGCCGCTCGGCAGCACGGGAATGAAGCTCGTGGGGATGACCATGCTCGCCGACGGCGGAAAGAGCTGCGGCAGCGGCATCAGCGACCAGGCGAACCCACCCACGAGCTGCGCGGCGAGCGGGCAGAAGATGCCCGCGAGCATGCCGAGCCGCGCCGTGAGGAAGAGCCCTGCGGGGATCATCCACGCCGCGGTCACCGTGTTGGCGAGCGCGCAGAGGAGCATCGTGAGCGTGCCCGCGGCCGTGAGACCCTGCGAGGAGAACGCCGATCCCGCGAGGTAGATGCCGAAGACCACGAGGTTCGAGAGCGTGCAAAGAGCAAGGCACCAGAGCGCCTTGGCCCACCAGGCGCGCCCGAGCGGGAAGCCCAGGCCCAGAAGCCCCCGCATCCGCGTGCGAGCGTCCGCCCGTGCGACGCACGCCACCACGAGCGATAGAGACACGGGCAGGAAGAGCGCGTACCAGTAGTTCCACGCACTAAAGATCTGCACGCCCCGGTAGGGCATCGCGCCGAGCAGCGGCATCGGCAGCGCCATGAGCACGGCCAGGCGAACCGGTGCCGCGTGGCGCGACTTCAGGGCCTCGGCGCGCAGGCCCGCGAGCAGGCCGCCTTTCTCGCCCGTCATGCCGCCACCTCCCCGCGTGCTCGTCGCCCTTCCCGACAGAAGCTCATGAAGAGTTCCTCGAGGTCCTGCCCGGGCCGAAGCGCATCCTCGTAGGCGAGGCGCCCCCCGCAGATGATGCCGATGGTGTCCGCCATCTGCTGCACCTCGGAGAGGATGTGGCTCGAAACGATCACCGTCGTACCCGCCGCCGCGAAGCCGCGGATCTGGTCGCGCAGCTCCTCGATGCCGATGGGGTCGAGGCCGTTGGTGGGCTCGTCGAGCACGAGCAGGCGTGGCCGGGCGATCAGCGCCAGCGCGAGCCCCAGGCGCTGCCGCATGCCCATCGAGAAGCGCCCGGCGCGCTTCTTCCCGGTGTCCGCGAGGTCCACGGCGGCGAGCACCTCATCTATGCGGCTCTCGGGAAGGCCCAGCAGCGTGGTGCGCACGCGCAGGTTCTCGCGCGCGGTGAGGTTGGGGTAGAGCGGCGCCTCCTCGATGAGGCTGCCGATTGCGTAGAGGTCCTCGCGGCGCCAGGCGTGCCCGGCAAAGAGGATCTCCCCGGCCGTCGGCCGCAGCATCCCGCAGATCATCTTGAGCGTTGTCGACTTGCCGGCGCCGTTGGGACCGAGCAGCCCGTACACCTCGCCCTCGCGGATATGAAGGCTCACGTCGGCCACGGCGTCCTGCGCCTGGTCGCCGCGGCCGAAGCGCTTGGTGAGCCCGCGCGTCTCGAGCATGTAACCCATGGGTTTATCCTTTCTCTTCCGGGCGCGCGGGCCGAGCCACCGTGCCCGCACGCTTTACCTTTCGGGTTCACCATCCATGGTGGGGCGCGTTTCTAACGAAGCCGTAACGGCCGTTGGGTTCTTTTAGCGCCAACCCTTCTCGACCCGCACATCATGATTAATTCGCTTAAGGCAACAACTTTCCCGATCGATGTAATCACCGAATCAAAACGTGTACATCAGCCATCAAAGATGCCGAAAAATGTCATATTTGGAGGCTGATGTACACAAATGCAGAATCCCGCACAACCCAGTAGCATCCTCCATATGTCTGGACTCTCTATGCTTACGCTGGATAGACATCGCCGGAACGGGTATAGTATCGAAAGTTTTGTCGTTAACCAGCGGGGGAGTCCTGTGGGCATCAAAAAGAAGATCAAAAAGGAGCTTATCGGCACTTCCGATTACCCGTCGAATAAGATCTTTACGATCTCCAATTTCATCACCTTTACGCGCCTGATCCTCACCCTGGTATTTCTGTACCTGTTTGTGACGGATAACAACCGCGTCATCGCCATCGTTATCTACGCCGTTGCCGCCTCTACCGACTGGATGGACGGTCAGATCGCCCGCATGACCAAGACGGTCTCGTGGCTCGGCAAGGTCATGGATCCCATCTGCGACCGAGCGCTGCTGTTCACCGGCGTACTTGGGCTGGTGGTTCGCGGAGAGCTGCCAATCTGGGTCTGCGTGCTCATTATTGGCCGCGACATCTATCTGGGCATCGGCACGCTTATCGTTCGTCATTATCACCGTCGCCCCATCGATGTCGTCTTTCCCGGAAAGATTGCCACTGCACTGCTCATGACCGGCTTCTCGCTCATGCTGCTCGGGTTCCCCGTTATTGACGGCCTGCATCTTTTACCTTCAACCCTTACGGCCTTCCCGGGCCTCAACGGAAGCTCGGTGCCCCTCGGCATCTTCTTTGTGTACGGCGGCGTGATCTTCTCCATGCTCACGGCTGTCATCTATTCCATTAAGGGCGGAGTGGCCATTAAACAGGCTCTCGCGCATCCCGAGGACGAGGACATCGACTTTCTGAACCCTGAAATCGAAGACTGATTCGTTGGGGTATGATTACGTACGGTTCATTATTTGCGGCACGTCCGCGATAAGTTAGGGGTTGTCATGGACAACATGGTTAATAATATGCCTCAGAATGATAAGACTGCTGACGCTACCTGCGTATTCCGCGTGCCTTCAAGCGACGTCACCGTACCCGACCTCATGGCCAACGTGCGCATCACCGCCCCCGTTCTGTCCATCGTCAAGGGTCCGCAGACTGGTGCCGCCTTTGAGCTCGAGGACGACGTGACCACCATCGGCCGCGATCCTGCAAACGGCATCTTCCTCAATGACATGACCGTTTCGCGTAGCCACGCGCGCATTATTCGCGAGGGCCTCGGCGCTCGCATTGAGGACCTGGGCTCGCTCAATGGCACCTGGGTCGACGGCGCCATTGTCAACGCGGCCCCGCTGCACGATGGTTCTTCCGTCCAGATCGGTACGTTTACGCTCATCTACCACGAGAGCACGCCGGAGCGCATCGAAACCGGTGAGTAGGGCATGGCCGAACGCAACTATCTGAGTATCGGCCAAGTCGTCAACCTTCTTCGAGGCGCATACCCCGATCTTTCGAACTCAAAAATTAGATTTCTAGAAGATGAGGGGCTCATTACCCCTCATCGTACGCCTAAGGGATACCGTCAGTACTCTAAGGAGGACGTTGATCGCCTGGAGGTCATCCTGCATTTGCAGAAGACCCGCTACATGCCTCTCAACGTGATTAAGCAGCGCTTGGAAAACGCCACGGACCTGTCAACGCTCGCTTACGAGGTGGGCTTGCTGTCCGATGTTCCGCTCAAGACGGAGCCCAAGGAGACTAAGCAAAAGCTGCATCCCATTGAGACCATTCCCGATATGCTGGGCGTCGAGATTTCGTTTATCCGCTCGCTCGCCGAGAACGACCTCATTCGCATCATCAAGAGTCCGCAGAATCGTGAGCTCGTCGATGGTCGCGATTTTCCAATCATCCGCTACTGCTCCGAGCTGTCACGCTTCCATATCGAGCCCCGCAACCTGCGTCAGTACGTGTCTTCCGCCAACCGCGAGTCCTCGATGTTTGAGCAGGTGCTCGTGAGCATGCTCGGAATGGATACCTCCGATGACGAGCGCGACGCCAAGCTCGAGCGTGCGTTTAAGAAGCTTCATGACCTGACCGAGGGTGTGCACACTGCGTTGCTCAAGAACCGCGTTTTTGAGTCGCTCAATGCCGTGGTCGAGGACGCCGACATCGATGCACTCGATGAGGAAATCACTCGCTCCGAGTCCACCAAAGCCAAAAACGAAGAGATAGCCACGCCGGCTTCGCACGAGGATTCTCTCGTAAAGCCGCTCAAGGTCGTCGCCCCTTCGCACTCCGGCACCGCCACGGAGGGCAAATAACCGCTGCCGCTTATCCGGCAACCCATTGAAAGGTCATGCAATGTACGACTTCGAATCTCAAATCGTCGACATCCCCGACTATCCCGAGCCCGGAGTCATCTTTAAAGACATCACGCCGCTCTTTGGCAATCCCGAGGCGCTCAAAGCCATGACCGATACCCTCGCCGAGCACTTTGCCGGCATGGGAATCACCAAGGTCGTGGGTCCCGAGGCTCGCGGCTTTATGGTTGGCGTACCGGTGGCTGTAGCCCTTGGCGCCGGCTTTGTTCCCGCACGTAAACCGGGCAAGCTGCCGCGCGAGACCGTAAGCCAGAGCTACGAGCTCGAGTACGGCACCGATTCAATTGAGATCCATGCCGACGCTATCAGCTCTAAAGATACCGTGTTGATTCTGGACGACTTGGTCGCGACGGGCGGAACCGTCGAGGCAACAGGTAAACTGGTGCGAGATATGGGCGCAAAGCTTATCGGTTACGGTTTTATACTTGAGCTTGCGTTTCTCAACCCGCGCGAGAAGCTCACGCCGTCTGATGACGATGTGGAGCTCTTTAGCCTGGTGACGGTAGGCTAGCCGTTACCCTTAGTTACTGGAAAGGAAGCTACATGCGCACAGCAAACACGCACAAAAATATGGCACGCTGCGCTGCTACGGCAACCCTCGCTTGTGTTTTGGGCTTGGGCCTCGCGGCTCCTGCCTACGCCGATACCGCATCCGACCTTGCCGCTGCTCGTACGAAACTCGAGCAGATCGGCACCCAAACCCAGCAGATTTACGATGAGCTTGCCACGCAGACGCAGGCGCTCGATCAGACTGCCGGCGAGATCACGCAAAAGCAGCAGGAGATCGCCGATGGTCAGGCCAAGCTCTCGACCTATGTCGCCGGCGAGTACAAAACCGGCGGTCTGAGCCTGCTTCAGGTTTTGACGGGTGTCGATGATCTGAGCGATATGCTCAACCGTCTGTTCTACTACGGCAAAGTTTCCGATAAGCAAGCTCAGACCATTCAAGAGGTCAAGGAGCTTAAGCAGCAGCTCACCGATAAGCAGGCCGAGCAGGAGAAGAACGTCGCCGCGACGCAAAAGAAGGTCGACGAGCTCAATGCCCAGCAGGCTGAGGCTCAGAGTGTCGTGAACTCCCTGGATTCGCAGCTGCAGGCCGAGCTCGCTGCCGAGGCCGAGGCCAACGCTGCGCTGCAGGCTGGCATTAATGCTAGCACCGCCGAAAAGGCCACGGTGAGCAACGACACCGCCGGTACGACCGAGAACACCAACAATGGCGGCCAGACCAACAATAACAACAACCAGGGCGGCAACACGCCGGCTCCCGCACCGCAGCCTGCCCCCACGCCCGCTCCGGCTCCCACGCCTTCGGCACCGAGTCAGTCTGTTGATGGTGGCTCCGTTGTTTCGCGCGCCTACAGCAAGCTCGGCTATGCGTATTCTTGGGGCGGCATTGGACCGAACAGCTTTGACTGCTCCGGTTTTGTAAGCTATTGCCTCACGGGACGCTACTGCCGTCTGGGCACCACGGTCGACTTCATGGGTTGGACCCGTGTGTCCGATCCGCAACCCGGCGATGTTGTGGTTAACTCCTACCATACCGGCATTTATATCGGTAATGGTCAGATGATCCATGCTTCCGACTACAAAACGGGCGTCATCATCAGCTCCGTTGCCGCCGGCATGAACAACAACTATATCTTCGTGCGCTACTAAGTCATCTTACACAGCGTGTGAATGTGGACCTCGTGGCTTAAAGTCGCGAGGTCTATTCTTTTGTCTCTAATCTTGTACGGCTATCTAGTATTCAAAACTAGATAGCCGTACATTCGGTTTGCAAGAAGGCTATAATTGTTGAGGAACAATTAGAAAGGACCCTCTATGAGCTGGGCACTTATCTCAGATTCAAGCTGTAACCTCCGCGATTGGCAACCGACCGCGCCCCATACCACCTTTGCATTTGCGCCCCTCAAAATTCGAGTGGGGGAGCGTGAATTCGTCGATGACCTTTCGCTTGATGTACATGAGCTCAACTGCGCTGTTCAGGCGGAGACGAACGCTTCTTCGAGCGCTTGTCCCAGCGTAGGGGAGTGGGCCGAGCTCTTCAAATTGGCCGACAAGACCATCTGCATGCCGATCTCTGAGGGCGTGTCGGGCAGCTACAACGCGGCAGCCACGGCTCGCGATATGGTTCTTGCCGAGGAGCCCGACCGACAGATTCATCTAGTCAATTCACGCGCAGCTGGCGGCAAAATGGATCTCATTTTCTTGCTGTTCGACCGCTATCTTGTAAGCAACCCGGATGTCTCATTCGAGGATGCTTGCGCATACTTCGATAGCCTTGAACAGAACAGCAAAATCCTCTTCAGTTTGTGCAATTACGAAAACCTCGCCAAAGCCGGACGTATCCCTAAGGCAGCCGGCGTCATTGCCAACAAGCTCAATATCCGCATTTTGGGCACGGCGAGCGAGGCCGGTAAAATCGAACTCGTCGGGCACACGCGTGGCGAAAAGAAGATGCTCAACAAGATCATCGACACCATGGAAGCCGAGGGTTTTACGGGCGGCGAGGTCATCATCGATCACGTTGAGAACGAAGCTGGAGCCCAGGCGCTTACTGACCGCATAGTCGAGCATTGGCCCGGCTCCAAGACCATCATCATGCCCTGCAACGGCCTGGATTCCTATTACGCCGAGATGCACGGCCTCATCATCGGCTACGGCATGGGCGTAGCTTCGGGCAAGTAAAGTCCAACCAAGCAAAAATATGGGCGGGACAAAGCGACAGATGGCTCTTTGTCCCGCCCGTTTTATACGTCGGCTAGCTATTAAACCCATTAAACTTTAGATAGCTCATCAGGTACGCTTTCGAAACGAAGGATGAAACCGCACTGCGCACAAGCAGCGACTCACGCGTTACCTGATGCGCCGTATCGGGAACCGGCGTCTGCTCGACGGAAAACGCCGAACGAATCGATGCCTCGAGCTGATCGACCACATAATCGAAGGCCGTCGGGGCATCGTAGCTCAAACGCTGAATGTTAAAGAGTGCCTGCACCGCAGCAATAGGTAAGACCTGCTTAAAGAGGCAGATAGCGATCAGGCGGGCAATCTGCTCGCGGCCATATTGCTTTTTGACCGGAGCAGGCACCAGGCCGACCTTCACGTAGTTATTGATCATCGATGGCGTAATGACAGGGTGCTCAACGCAAATGGACAGCGGCTCCATCCACAGCGCAACATACTCAATAACCTGGTCGCGGTAGAGCGTCACATTGGGCAACTGGTCATAGCGCGGCAGACTCAACGTATTGAGTTTGCGCACGATTTCGGACTGAATAAATGCATCGGGCAGCACAGTGGGCTGAATATCCTCAGGCTTAATGCTGACCGACGAATCGGACATCGGAATAACG
>CATYZI010000027.1 GCA_958415625.1 uncultured Collinsella sp. | reverse complement strand
CCGCAGGAAGCTTGGATACGCCTAGGCGCGGTCCAAGAAATCGTCCGCACCCCCGAACGGTTAAATGTACTCATTTACTAGGTAATTCAATCTGCATATCGCCAGCAAATGATGTAGCTAAGTAAAGTGTCGCAAAAAATGATGGACCCCTCGCCGCCACGTTGTGTCATGCCGATGAGGGGTCCGGGTTTGCGCGTGCTGTGAAAGAGCGGTGGCTACTTCTTTCGGCGGTGAATCACGTTGATGGCGTAACCGACGAGCATGGCCAGAACGATGACGATAAAGCCGAGCAGGGGATTGTCGTTCATGGGGTCCTCCTATTTTCCGAGCGGGGAGAATTCGTCGACGATGAGGTCGAGGCATTGCGGAAGCGCGCGGGCACCAAAGACGCCCGAATTGCTGGAGATAATCTCGCCATCGAACTGCATGCCCAGCGATGGCGTGCAGGTGATCTTGGCTTCCTTGGTCTGGATGATCTTGAACTGCGGGCGCCCGAGTACCTTGCCGGCGGGGTCGAGTGCGGCGGTGATCACGGTGGGCAGGAGCTGGACGGTTTTTACGGGCTCGATGACCGCGATGTCGACCATGCCGTCGTTCATGCGGCAGCTGGGGAACAGGTTGATGTCGTTTTGGATGACCGAGGTATTGCCTGCCATGCAGCAGATGCCGTCGAGCTCCTCGACAATGCCGTCGTGCTCAATGGTAAAGTGCGCCACCGTGGGATTGGGCGTGGCGAGAGCGGAGAGGAAGTAGGCGATCTCGCCGATGTCGTTTTTGGTGGGAGCGGCCTTCATCATGATCTCGGCGTCGAAGCCCGAGCCGGCGATGATGATGAAGCCGTGGCGCTTCTCTCTGCCGTTCTCGTCGAGCCAAAAGAGCTCGCCCATGTCCACTTTGACCGTGCGACCGGCGCGGCAAGCCTTGGCGAGCGCCGCCGCCTCAGGGGCATTGCCGATGTTGTTGAAGAACAGGCAGGCCGTGCCGGAGGGGAAGACGAGCGTGGGGACGCCGCATCCGCGCATCTGGTCGAGAACGTTGGAGACGGTGCCGTCGCCGCCCGAAATCACCACGCGATCAAACTCGCGCACGTCTGCCACGGCGTCCTCGGGTTCCATGCCGTCGCCGATAAAACGCATCACGACCTCGTCGCCGCCCTGCGCGAGGGCGTGCGTGAATGCGTAGATTTCATCTGAGCTGGGGCCCGATGCCGGGTTGTGGATGATAAGGCAGCGCATACTTACGTTCCCGTTCTGTGACTAACCGAGTATAGTTGTAAGACAATGCCGTTATCCTACCCGTGTTTTTCGGGCCTAACCTTATTCGATGGGTTGATATGTACATTTCCACACATCAGGCTCTACTCGACTTTTGCCAGCGCGCCCGTGAGTTTGACGCGATTGCCGTCGATACCGAGTTTTTGCGCGAGCGCACGTTCCATCCGCGCCTGTGTTTGGTTCAGATTGCCACCCCTGCCGAGAGCGTCGCGGTCGACCCTCTGGTGATCGACGACCTGTCGCCGCTGGCCGAGCTTATGGCTGACGAGAGCGTGACCAAGGTGTTCCATGCTTGCTCGCAGGACATGGAAGTTATGCTTCATACCGTAGGCGTGTTGCCGCGTCCGATTTTTGACACGCAGGTGGCCGCCGCCTTTTTGGGCGAACGTCAGCAGATTTCCTACGGCGCGCTCGTGCAGACGTTTTGCGGCGTCTCATTGCCCAAGACTGAGTCGCTGACCGACTGGTCGCGTCGCCCGCTGACCGATAAGCAGATTGAGTATGCGATCGATGACGTCAAGTACCTGATCGTCGCCTATACCGAGATGATGAGCCGCCTGCGCGAGCTGGGCCGTGTGGACTGGGTGCTCGACGAGCTGCGCCCGCTGGCTGACGAGTCGCACTATCGCGCCGATCGCCACGAGGCGTTCCGTAAGGTCAAACGCATCAATTCGTGCAGCCGTCACCAGTTGGGCATCGCGCGCGAGCTCGCCGCCTGGCGCGAGGACCGCGCCGAGCGCCGTAACATCCCGCGCAAGTGGGTCATGTCCGACGACACGCTGCTTGCGCTCGTTAAGCGCAATCCTGTGCGCGTTGAGGAGTTCCGTAGCATTCGCGGTACCGACCAGTTGGGGGAGCGCGACGTGGACGGTGCGCTCATGGCCATCAAGCGTGGCGCAAGCTGCCCGCACGATCGTCTGCCGCTCATGGTGCGTGGGCATCACCAGATCTCGCCGGAGCTGGAGAGCGTGACGGACCTCATGTATGCGCTTATTCGCCTGGTTGCCGAACGATCGGGCGTGGCGACCTCGGTTATTGCCTCGCGCGATGACCTGGCCGATTACATCGAGCATCCTGAGCAAAGCCCCCTGCGCGAAGGCTGGCGTTTTGAGCTTGTGGGTTCGCGCCTGGACGATCTGCTTTCCGGCAATATGGGACTCACCGTGAAGGACGGCAAAATCGAGCTCCTGTAAGGAAGCCTAGCCGCTTGAGTGGGTAGAATGCCTCCAACGTGTAACTCGATTCGGAGGAATTCGCATGCCCTATTACTATGGATACGGCTTTGGTATCGACCCGCTGTACCTGCTGGTTGTGCTTGTCTGCACGGTGCTTGGCCTTGCCGCGCAGAGCTATATCAATTCGACGTACAAGACGTGGTCCAAGGTTCGCTCGGACGGCGACACGGGCGCCAGGGTCGCTCGCCGCATGCTCGACGCCAACGGCTGCAATGCCGTGGGTATCAAGGGTGTCGCCGGTGAGCTCACTGACCATTACAACCCGCAGGACAACAACCTGTATCTGTCGGATTCCAACCGTTCGGGCGGCTCGGTCGCAAGCGTTGCTGTCGCTTGTCACGAGGCAGGCCATGCCACGCAGCGTCAAAGCGGCTATGCCATGATGAAGGTACGTACCGCCCTCGTGCCGGTCGTCAACTTTACCCAGAACACCTGGACCATCGTGTTGCTCTTGGGCCTGTTTATGAACATCGCGGGACTCACGACCCTCGCGCTGATCTTCTTCTCGTTTAGCGTGCTGTTCCAGCTCGTTACGCTGCCGGTCGAGATTGACGCCAGCCGCCGCGCCGTGGCGTATATCGAGCAGTCGGGCATGAGTTCCAAGCAGGTCAACGGTGCCAAGAAGGTGCTGACGGCCGCCGCGCTTACCTATGTTGCCGCTGCGCTCACCTCGATTATTCAGCTGCTCTATCTTATGGCTCGCTACAACAGAAACTCCAACCGATAACAAATGGGACAGGCAGGCGCCGCGGGGATTCGTGTCCTCGCGGCGCTGTACTATGTGTTGGACTTGAATTTGCGCAGGGCCGGAGCCCTTGTGCACGATGACGAAAGGAGGCTGCGTGGCAGGCTGGAATCTAACCGGCAATGCCGTTTCCGCCGAGTTCGACGGTTCGGACGAGCAGGAGCGTAAGGAGCTCAGCGTGAGCCAGGCGGTAGAGATCGCCGCCGGTGCGCTCGATGCCATTCCGCAGCTGAGTGTCCTGGGCGAGGTCACGGGTTTCCGTGGTCCCAACGCCCGAAGCGGCCACTGCTACTTCCAGATTAAAGACGACTCGGCCGCCGTCGACTGCATCATCTGGAAGGGCGCCTATCTCAAGCGCACCTTCGATTTGCGCGACGGCATGCAGGTGAGCTTTAAGGGCAGCTTCAATCTCTATAAGGCCACGGGCCGCATGAGCTTTGTTGCCCGCTCGTTTTCGTTGGCGGGGGAGGGCCTGCTGCGTCAACAAGTGGCGCAACTGGCCGAAAAGCTACGCCGCGAGGGCCTGATGGACGAAGCGCGCAAGCGCCGCATCCCGGTGTTCTGCTCCTGCGTGGCGGTCGTCACCTCGCTTTCGGGTGCCGTAATCGACGACGTCAAGCGCACGTTGCGTCGTCGCAACCCGCTCGTCGAGCTCGTTTGCGTGGGCGCCAAGGTTCAAGGCGAGGGTGCGCCGGCCGAGCTCATTGAGGGCTTGCGCCGCGCCGCTTCCATTACGCCGGCGCCCGACTGTATTTTGCTGGTGCGCGGCGGCGGTTCCTTTGAGGACCTCATGACCTTTAATGACGAGGAGCTTGCCCGCGCGGTGGCGGCTTGTCCTGTGCCCGTGGTGACCGGCATTGGCCATGAGCCCGATACCTCGATTTGCGACATGGTGAGCGACCGACGCGCCTCCACGCCCACGGCGGCGGCAGAATCGGTGGCGCCGGCTATGACGGAGTTGGCCGATGTGCTCGAGGCGCGCCATCAGCGTCTGGGTGCCGCGATGGCATCGATGATTGGGTCGGCCCAGGTCGACCTGGAGATGCTCGATCAGCGCGGTCGCCGTGCCTGGGATACCTATACGGCTCGCTTGGGTGATGCGCTCGATGCCGCTGCGTGTCGCCCGTGCCTCAACGACCCCACATTTATGGTCGAGCGTCGCGAATCGGAGCTTGCGCTGACTGCCGATCGCCTGTCGGGCGCCATAGTACGCTCGGTCGGGACATTCCGCTCCAACTTTGAGCGCTTGCCCGAGCGTCTGATTACAAGCACCTCGGGGCTCGATGGTAAGCGCCATGCGCTCACGCTTGCGAGTTCCCGCCTAGAGCATCAAGGGCGCACGATGCTCAGCAGGCCAGCGTCCGACCTGAGCCGTGCGGCAGCGTCGCTCGATGCCCTGTCGCCGCTCAAAGTGCTTGCTCGCGGCTATTCCATCGCGTACAGCGATGATGGTGTGGCTACGAGTGCCAAGACCTTTAAGCCTGGCGACGCCATTCGCGTGCGCATGGCAGACGGCAACGTGGCAGCAACGGTCGATACGGTCGAGTAGACCGCGTTTCGCAGTGATAGACCCTTAGGAAAGGAAACAGATATGGCAGAGAAGACCCCGGTAGAGCAGCTTACGTACAAGCAGGCCTCGCAGGAGCTGGAGCTCATCATCCGCAGCCTGGAGTCGGGCGATATGGAGCTCGAGGAGTCGCTCGAGAGCTACACCCGCGGCGTCGAGCTCCTCAAAAGCCTGCGCACCCGCCTGTCCGATGCCGAGCAGAAGGTCTCGGTGCTCCTTAAGGACGTCGACGGCAACGACGTGCTCGCCGACGGCGAGGCCGCCAACACCGATGATAACCTTTCGTTCTAAGCATCTCGACCAAATATAATTACCTTGGTCTGTAAGAAAGGAACCAGCTATGTGCGATTGCATCTTCTGTAAAATTGCCAACCACGAGATCCCCTCGACCGTTGTCTATGAGGACGACCAGGTCATCGCCTTCGACGACCTCAACCCGCAGGCGCCGGTCCACACGCTCGTGATCCCCAAGAAGCACTACAGCGACATCGCCGACAACGTGCCTGCCGAGACCATGGGCGCCATGGCTCACGCCATCCAGGAGGTCGCCAAGGCCAAGGGACTGGAGGACGGTTTCCGCGTCATTTCCAACAAGGGTGTCAACGCCGGCCAGACCGTCATGCACTTCCATATGCACGTCCTCGGCGGCAAAAACCTGGGCGAGAACCTCATCTGAGGGCGCGTAGCCCGTCGACTTGGCTGCCTTTGGAGTAATCTATGCAGCTTTCTCAACTCGAATACCTTCAAGCGGTAGCGAACTATGGCGGCGTGCGCAAAGCAGCTCGCGCCGTTCATGTGAGTCCGCAGGCTGTTTCGTCGGCAATCAAAAAGTTGGAATCTGAGTATCAGATTGTTTTGCTCAACCGATCGGCGGGGGAGGCTGTTTTGTCTTCGGCGGGCAGAGAATTTGCGCGTCGTGCACGCGTGATCCTGGCACAAGTCGACGATCTCAAAAAGTACGCTCAATCGGGGAGCGACGGCGTTTCGCCCGATGGCCACTTTCGTCTTTACGCCCCCTGCCTTCATGGGCGGGGGCGCCTTTTTGCCGAAAACTGGTATGACTCGTTTGAACGCTCGCATCCTCAGATTCACCTTGATGTGTGGCATCAGCCAACGGCTACATGCTTTGAATCACTTGTGCTTGGTATTTCGGATGCGGCCATCTCATTTGAGGAACCAAGGGACAGTGTCCTTTCTTCGAAATACTTGGGTGAAAAGGAGCTCAAGGTTCTTTCATGCCCAGCGGGTCATCAATCTGTGGGCGCCATGACCATTCGCGAGTTACTGGGCGGCAGGCTCGCTGTTCCCATTAATTTGTCACCCTGTCTCAATGCAATCAATCAATGTCCCGAAGCCCAGCTCGTCAATTTTCGCTTCCGTGATGTTGAATACGGAAGCAGGGCTCAGACTGAGTTTCTTCAAGCCGGGGGATTGATATTGAGTTTGTCTGGGTCCTCTCTCGCATCGGATGGGTCAGAAGTGAGTGAGTGCTCCATTGAAGGTTCGCGTGATGTAACCTTGCCTATCTACTTTTGCTATCGGCAAAATTCCTGGACTGATCGACACCAGACGGTTTTTCTGCACCTATTGCGTCATCTTGCTTCGTGAGATTAATTGGCTTCGAGGCATCAAGTGATTATTGACGCCTTGTAACACATAGCTGACAGCTTTGCCCTCATGCTTTTCCAAGATTCCGATTTAGATTGCTGACTCTTGGAGGGCGGAGCATGAAAAACCGTACGGTTTTGCTTTATATGACGTTCGTTTTTCTGTCGAACTTCAGCACCATCTTGTATTTTCTAACTGTCTACCTTGAGTTCGTCGGACTTTCGATGGTATCGATTTCCAGCATGATGATTGCATATCAAGTGAGCAAGTTCATCCTTGAAGTTCCCACTGGCTATATTGCTGATAGGTTTGGACGAAAGACAAGCGGTCTCGTTGGCGTCGTGGGAATGCTTGGATACTACGCCGCCCTGCTTCTCGTCCGTTCTCCCCTGCTTTTAATCGGTGCGTTCGCTCTCAAGGGTTTTGCCGTTGCGTGTGTGAGCGGATCCATCGAAGCGATTTACATTGACAGCGTCTCTCAGGACCAGCTCGTAAGACTTAATGTCGTTGAGCGATTTGTTTTCTATGCCTCTTATGCCATCTCCGCTTGCGTGGGCGGTTTCATTTCGTCCGTCGGTGCATATCTCATTGGTCTTTCGGCAGATATCATCGCAATGGTGTTGACGTTGGTTGTCGTTGTCTGCATTCCTGAGATGCGAAGAGGGGGCACTGCGACGACACCTGAACATGGGATTAGCCCGAAGATGATCGGTGCCGCTATTGCGGGTAATGGCATTCTTCGTTCAGCGTTCATCATGGACTGTTCTCAGGCATTTGCTTTTGTCGCCCTGGAAGACTTTTTATCACTGCTGCTTGCGGGTCGCGGAATGAATGCCGTCGCTTCGGGTGTGACCATTGCGGTCCAGCTCCTTGCCTCGGCCTCCATGGGACTTATTGTGCCCTGTGCGATTGCTCATGTCGACAAGGGCCGCTTTGCGCGTATTTGCGGCATCGTGCGCCTTTTCCTGACAGCTTTGTTTTTGATTCCCCTTACTCCGGCTAATTTGCTGCCCGTGTTCTATGTGCTGCAGACGGTTGCGTACTCGTTATTTGCTCCAATTAAATACTCAATTTTTCAAAAAGCAGCCGATTCTTCGATGCGCTGTTCACTGATTTCGGTTCAAAGCCAGATGGTGGCGGTGGGCGCCATCCTTTTCTATCTGTTCAATGCTGCGTTGAGCAGCATCGCGGGCATTCGAGTCATATTGCTTGTCGCACTCGGAATCTCTTCTTTGGTGTATATCCCCGCGCTCTTTCGTCTTACAAGCCAAAGGACATGGGTATTTAGACACCGATAACTTATATATCAACGCAATAAACCCGAGCGCGAGGGCGTTTGGGTTTATTATTGAAACGTATGTAACCTGGCGGCGCCACACCGCCTGTTAGTAGGGAGACACATGAACGTTCTGGTCGTCAACGCAGGATCTTCGACCCTTAAGTATCAGGTCATCGATACCAAGTCCCACAAGGTGTCCGCAAAGGGCTCCTGCGAGCGCGTCTGCTTTACCGGCGGCACTTTCACCCATGCTGCCAACGGCTCCAAGAAGGTGACCGAGAACATCGAGTTCCCCGACCACAAGGTCGCCATCGAGGTTGTCCTGAAGGACCTCGAGGCCAACGGCGTCAAGATTGAGGGTATCGGCCACCGTATCGTTCAGGGTGGTTGGTACTTTGGCGATTCCTCCCTCGTCGACGAGGATGTCCTCGCCAAGATCCGCGAGGTCGCTCCGCTCGCCCCGCTGCACAACAACCCCGAGGCCAACGTTATCGAGTACTGCCTGGAGCAGTATCCCGACCTGCCCAACGTTACGGTTTACGACACCGCTTTCCACTTCAACATGCCCGAGGTCGCCAAGACTTACGCCCTGCCCAAGGACGTCTGCGACAAGCTGCACATCCGTAAGTACGGCGCCCACGGCACCAGCTACCGTTACATCTCCAAGAAGGTCGCCGAGATGACCAACGGCGAGGCCCGCAAGGTCGTCGTGTGCCATATCGGCTCCGGCGCTTCCCTGTGCGCCATCGAGGACGGCAAGTGCATGGACACCACCATGGGCTTGACGCCGCTCGACGGCGTTATGATGGGCACCCGCTGCGGCTCCATCGACCCGGCTACCGTGTGCTACCTGCAGCGCGAGGGCGGCTACACCTTCGACGAGGTCGACGAGATGATGAACAAGAAGTCCGGCCTTTTGGCTGTGACCGGCGGCAAGACCAACGACTGCCGCAACGTCGAGGAGCTCGCCGCTGCCGGTGACCCCGAGGCCCAGCTTGCCTTCGATATGTTCGTCTACAAGATTGCCGCCAAGGCTGCCGAGATGGCCACCTCCATGTGCGGTATGGACACCCTGGTCTTCACTGCCGGCATCGGTGAGCACGCTCCTGCCGTCCGCGCCGGCGTGGCCGACCGCCTGGCCTTTATGGGCGTCAAGATGGATCATGCCCGCAACGCCCTGCGTGGTGACGGCGCATGGTGCCTGTCTGCCAAGGATTCCAAGGTTAAGATTTTCGTTATCCCCACGGACGAGGAGTTCATGATCGCTTCCGACGTCGAGCGCATCGTCAACGGCAAGTAATTGCAAAAGGGGAGGGGCTGGACGACCGAGCGCCGTTCGGCCCCTCTTTTGTGCTCGTTGGGCGATATGCCTGATAGTTATTTATTAAAATGTGATAACTTCTTATTAACATGCGGCCGCCTTAAGGGGTCTGCGCCGACCGTATCGCACTGCAAAGGAGTCTCATGAACGTACTTGTTGTCAACGCCGGTAGCTCAAGCCTTAAATATCAGCTTTTGGATACCGATACCCGCGAGGTTTTCGCCAAGGGCAACTGCGAACGTATCGGTTCGGACATGGGCATCTTTGGCCACTCCGAGAACGGTGGCGCCAAGCAAACCGAGGAGGTCCCCTTCCCGGACCACCGTTCGGCTATCGCACGTGTGCTCGAGGAGCTCGAGAAGACCGACTTTACGATCGATGGCATTGGGCATCGTATTGTTCAGGGTGGCTGGTACTTTGACGATTCCGCGGTCGTCGACGATGAGGTCATGGCTAAGATCCTCGAGGTGGCACCGCTTGCTCCGCTGCACAACTACGGCGAGGCGGCGGCAATCGAGTATTGTCGCGAGAAGTATCCGGAGCTGCCCAACGTGGCCGTCTTCGACACCTCGTTCCACATGACTATGCCCGAGGTCGCCTACACCTACGCCCTGCCCAAGGGCGTGTGTGACAAGTATCACGTGCGCAAGTACGGCGCCCACGGCACAAGCCACCGCTATGAGTGGATGATGGCCAAGGAGATCCTGGGTTCGCGCTGCCACCGTCTGCTTTCGTGTCATCTGGGCAACGGCGCTTCGCTCGCCGCCATTGAGGACGGCGTGTGCCGCGATACCACGATGGGCCTCACGCCGCTCGACGGCCTGATGATGGGCACCCGTTGTGGTTCCATTGACCCGGCTACCGTGTGCTACCTGCAGCGCGAGGGCGGCTACAGCTACCAGGAAGTCGATGACATGATGAACAAGCAGTCTGGTCTGCTTGCCATCTCTGGCATCTCCAACGACGCCCGTGACATCCGTACGCGCGCCTCCGAGGGCGACGAGCGCTGCCTGCTCGCCTTCGATATGTTCGCCTACAAGGCCATGCAGCAGGCCGGCTCCATGATCGCTTCTATGGCGGGCGTGGACACCATCACCTTTACCGCCGGCATCGGCGAGAACGACTGGTCGATCCGCAAGGCTTTCTGCGACTGCTTCGAGTGGCTGGGCGTGCGCATCGACAACAACAAGAACCGCGAGGCCGTGGGTAACGGCCCGCAGGTCATCAGCGCCGCCGGTTCCGCCGTCACGGTCATGGTCATCCCCACCGACGAGGAATACATGATCGCCCACGACGTCGAGCGTCTGACCGCGAATAACTAGTGCGTTCGCTTGCGATTGAACGAAAGGCCTCCTGAGCAGCAGCTCAGGAGGCCTTTTTGCTAGCAGGCGGAAATTCCAGTCCCAAAGTGATCATCACCAGTAACGCCTGCGCTCCCAGCAACGACACCCATCCATTCAGATCCTCAGCCCCAGCTCGTAGCCAAGCCGCCGTCCACTCCAGATGCCCTGAATGCTTCGTAGCAGTAGAAGGCCGTACGGGCTAACCCCTGAAAACATTCCGCAGACCAGAAACGCCCCCGTTCGTAGCTCCGAAGGAGCAGAACGGGGGCGTTTCATTGGTCGAGGACGTTTTCAGGGGTTAGCCCGTACGGCCTTCGGGCGAGTGCGTCCGCTACTCAGCCATCTGAGCCTGGACGGCGGTGATGGCTACGACACCCACGATGTCGTCGGCAGAGCAGCCGCGCGACAGGTCGTTGACCGGCTTGGCGATGCCCTGCAGGATGGGGCCGTAAGCGTCGGCGCCAGCGAAGCGCTGGACCAGCTTGTAGCCGATGTTGCCGGCCTCGAGGTCGGGGAACACGAGCACGTTGGCCTTGCCGGCGACAGAGGAGCCGGGAGCCTTGAGCTGGGCGACGGTGGGGACGATAGCGGCATCGAGCTGCAGGTCGCCGTCGATGGCGAGCTCAGGAGCCTTCTCCTTGCAGAACTTCACGGCCTCCTGGACCTTCTTGGCGACCTCGCCGCCGGCGGAGCCCATGGTGGAGTAGGAGAGCATGGCCACGTGCGGCTCAACATTGCCCATGAAGGTGGACCAGGAGTGAGCGGAGGCGATGGCGATCTCGGAGAGCTCGTCGGAGGACGGGTTGATGTTGAGGCCGCAGTCGGCGAAGATCAGCGTGCCGTCGGTGCCGAACTGCGGGGTGTCGGTGCACATCACGAAGAAGGCCGAGACCAGCTTGGTGCCCGGGGCGGTCTTGAGGATCTGAAGCGCGGGGCGCAGGGTGTCGGCGGTGGAGTGGCAGGCGCCGGAGACCAGGCCGTCGGCGTCGCCCATCTTGACCATCATGGTGCCAAAGTAGGTGGCGTCCATCACCTGGGCGCGAGCCTGCTCGATGGTAACGCCCTTCTTGGCGCGGAGCTCGGCAAACTTCTGTGCGTACTCCTCGTGCTTCTCGGCATTGCGCGGGTCGATGACGGTGGCGCCGGGAACGTTGATCTCGTTGGGATCGCCCAGGATGACGATGTTGGCCAGGCCTTCCTCGATGATCTTGTTGGCCGCGACGATGGTGCGCGGATCCTCGCCCTCGGGCAGGACGATGGTCTTAAGGTCGGCCTTGGCGGCAGACTTCATACGGTTTAGGAAATCGCTCATGTTACTCCTTACAAGCGTTTCGCTAAGCTCCAGGCGCCCGGCTGTTCACGAATAAACCCGCTGCTAGCGGGTCTACCTTTCAATTATGTTCGCCGCTGTGCTTGAGCTTTCCTTGTGTGGCAAGCTCATTATAGGACGCATTAGCGCTATAATCGCTCTGATAAATATGTCTCGAAGAATGTTCGAGAAAAGCCCAGCTAACGAGCCCGTGGCTTTTGACAAGGAGTATCGATGCAGATTACCTCAGGCCTGCCTGAAGGCTTTAACGCCGGCGCGTACGACATGATTGTCGTCGGTGCTGGATATGCCGGTGCCGTTTGCGCCCGCCGTCTTGCCGAGACTATCGGCTATCGTGTTGCCGTTTTGGAGCGCCGTAGCCACATTGCGGGCAATGCCTATGACTGCACTGACGAGGCCGGAATCCTGATCCACGAGTACGGTCCGCATATCTATCACACCTTTAACGAGCGTGTGCATAATTTCCTGTCGCGCTTTACCAAGTGGACGGATTATCAGCACAAGGTGCTCGCCAACATCAACGGTACCCTTATGCCCGTGCCTTTCAACCATGCGAGTCTCAAGCTCGCCTTTGGTGACGAGCGCGGCGAGGAGCTGTATCAGAAGCTCGTGGAGACCTTTGGCAAGGATGTCAAGGTGCCCATCATGGAGCTGCGTAAGAAGAACGACCCGGATCTTGCCGAGGTCGCCGATTACGTCTACGAGAACGTCTTTTTGCATTACACCATGAAGCAGTGGGGCCAGACGCCCGATCAGATCGACCCCTCGATCACCGGCCGCGTTCCCATCTTTGTGGGCGATGATGACCGCTACTTCCCGCAGGCTCCCTTCCAGGGTATGCCGCAGGACGGCTACACGGCGTTGTTCGAGCATATGCTCGACCACGACCTGATCGACGTGTTCTGCGACGTGGACGCCCGCGATCTCTTTGAGATCGACGAGACCACCGTCAAGATCGGTGGCAAGGCCTACGGCGGCGAGATCGTTTATACCGGTCCGCTCGATGAGCTGTTCAACCTCGACCTGGGCGCTCTTCCGTACCGTACGCTCGACATGAAGTTCGAGACGCTCGATATGGATCAGTTCCAGCCCGTGGGCACCGTCAACTACACCACGAGCGAGGACTACACGCGCATTACCGAGTTCAAGAACATGACTGGTCAGGTCCTGCCCGGCAAGACCACCATCATGAAGGAGTACTCCAAGGCCTATACGCCCGGCTCGGGCGAGACGCCGTATTACGCCATTCTTGAGCCCGAGAACCGTGAGCTCTATGAGCGCTATCTTGAGCGCGTCCAGAACCTGACAAACTTCCACCCGGTGGGTCGTCTGGCCGAGTATCGTTACTACGATATGGATGCCGTGACCAATTCCGCCCTCGATCTTTCGGATGAGATTATCGCCTGCCATGCATAAAGTCATAACATTCGGTATTCCCTCGTATAACGCCGCTAAGGACATGGACCATTGCATCACCTCCATCTTGGAGGGGAGCAATTACGCCACCGATATCGAGATTATCGTGGTGGACGACGGCTCCAAGGACGAGACGGCCGCCAAGGCCGACGAGTGGGAGGCCCGTTATCCCGGAATCATCCGCGCGGTGCACCAGGAGAATGGCGGTCATGGTATCGCCGTCCTCTCGGGCCTGCGCGAGGCACAGGGCACCTATTACAAGGTCGTTGACTCGGACGACTGGCTCGACGGTGCGGCGCTTTCGACTATGCTGTCGATTCTGCGTGGCTTTGAGGAGCGCGACCAGCGCGTCGACCTGTTTATCTCGAACTACGTGTACGAGAAGGTTTACGAGGGCACACATACCGCTATTGGCTACAAGTTTGCCCTGCCGCGCAAAAAGATTTTCTCTTGGGACCAGATCGGGCACTTCCGTCCCGATCAGAACCTGCTCATGCACAGCCTGTGCTATCGCACCGATGTACTGCGCGAGTCCAATCTGCCTATGCCGGCACACACGTTCTACGTGGATAATATCTACGCATACGTGCCGCTGCCGCGCTGCAAGACCATGTACTACGCCGACATCGACCTCTATCGCTACTTTATCGGTCGCGAGGGCCAGAGCGTCAATGAGGCCACGATGGTCAAGCGCCTGGGTCAGCAGTTCCGCGTAACGCGCATCATGATGGAATCGTTCCACCTGTACCAGGACGTTGAGTCCTCGCGTCTGCGTTCGTACATGATGGGCTACTTCACCATGATGATGGCGATTTGCTCGGTGCTCACCAAGCTTTCCGAGGAAGATTGTGCCGATGAGCGCCTGAAGACGCTGTGGAAGGACCTGAAGGAGTACGACGAGCGCATGTATCGTCGCGCTCGCTACGGCGTGGTCGGATTCTTTACCAACCTGCATGGACGGGCCGGAGACAAAACCACACTTGGCCTATACCATCTTGCCTCAAAGATCTTCAAATTCAACTAGCACAGAAATGCTCGGGTAACGGGGTCCCCTGGTCCTTAACTTGCTACTTCGAACAGTCCTGCGCAAGACGGAGGCGCCACTGGCGCCTCCTTTGCGTGCGGAACTCGTATCAAGTTAAGGACCAGGGGTCCTCTGCTATGTCCCGCTTTATGTCGCCTTTTTTGTTCTCTATAGAAGAAAAGCCGCTGGTTAGAGCGGCTTTTTTGTTGTGCAAAAAGGTACAGGTTTTTGTATCTTTCGACGGAGTTCATTATACGAGCAAACTGCTCGCGTTTTCCCAGATTGCACAAAATGCGCCGCGAATGGGTGCATCTCCATACGCCTCTACAAAAACCTGTACTTTTGCGACTGCGCCTAGCTGCGAGCGAGAAGCCTGTTCTTAACGCCCCTGCATCCGCGTGCGTCGCGGAGCAAGTTAAGGGGGCGAGAGATGGAACAGACCATGCGGCGCCAAGAGCAGCTGCCCGGTGCCTTTAGTGGCGCTACTGCCAACAGCCAGCACGGCCGCGTCCGCTGGTATCTGGTCCACACCCCCCTTGGTAAAGAGCGCGAGACCTGCGAAAAGGTCCGCCGCATTATTCCGCACGATCTGATGCAGGACGCTTTTGTGATGCAAAAGGAGTTCTGGTTTAAGCGGGACGGTGCATGGTCGCTCCAAACCAAACCCATGTACAAGGAATATTTCTTCGTCGCCACGCGCGATGCCGCCACACTCGACAAGGCTTTGGCCCAGTTGAGCTTTGGCTGTCGCATTGCCGGCAGCAGGGAGCGGGCCTATGCGCCCATGCCGGACGATGCGCAGGACTGGTACCGCAGCGTGCTCGACGACGACGGCGTGGTGCGCAACAGCGTAGCCCGCATAGAAGACGGCGTTCTGCACATAGAGCAGGGGCCTTTGGTGGGGCAAGAGGCCCGTGTAAAGAAGATCGACCGTCGCAAGCGCTGGTGCTTGGTAGACGTGGGCGAGGGCGATTCCCGCTTTAGGGAAGTGCTTCCGCTCGACGTGCCGATCAAAACGTAAGGGGCGTTGCGCTGGCAATTCATTCGCATTTTGAATTCATTGATTGGGGGATCCCTGGAATCAGGGACGTGGATTTGAACTTGACTGTTAAAGAGATGACTGAAAGCAGTGCTTCCATGGGGAAGTCACTGGCTATTCAAAAGATACAACCGAGTGGTACGCTGGCTTACCGTTTCTTGAAGAGGCTATTCGATTTTGTGTTCAGTCTTTGCGTGAGCGTGGTTCTAGTTATTCCGCTCGCCGTTGTTTGTTTACTCATCTGCCTTGAATCGCCCGGAAACCCGTTGTACGCACAGGAGCGCGTCGGCAAGGGCGGTAAGACTATCAGGATCCTTAAGCTTCGCAGCATGGTCACCGACGCTGGCAATGTACAGAAGTATCTGAGCCTTGAGCAGCTACATCAGTGGGAAGTCGAGCGTAAGGTCGACGATGACCCCCGCATTACTAAGGTGGGCCAGTTCATTCGCAAGTGCTCCATCGACGAGATGCCGCAGTTCCTGAACGTGCTGAACGGCGATCTTTCCGTCATCGGTCCACGCCCCATTACAAGGGATGAGCTCGAGCAGCACTTCTCCGACGAGGAGAAGGCTGAACTGCTTTCTGTCCAGCCCGGCATTACGGGTCTATGGCAGGCGACTGACCGTAACGCCGCGACTTTTGAGAGCGGTCTGCGCCAGAAGATGGAACTTCATTACGTTCGCAATCGCTGCTTCCGCATGGACCTGAAATGCTTTACCGGCACTTTTGGTGCCATGTTCGGCAAGAAGAGGACGGGCCGCTAGATGAATGAGAACCCAAAAGTAGTGCTGGTTTCCTTTTCGGAGCTACCAACCCTTCAAAAATATATGTACCTTACGTTTAGCGAACTCCGTTCACGCGGAATTGAAGCATGGACTATAGGCTCGAATAACCTTCAGTTGCGTTTCACGATGACCGAGCGGAATCTTCTCATTGATACGCCCCATTCACCGAAACCCACTGTTGGCTCGATTAAGGATGCCTTGCAGAGCGCGGGGGAACTTGCACAGCAGATAGTCGATCTGGGCCCTGATGTTGTGCACTTTGTTAATAAGCACACTTGGAATTACTTCCTTATCCGTGCGCTCCGAAAGAGCGCACCGAATGTAAAAATCGTTCATACCTTCCACGATCCTGTTGGGCATAGTGGCGATTCAGTTCAAAAGGGCGTCATTCTGTATCACAAAGTGGTACAGCGCATGCTCGATGCCGTGATTGTGCATTCGGATATTGCGAGGAAGCAGGCTGAGGAGCAGCTTAAGGTGCCATGTTCTTTGAATCAGGTGCCTTTAGGTGTTTGTCCCTGGTTAGATTGGAACCCCGAAATCAATGCGCGTCGCGTGCTTATATTTGGACGAATTAACGCGTATAAGGGCGTAAGTCTTTATCCAGATATTCTGCGTTGCTTAGCTGCCGTTGTCCCCCAGGTTGAGGTGGTGATCGCAGGTAAAGCTTCTGACGATGTCGATTTGTCGCTACTTAATGAGATCAATTGCCAGCCTAATGCAAAACTCATCAACCGATTTATTGATGAATCGGAGTTGGATGGATTCTTCGAAGACTGCTCACTAGTTCTTATGCCTTACACGTCGGTTACTCAGTCGGGCGTTGTGCTTGATGCATATAGTCATTCCCGCTCCGTTGTTGCGTTTGACATTGAAGGTATGTCTCAGTATGTGCCTGATAAAAATGCCCTTGTTACGGCTTTCGACTGTGCGAAGTTTGCAGATAGAGTCGCCGGACTTCTTGGCAATGAGGAAGCTCTGATGAAGAGTAATCGCTCGGCATGGGAGTTTGGACGTAGTAATTATTCGCCTGCGTCCATGGCTTCTGGTCTGCTGAATGTGTACAGGAGCATCATCGAATGAGTTCATGGATTGTGATGGAAACAGTTTTATGTTGTATTGCTTTGGCATTAAAACGTAAGATTGGGTTTATTGGATATCAGGTTTTAATCGCCTCTGCTTATCTTGTCGTCCTGTGTTTCGAATTAACGCTGGATTATACGATGAGCGTTTATTTCGTATTTTCTGTGCTGCCATACATCCGATATCTAAGGTTTTCTGGTCCTCTGGAGACTTTATTAGCAGCATATTTGCTAATAGCATCGGCGATTTCGGTATTTATGAATGGCATCGTGCCTGTGGCATCGGCATTGGTTATTCATTATTTTGGTCCTCTGCTTTTACTATTTGTGTTTAGCAATATACCCATTGGTGATTTATTCCCCGAGGGTGTTAATGATTCCAATCAGAGACATAAATATATTGAGCGGATATTGATCGCTGCAATGATTGCTGAAGCGTTAATTGGCGCGATCGCTCTTGGGATTAGTTCCGATGGGCGCTTAATGTTGAATTACCAGTGCGTATCTGGGTGCATAAGCTGCATCATTATTTGCTTTGTGGCGTATCAGTTAAACGGGTCATATCACTTACCGTTTAGCACATTTTCTATGGGCTACTGTTTATTCTGGGCCTTTATTTCGGGAACGCGGGGATATATCATTCTCGCTTTTGCCATGGCCTTAGTGGCGATCGCCGTGCAGCCTACTTCGAGAGCCAAAATAGCGCTCATTTGCTGTGTGGGACTAGTTGTGTGCATCGTTTTGTTAGCGAATACTGAAATTATAGAGCGTCTTTTTACTGATTCGCGAATGGGCGCTTCCACTGGACGACGGACGTATGAGAACCAGTGGTTTCTTAATATTTTCAGTAGCCAAGGTCTGCTTAAAGATTTATTTGGAATTGGGCTTGGAACTACCTATTTAACTCAAGAGGGGGCTGTATCTGCATTTGCGGGAACTGGTGTTGATGCCTATGCATTTAACGTGATTTTACACAATACCGCTCTCCATAATTTCTGGTACATGATGACTCTTTCAATAGGTCTACTTGGAAGCGCCTTATATCTAACGACTTTCATTGCTTTTTTCAAAAGTGTTTTGAACAAATTTGCAAATACTAGGGAAATAAAAATTCTGCTTCTCGTGTTTATGCTGACGTACGCCTTCGTCCTTTGGTTTAGGTGGACGGCTACAGGAGGCGTTTTAGAATCAGCGGTTTTGTGCACTCTTTTGGCCCTATATCGAACAGGATTTTCGATTAATGAGCACAGCTCATTTGTAAATGCTGGCGCAATTTAACGGTTTCAAGCAAGGAGAATTATGATCATCACTCGCACACCATTCCGCATGTCGTTCTTCGGCGGCGGCACCGACATGCCCGAGTTCTTCAACGAGCACGGCGGCTCGGTCATCTCGACCACGTTCGACAAGTACTGCTACGTCACGGCGCGCCATCTGCCGCGCTTCTTCGACTACTCGACCGAGCTCGTCTACTCCAGGATCGAGCGGGTCTCCGACCCCTCCGAGCTCGAGCACCCCGCAGTTCGTAACGCCATGCAGATGCTCGACATGCGCGAGATGCGCATCGCCTACGAGGCGGACCTGCCCGCCCGCTCGGGCCTGGGCACCTCGTCGTCCTTCGCCGTGGGCATGCTCAACGCCTTCCACTGCATGAAGGGCACCTACGCCTCCAGGGACCGCCTGGCCAGGGAGGCGATAAAGCTGGAGCGGGAGCTGTGCGCCGAGGCCGGCGGCTGGCAGGACCAGATCGCCGCCGCGTTCGGCGGCCTCAACCGCATCGACTTCGCCGAAGGCGACTTCTCGGTCCGCCCGATCGTCGTCTCGCCGGCTCGCAAGCGCGAGCTCAACTCCAATCTGATGATGTTCTTCACGGGCTTCACTCGCTTCTCCTCTGACATGCAGAAGGCCAACCGCGTGGTCGATAAGACCGCCCAGCTCAAGGAGATGCTGTCACTGGTCGACGTGGCGGAGGGCGTGCTCACCGACAAGTCGGCGGACCTCTCCGAGTTCGGGCGCCTGCTCGATGCCACCTGGCGCCTCAAGCGCGGCACCGGCTCCCAGGTCTCCACCGGCTCCATCGACGCCCTGTACGAGCGCGGCCTCAAGGCCGGCGCGCTCGGCGGCAAGCTGCTGGGCGCCGGCGGGGGAGGGTTCCTCGTCTTCTATGTGGAGCCCGACGCGAGGGAGTCCGTGCGCCGCGCGATGTCCGACCTGCTCTACATACCGTTCGAGTTCGAGGACGGCGGGACCTCCGTCGCCTATTACGGGCCCGAGGACTACGACCTGGAGGGATCCCGCTAATGGATACCAAGTGCCCCCAGACGGGCGACGAGTGCCTGTCCACCTTCTTCGAGAACTACCCCGAGATGCTGGCCTGCGAGGACGAGGTCCGCGCGGCCCGCGACCTGATCGCCGGGTCCTTCCGCTCCGGCGGCAAGCTGCTCGTTTGCGGCAACGGCGGCTCCGCGGCCGACTCCGAGCACACGGTCGGCGAGCTCATGAAGAGCTTCCGCTTCAAGCGCCCGGTCGACGGCGCGTTCTCCGAGGCATACCGCGAGGCCAACGGTGCCGACGCACCCGCATGGCTCGAGGGCTCGCTGCCCGCAATCTCGCTCGTCTCGCAGACGGCTCTGTCCACCGCGTTCGGCAACGACGAGGCGGCCGTGGGCGTCTTCGCCCAGCAGGTCTACGGCTACGGCGAGCCGGGCGACGTGCTTCTCGCCATCTCGACGTCGGGCAACTCCGCCAACGTCGTGGAGGCCGCCAAGGTAGCCCGCGCCAAGGGCGTGCGCGTGGTCTCGCTGACCGGATCCAAAGAGTCCAAGCTCACCGGCATCTCGGACGTCTGCGTCCGCGTGCCGCGCGACGAGGTATTCCGCGTGCAGGAGCTGCACCTGCCCACCTACCACGTGCTCTGCGCCGCGGTGGAGGCGGACATGTTCGGGGGTGCCGAGTAGATGCGCCACTACCGCGAGGCCATCGTGCTGGCCGGCGGCTTCGGCACCAGGCTCGCCCACGTCGTGCCCGACGTCTGCAAGCCCATGGCGTCCGTCGCCGGCAGGCCGTTCCTGCGCTTCATCATGGACCAGCTCGCCGCGGCGGGCTTCGACCGCGTGGTCGTGGCCGATGGGTACCGTCGCGAGCAGATCGAGGATTTCTTCGGTTCCGCGTATCGCGGCATGGCAGTCGAGTATAGCCCCGAGGACACGCCGCTGTTCACCGGCGGCGCCGTGAAGAGGGCGCTCGACAGGTGCCAGTCGGACTGGGTCTTCGTCCTGAACGGGGACACCTGGCTCGACGTGGACTTCGCCGCCATGAAGGCCGTCGCGGCCGATGCCCCTGATAACGTCTCGGCCGTCATCGCCGTCAAGCGCATGCGCGGCTTCGAGCGCTACGGTACGGTCGACGTGGACGCCGGCGGCGCCCTGACCGCGTTCCACGAGAAGCGCCCGTGCGAGGAGGGTCTCATCAACGCGGGCGTTTACCTGCTGCGCGGGGATGCCCTCGACGGGATGCCCGAGAAGTTCTCGTTGGAGAGCGACTACTTCGAGCGCGTCGTCGGTGAAGGGGCGCTGCGTGCCGTGGAGTGCGACGGCGGCTTCATCGACATCGGCGTTCCCGGGGACTACGAGCTCGCCCAGACGATGCTCGCACCTCTCGCCAAATCCTGGAAGCTCGCCATGTTCGACCGCGACGGCACCATTAACGTGGATACCGGTCACCTGCACGAGCCGGAGAAGCTGGAGCTGATCCCCACCACGGTCGACATCATGCGCGGCTACTCCGACGACCCCGACTATAAGGTAGTCGTGGTGACCAACCAGGCCGGCATCGCCAAGGGCCTCTACACCGAGGACGACATGCGCCGTCTGCACCGATACATGGAGGACGAGCTCGAGAGGCTCGGCGTGCACGTGGACGCTTGGTACTTCTGCCCGCACCACCCTGACTACACGGGTCCGTGCGACTGTCGCAAGCCTGCACCAGGGATGCTGCTGGTTGCCATGCATGATTTTGACGCCAAGCCTAGCGACTGCGTGATGTACGGCGATATGCCTACCGATCGACTGGCGGCGAAGTCAGCTGGAATTGAATTCACTTTGGCAAAGGATGGTGACCGTTAGCTAATGAAAGGCGCTCTTGTCCTTAGCATGTTTGTAAAGGCCCTCGGAGCCGTCCTGGAGATCGCCAGCCAAGTTGTAATTACGCGATTTGGTGGGGTAGATTTATTTGGACACTACAGTTTCAATGTGTCTATTGCTGAGATTATCTGCTGGGTCTTCTTCTCCGGCTTGGTCAAGACGAATGCATACTGGGTTGCAAATGGCTATGATCTGCGTGCGTGGCGCCGTCGCTACTTCTTTCTCTATGCGCTACCTGTTGTCATTGTCCTGGCTGCCTCGCTTGGATTCATCTACTCTGCAATCGCCGTAGTCGCCGTTGCCGCCTCGTTCGGCTATGCGCTGCAGATGGACCTCAGCTCGATTTCTCTGGCGTTTAAGCACTATAAGTTCTTCCTCACTGGCGAATATGTTGTTAGCCGATTAGTCATCCTATTAGGTGTGGTGGGTTTTGCCGCTACTGGCATGCTCAATACAGCCACTGTTACCGTTCTGTATGCCTTGGGCTACGTCGCCTCCGTTTCTTTCTTTATTGTCGGCGGTAAAGGCTCTGAGGATGGGTTGCGGAAACTGGCCAAGTCGAAAGAGCGGAAGCTTGCTCGCCAGACTGCCGTCTTTCAAGCGACTGATGTTGCAAACGGACTGGTAAACCAGGCGCCGATTATCATTCAATATGCTTTTGCCGGGGCTTTTCAGGCGGGCGTGCTGAGTGTTGTTTTGGTTACGCGAAAGATAATTAGTTTCGTGGCGGGTCCTACCGCAAAGGTCTACCTGCCTGAATTCGCGAAACTTTATGGGGAGAAAGACTACGCCGGGCTTAAGCGCGTCTACTCGGACATCATTATTCTGCAACTCTGTTTCGTGCTTCCGATTTGCCTCGTAATGCTTGGTGCGCCAGAGTCCATTCTGGAAATCTATAATCCTTCGTTAATATCGTACGGTTCCTATATGCAGTTCGCAAGTTGCATATTCTTCCTGATGGTCCTGTTTGGACCGCAAGGGAACCTATTGTCTATGACCGGTAAGGAGAGAATCGAAGCGGGAACGAAATGGGCTTCTCTTGTCGCAATGGTCTTGACCATGGCGGTTACGTTCGGTGATCCGCTGTTCGTGATGTATGGCATTGCGGCTCAGGTCGTCGTCGATTCCTTCGGCAAACTATGGTTTGTCTCGAAGGCTGTCGGTGGTTTTCCGATCGGCGTTAAGGACGCTTTCAGGCTCGGTCTACCGTTTGCGTTCTGCCTACTGATTGTCGATCTATCGGGATTTTCATCGATCCAGCGACTTTTACTCGCAGCAGTTTTGGCAGCAGCTCTGTGTGCATTCCTTATTGTGCTGTTCTATCGCAATGAGATTGTGACGCGTTTGGCTAGAAGTGGAAAATAGTATGAAAGTGCATCTTCATGGGTGGTTTGGGTTCAAAAATCTCGGTGATGACTTGCTGTTACAGCAAGCCGTGAATGCGATTGGTGCGGTTGACGGTGTAAATCGAATTGAGATCGGTGTTGATAAGCACGATTATCTTGATGACTTCTTAAATTCTAACGTTGATATCGTCTATTCTTCCAGAGGCATGGGCTATCTTTTCCAGTCAGCATTCAGCAATGACGCGCTTGTCATTGGGCCGGGTGGGCTTTTCCCCCATCGCAATCCCATCAAGGTGTTTGTTTACTTGCTTCTCACCGGTTGGTGGAAGGTGCTCGGAAAAAAGGTGCTGTATTTCGGTTTGGGCGCCACCTCGCTGCAGGACTCCTTTTCGATTAATTGCTGGCGGCATATAGCCTCCCATTCTGATGCATTTTTGGCGAGGGATTCTGATTTGCTGAATGCGTGTGGCATTCGCGAAACGGATACTTTGTATTCTGCAGCAGACGCTGTGTTTTTAGGGTCTGATGGCGATTGCATTCAAACGAACCAGCGTATCGTGGCCGTAGCTTTTGCAAACCTATACAATCGCGGTGAAGATGGTTTCGATAGTTTTGAGGCTGATTGTGCCAAGCTTGTTAAACATTTGGCGGAACAAACTGATAAGGTCGAACTTCTTTCCTTTACTGCCGGTGCCGATGAGGACCTTAACAAGCAGATAGCTGGATCATTGGGATTTAGCAACGTTGTGGTCTTGTCCTATGAAGGAACACTTGACGCCGTCTCTCATCTCAGGAAGTATTCACTCGTCTTGGGAATGCGATTTCATTCAGTGCTGTTATCTGCACGGGATGGTATTCCTGTTGTTGCAATTTCTTATGCGCATAAAACTGAGAGGCTTTTATCTAGCCTCGGGTTTTCGGTCGACTGTATTAAATTTTGCAAGGATATGGATGGTTATTACGAAAAAGCGATTCCACTTGATACGGAATCATTAATGCGTGCATGTGACGGTGCCCTGGCCAACCCGAGTCCTTACATTGCTGATCGAGAATCAGTTCAGGAAATGAGGGATTCTGCTCTTAAGATGGTCGCTACGCTTAGGAATGTTCTATCTCTGTAATTTGCCCCAACTTCTCAATTTAGACGAGGCTGTTCCAGTCTTTAGAATCGAATCTTGATCATTCCGATATGCCATTCCCAGGTTTGGGAATGGCATTTTTTACGTAATCGATTGAGTTTTATCGCGCTCGTATGCCTCAGATGATCGAGGGCTTCATGTTGGTTTGGTCTGTTATGTCAGCAAACTGAATTTGAAGATCTTAGACGCGCGGTACACAGGGGCCTGGGCTGAAAAGATTTTGGTTGGTAGGTTGCCCGGTGGGTCTTGGTTATGTTTGTCGCGAGTTCCGCACGAGCCGAAGAGCACTTAATGTGCTCTTCGTGCGAGCCAGGACTGTAGAGCAGCAAACATAACCAAGACCCACCGGGCAACCGGACGAGCTAGTTTACTTCGCGGCGCCGGGGATGCCGTGGGAGGTTTTGGCGGTTTTGGCTCCGTTTACGATGGCGGTTTGCAAAGCCCTTACGGCGAGCATGCCCAGCAGGTCTAGGGGAACGGCGGCGCTTGCCTGGGCGCCCAGTTTGCCGCTGGCGAGGGTGTAGATGGTGTCGCCGTCGTTGGTGGTGTGCGTGGGACGGATGGCGTGTGCGTAGGCGTCTGCGGCCATTTGGGAGACCTTGGTGGCCTGGGCCTTAGTGAGCTCCATGTTGGTGACGATGCAGCTGATGGTGGTGTTGGTGCGGTCGAGCGGCATCTGCATGGATCCGGCGGCGGCAAAGGCTGCGAGTTCCATGTCGACGATCTGGTCACTATCGGCTGCGGCACGCATACCGGCGACCCACTCGCCGGTGAGGGGGTCGACAACGTTGCCGCAGGCGTTGACCGAGACCACGGCGCCTACCTTAACGGGACCGAGCGCCACGGCGGCAGTGCCAAGGCCGGCCTTCATGCAGGTGGCAGGGCCCATGAGCTTACCTACGGTGGCACCGGTGCCGGCGCCCACATTGCCTTGCTCGAGCGTGGTGGGGGTGTTGTCGAGTGCCTCGCGCACGGCGGCGATGCCGGCCTCTATGTCGGGGCGTACGGTGGGGTCGCCAAAGGCAAGGTCGAAGATACAGCTGGAGCACACGATGGGCACCTGCGTGGGGCCGACGGGCAGACCAATGCCGCGGCTCTCGAGTTCGCGAGCGACGCCGCTTGCAGCCTCGAGACCAAAGGCCGATCCGCCCGAAAGGCAGACGGCGTGAACCTTGTCGACGGTGTTCTCGGGTCGCAGCAGGTCGGTTTCGCGCGATGCTGGAGCACCGCCGCGAACGTCAACGCCGCCGGTGGCACCCTCGGGCGCCACGATTACGGTGCAGCCGGTGCCAGCCTCCTCGTCCGTATAGTTGCCAAAGCAAAAGCCATCGACATTGCAAACATCGATGGCTTCGAGCAGTGTGTCCATGTTTTCTCCTATCGGTTTTCCGCCGGGCCTTATGCCCGGTCGGGATCCGTACGGTACGGCAAAATTGTAGGCGCCGGGGGATACCCAGCGCCAGATGCAATTACGAGAGTTTTTGAATCGCGCGTGCGACGCGAGCGATGGGCAAGCCCACCACGTTGTAGAAGTCACCCGAAATATCGTGCACAAGCATGCGGCCGCCTGTGCCTTGGATGCCGTAGGCCCCGGCCTTGTCCATGGGTTCGCCGGAGGCAACATAGCGCTCGATCTGCTCTTCGGTAAGCTCATAGAACGTCACGTCGGTCACATCGACAAACGACAGGCTCTCGGCGGCATGCGGAGCTGTAGCGTCGCCGGCTTTAACAATGCAGACGCCGGTTGCGACCTGGTGCGTGCGGCCCGAAAGCTCGCGGAGCATGGTGCGCGCCTCGTCCTCGGTTGCCGGCTTGCCCAGAATCTTGCCATCGAAGGTGACAATAGTATCGGCCGCGACGGTCAGTTCGTTGGGCTCGGCATGCTCGGCGGCAATGGCGGCGGCTTTGGCGCGTGCTAAGCGTTCAACGAGCGTAAGCGGGGCCTCGCCATCAAAAGGCGTTTCGTCGATATCTGCGGGAATCACGCGAATGTCATAGCCCGCCTCGCGCATCAACTCGATGCGGCGCGGTGATTGCGAAGCCAAAATCATAGCTGAATGCCCTCGGCGACCTTCTCGACGGCCTTGTCGCCGGCGAGCGTACGCAGCAGCTCAAGCGCAAAGGGGAGCGACTGGGCCATGCCGCTGGCGGTGATGATGTTGCCGTCTTGCGTAACCTTCTCGCCGGTATAGGCGCCTTCGGGGAAGCTTTTCTCAAAGCCAGGGAAGCACGTGGCGTGGCGCCCCTCGAGTAGGTCGAGCTCGCCCAGGATAAACGGGGCGGCGCAGATGGCGGCAACGTGCTTGGTCGCGGCGAACTCGCAGACCACGTCGCAGACGCGCTGATCGGCGCGCAGGTTGGTGGCACCGGGCAGGCCGCCGGGCAGCACGACGCAGTCGTACTCGTCAAAGTTGATCTCATCAAAGAGCGCATCGCAGGTCACGGGGATCTGCAGCGAGCTTACGACCTCACGCGTGGGCATGATCGAGACGAGCGTGGCACGCACGCCGCCGCGACGCATGACATCGACCATGGTCAAGCATTCAATAGTTTCAAAGCCATCGGCGGCGAGAACGGCAACGCTGGGCATGAGGGTTCCTTTCATAGGCGGCATACAATTAGCCGTCTTATACCCCGAAGACCTCCGCTTGCCACGCTCGATTTCCCAATGATTTTTCTGAGCAATGATTAAGTGGCTAGTTGCGCCTAAGGTGGACGACGGTCTCGCAGTGGAAGGTTTGCGGGAATAGGTCGACCGGCGTGATCTTGACGGGGGAGAAGGTGCCCTCCTCGACAAAGCGCTTGAGGTCGCGGGCCAGAGTCGCCGGGTCGCAGCTCACGTAGGCGACATCGCGGGCACTCGTGCTCGCGATGAGGTCGATGGCCTCGGGCGCCAAGCCCGCACGCGGCGGGTCGACCACCAAGACGTCGGCATCCTGGTCGGGGAACTCGCGCACCGCGTCTCCGCCGATGACGTCGACGTTATCGAGCTTGTTGATCTCCAGGTTACGGCGCAGGTCGCGCACGGCCGGGCCGTAGGCCTCGACGGCGGCGACGAAGTCGCAGCGGCGGGCGAGCGGCAGGGTAAAGGTTCCGGCGCCGCAGTACAGGTCCACGGCAAGCTCGTCTTCCTGCGGGTCGAGGGCGTCCATAACGAGATCAATCAAAATCTCGGCGCCCTTGGTGTTGACTTGGAAAAACGACGGGGCAGACAAGCGCATCTGGCCCTCGGCGATGTTCTCGGTCCACGAGCCCTCGCCGGCGAGCATTTCGACCTTGGAGACACGGCGGGCCTTCTTCTCGCCCCTGCTCATCACGCGCACGATGCTCGTGGGATGAGCGGCGTCCGCCAGCACGCGGGAGACTTGCGAGCGCGGAAAAGAGCCTGTGGGCGTCCAGAGTGCGACCTCGAGCGCCTTGGTGCGGCGCGATGCGCGAATGCCCACGCGTTCGAGTCCCAAGTCATGGCTGCCGCTTAGATAGTTGAGTGCGCCGACGACCGATTTGAGCGCCTTGGGAAAACGCTTATCGAACAGCGGGCACGCATCGACGGTTACGATTTTGCTGGGGTCGACACCGTGCATGCCAAGACGCACGCGACCGTTGACGATGGTCGGTTCGAGCTCGATTTTATTGCGGTAGCCCCAGTCGTCCTTGGTGTGGCAGATGGGCTGCACCAACTTATCGACCTGCTCAGGAGCGAACTTGCCGATGCGCTCGAGCGTGGAGCGCAGGTTTTGCTCCTTGGCGGCGAGCTGTGCCGTGCGTGAGAGATTGCCCCACGAGCAGCCGCCGCAGATGCCCACGAAGGGGCAGGGAGGCTGAATGCGATTGGGGCTTGGCTCCAGAATCTCGGTGGTGCGGGCGCGCATGAATGACTTGCCGTCCTGTACGACCTCGGCCTCGACGGTGTCGCCTGCCACGGCACCCTGCACAAAGACGGCCTTGCCGTTGTCGGCGTGCGCCAGCCCGTCGGCGCCGTAGGTCATCGATTCTATAGTGAGCTTCATATTCCTGCCTGTCATTCGCGTTGTTGTTCGCACCATGGTAGCAGGGAAAAGCGCCCCGCATCCGAGGCTTTCCTCAAATGCGGGGCGCTTCTACAAACTGCTTCTACAAACGACTATTTCGTCTTGCCGGTAATGAGCGTCTTAAGACCCAGGCCGATCAGACCCAGGCCCATGCGCACGCGGCCGGGGCGATGGCGCTCGATGGCCTTGGTCTTGCCAGCGGGCTTATCGCGACGGGCGCTCGTCTCGGGTGCGGGCTTGGTGACCTGCGGATCGGGCTGAGGTGCAGGTGCAGGCTCGGGCTCAATGACGGTCGCCTGGACCTCTTGGACCTTGGGTGCTACTGGCTGCGGCTCGGCCTCGGAGGCAGGTTCCGCCTCAATGACGGGCCCGGGCGCGGCCTCGGCGTTGCGATAGGCGCGCTCCAGCAGGGCTTCCTGTGAGTTGAAGGGTTTCTCACCCTCTGCACGCTCCACGGGGACCCAGGTGCCGTCGCTCGTGAGGCTGCGGGCCTTCACGTTGTCGCGCAGCTGCATGCCCATGTACTCGTGCACTAGGGCGCGGCAGGTGGGGTCGAGCACGGGGAAGGCAATCTCCACGCGGTGCTCGGTGTTGCGCGTCATCATGTCTGCCGAGCTCAGGTAAATCATGTCCGAGTCCACGCCGAAAGCATAGACGCGCGCGTGCTCCAAAAAGCGTCCGACGATGGAGCGGACATGCACGTTCTCGGTCTTGCCCGGAACACCGGGCTTGAGGCACGAGATGCCTCGGATGATCATGTCTACGCGCACGCCGGCACACGATGCCTCGGCGATCTTGTCGATAACCTCGCGGTCGGTCAGCGAGTTGAGCTTAAAGAACACGCGGGCGGGCTCGCCGGCAAGGGCGCGCTGGATCTCGCGGTCAAGCCCGCGCATGATGAGCGGCTTGAGGCCTACGGGCGCCACACCCAGGAAGCGGTAGTCGCCGCGCAGGTTGCCCAGCGACAGGTTGCGGAAGAACAGGTTGGCGTCCTCGCCGATGCCGGGATGGGCTGTCATGAGCATAAAGTCGCTGTAGAGTTTGGCCGTCTTCTCGTTAAAGTTGCCGGTGCCCAAAAGCGTTAGGCGGGTGAGCGCCATGCCCTCGCGATAGGTGAGCTGGCAGATCTTTGAGTGGCATTTAAAGCCCTCGGAACCATAGATGACGGTGCAGCCGGCCTCTTCCAGGCGCTCGGCCCACTCGATGTTGTTCTGCTCGTCAAAGCGTGCGCGGAGCTCCATGAGCACCGTGACCTCTTTGCCGTTCTCGGCAGCATCGATCAGCGACTCGCATAGGCGGCTCTGCTTGGCCACGCGGTAGAGCGTGATGCGCAACGAGATGCACTCGGGGTCGTAGGCTGCTTCGTGCACCAGGTCCAAGAACGGGTTCATGGCCTCGTAAGGGTAGAAGAGCAGCTTGTCGTGCTGCAGCACCTGCTCGCGGATGGAGCGGGTCATGTCGATGGTGGGATTGGGCTGCGGCTTAAACGGCGTAAAGAGCAGCTCGTTGCGCAGGTGCTCGGGAATCTTGCCCTCAATGCCAAAGACGTAGCCCAGGTTGAGCGGGATATCGCAGGTAAAGACCGAGCGACGCGAAAGCTCGAGCGCCTTGCGGATAGTCTTGAGCGTCGCCTTCTCGAGCGATCCCGAGACCGCGAGCACTACCGGCTGCAGGCGCAGGCGCTTCTTGAGAATGCGCTTCATGTGCTGGCGGTAGTCCTCTTCCTCCTCGACGCCCTCGCCGTCCGGATCGATGTCAGCGTTGCGGGTGACGCGGATCAGCGCACGATCCAGCGGCTTATAGGAGCCAAAGCAGCTGTCCAGGCAGGCGAGGATGACGTCCTCGAGCAAGATGTAGGAGTAGGTGCCGGTGGGCGAGGGGATCTCGACCACGCGGTTCATCGAGGCGGGAATCTCGATAAGGCCCAGCAGGCTCTCCTCGTCGGTGGCACCGTCCAGACCACAGGCCAGATAGAGCGCGCCATTGCGCAGGTTGGGGAAGGGGTGGCGAGGATCGATGACCAGCGGCGAGATGACCGGTGACACGTAGGCCTGGAAGTAGCGGGTTACAAAGGTGCGCTCCTCGGGCGTAAGCGAATCGATGCGGGCGCGGTGAACGCCCAAGGTGTCGAGCTTGCCCTCGATGCTCTTAAAGATGGACTCCCAACGGGTAAGGAGCCCGGGCATTTCGGCCATGACAGCATCGACCTGTTCGGAGGCGGTCATATTGCTCTTGTTGTCGACAGGTTGTTTTTTGAGCTCCGCCAGATCGGACAGGCCGCCCACGCGCACCATAAGGAACTCGTCGAGGTTGGACTCGAAGATCGAGACGAACTTTAGTCGCTCGAATAACGGAACGGTTTCGTCGAAGGCTTCGTCGAGCACGCGGTTGTCAAAGCGTAGCCAGCTGAGCTCTCGGTTTTGCGTGTACGAGAAGTCGCGCGGCGGTTTGCGCAGCTTTGCGGCGGCTTGCTTCTTTTCGATTTTGCTCGGCATATGCATCTGTCCGTTCAGTCCCCACAAGGGACGGTAGCCTAACACTAATCACTATTGTCTCAATTTAGTCGACCGCTGGCACGGACGTATCGCGTGAACGGTATCTTTACCTACTTCTTACGCTGACAAGTCATAGGACTGACGTCCTGCTCGTCTGCAAGCGGTCTATATCCTCACTCAACTGGTACGTAAGTGTGAATAAGAATGATGGATAGCTGAATATCATTGAATGCAGGCGGAAACGTAAACAAACATCATTTATATACATAAAACCGATTTAGCTATGCAATTCTGAATCAAAAGTTTAGAGATGCAATTGCAAATAGTTTTTAGGAAAAAAGAGCGTTTACCTTAGAAAAGTTACTTTAGAACGCCGAAGTACATTATGGGGGAATCTCGTGCGATATACCGTTCATCGCACTTTGTTGACCGTTCGGGGGCGAGGTGGAATTGCGGGTGGAATTTGGATATAACTAGAGCTGTCAGCAAGCAGCGTCCGCTATGGAAGGGCGCTGAGAGATTCGGCCGAAAGGCCCGAAAGAAAGGTAGGAGGCCATGACGAAAGGTCTGCACGTGCCTTCCGAGA